>NZ_DLMO01000084.1:39698-45743 GCF_002479325.1 Brevundimonas sp. UBA7534
AGGCGATCCGCACCCATATCACCGGCGTCGGCCAGGACATCGCCAACATCTATCAGATCATCGGTCGACACGACCAGCGGCTGGGTCGGATCGAGACGCGTCTGGGCCTTCTCGAACCCGCGCACTGACATTTCCGCCAAACGGTGCTAGAGGCCCGCGCCATGAGCGCCGCCGTCATCGTCTTCCCCGGGNNTGCAACGGCTTCCAGATCCTATGCGAGGCGGGGATGCTGCCGGGCGCCCTGTTGCGCAACAAGGGCCTGAAATACGTCTGCAAGCCGATCAGCCTGACGGTCGCCAACGGCCAGACGCGCTTTACCGCCGGCTACCAGGGCCAGCGCGAGGTCGTCATGACTCAGGGCAACGGCGACGGAAACTTCTTCGCCGACGCCGACACGCTGGCCCGCATCGAGGGCGAGGGCCAGGTGGTCTTCCGCTATGTCGATAACCCCAACGGCTCGGTCAACGACATCGCCGGCGTCCAGAACGAACGCGGCAACGTCCTGGGCATGATGCCCCACCCCGACCGCGCCTTCGAGGCCGAACTGGGCTCCGCCGACGGCGCGACCCTGTTCCGGAGCATCTACGCGGCGGCTTGACGGCAATCTGAAGTTGGGTTGAATGGATCGATGCCCCGCTCAATCCTGCTGCTTCTCATCAGCTTCGCGACTGCTGCCCCTGCCGTCGCATGGTGTCAGGATGACCCTAGCGACTGGGCGCTGACGCGTGCGCCTGAGGCGAAGGCCGTCGTCGCCACGATCAGCTTTACAAACGGTCTCAGCCTGATCGCACGGTGCCAGGACGGCGTGTACGACATCATAATTCAGGGTCTGCCCGAAGTTGCAGGCGCCACGCGTGCTCTCTCGCTCCAGGTCGGCGAAGGGGGCGAGGCCAAGAGCAGCACCTGGAGCGTCGGCACGAACAGGTCAGTCGCCTTCAGCCGAATCCCGGCCATCGTCGCCCGCGACCTCGCGGGGGGAGGCGCGCTCCAAATCACCGTGCCGCCGGACAAGGAAGGCGAGCGGCGCATCCGCTACGTCATGGACATAGAGCCATCCAGCACCGCGATCGAACAGACCCTGACAGCCTGTGGTCGCCCCCTGGTGGACCCGCGCATGACAGGCATCGACAAGATGGAGGGCAACGGCCAGGACGGGTTGCCTGCTTTTGTCCAATGGCGTTCCCCTCCCCGACCGACCTTCCCGGAGCCGGTGGGGGGACGAATGCCCACGCGAGGCTACGTCGTGTTGACCTGCCTGGCGAAGGAGGACGGCTCGTTGACCGATTGCCAGACGGAGAGCGAGGTGCCCGCGGGCTACAACCTGGGCCGCTCCGTCGAGCGGGCCCTGCCGCGCGCCAGGGTGTCGTTGACAGACGAGGCCGCCGCCGCCGGGATCGACTTGCAAGGCCGCATGATAAGCTTTTCGGTCAACTTCGAGCTGCGCTAGCCCGCGTTGTCCAGGCCCTGGACGCTGACGTTCTCATCCAGCTGATCCCGGTCGCCGGCCTCGACCGACACGCCGTTCTCCAGTTCTTCGTCTTCGTCGGCGGTGTTGACGCCGCCGGGATCGCGCTGGGCGGCCAGTTCGCGCGCGCCGACGCCCTGGCCGGCCTCGATGGCCAGATTGGCCTTGACCTCATCGGTCTGGAAGGTCGGGGTTTCCTTGGGGGTGTCGGGGGCGTCGGCCATGGTCGTTCTCCTGTGATGATGCAGGAGAACCGGCCGGGTGCCCCCCGGTTCCGTCAGCGGTCGACCAGGGGCTCCAGGGCGGCGCGGGACAGGGGCCGAAAATCGTAGAAGCGTCCGTCCAACACCACCGTGACCTGATGCGCCTGCGGCCTTTGCAGGACGGCCGGGTCGTCAAGAGGGACCGCGCGACCCGAGGCGGGGTCGCGCACGTCCACCTCCAACGCGCGCCCCGGCCCTCCCGCTCGCACGAGGTCCAGGAAGCGGCGCACCTCCAGAGCCTGTTGCGCCGGCGTCAGGGCGGCGCGAACGCGCGTCCAGGCGCTCTGCAGCGCTGCGGCGTCCGGGCTCGTGGCGGCCAGCGGCGGCGTGTCCTGCGCCCGCCCTTGCGCGGCGTGAAGGCCGGCGCCGGCGGCCAGCAGAACGGGGATGAGAAGACGGGCGGCGACGAACTTCACGGCGGCTCCGTGTCGGTGAGAGGCGTCCAGACTAACATCGCCCGCCCGACCGCGATATCCGGCCGTGAACCAAGCGCGGCCCCCGTGCGTATTGCCAAGCCAGACGATCATCCCCTTATTCCGGAAACGCCATGTCCTCGGTCATCCGCCCCACGCCGGCCCAGCGCACCCGCCGCCTGTTGGTGCTGGCCGCCGCCGTCTTCGCCGTCGTGGTCCCGCTGGTCCAGAACCTTGCGGGCCTGGGCCTGACCCAGGCCGAATTCGCCGCCGACGGAAACTCGACCCTGCGCGTCGCCGGCTACGCCTTTTCGATCTGGGGCCTGATCTATGTGGGAATCCTGGCCTACGCCGTGCGCCAGGTCCTGCCCCAGACCGGCGAGAGCGACATGATCCGGCGGCTGGGCTGGCCGTCGGCCGTGGCCTTCTTCGGCATCGGCCTCTGGATCGTGGTGGCGGCGATGAACCTGAAGGCGGCCAGCGTCGCCGTGATCTTCGCCGCCCTGATCGCCCTGCTCATCCCCCTGCTCGTCCTGGCGCCCCTGGCGCGAGGGCTGGGCCGGTTCGAGCGCGATCGGCTCCTGGTGCTGTGGCCTCTGGCGGCGCTGGCGGGGTGGCTGACGGTGGCGGCTCCGCTCAACCTGATCACCACGTTGACGGCCTTCCAGGCCTTGCCGGAAATGCTGGCGCCGGGCGGCTGGGCCATTCTGGCGATCGTCGTCACGACGGCCGTGGCGCTGGGTGTCACTGCGGCGTTGCGCACCCTGGTCTATCCGCTTCCGCCAGCCTGGGGCCTGCTGGGCGCCTTCGTCGCCGAACACGGACAGAAGCCTGCCGTCGCCTTCACCGCCCTGGCTTGCGCCATGCTGCTGTTGATCGGCGGCGTACTGCTGGCCTTCCGGCTGAAGCCTGGCGTCGAACGGGCGACTTAAGGTTTGGCGGCTCCATCCGGCGTCTCTCCGTCGCCGACGTCGAAGGCTCCGGCTTCGTCAAAGCCCACGCTGCCCACGCCTGCAGCCGAGCCGGTCAGGTGCTGGCGGCGACTGTCCATCGCCATCTCCGGCGCGACCTCGTCCAGGGCCGCGGTAATCTCCGGGTCGTCGGACCGGTCCATCTGCTGGCCATCGGCCGGCGTGGGGGCGACGCCGTTGGGGCTGCGGGTCATCGGTCGGCTTCCTTCTGGACCGTCTCGGCCAGGGCCGAGACTCCGGCGTCGTCGGCCGCGATCTCGGGTCCGCCGCCGGGCGGGTTGTCCTCGGGAAATTCCGCCGGCGAACCCGGCGGGAGTTCCGTTGGCGTGTCGGCGGGAACGCCCGGCGCGCTGGGCTCGGGCTGGGGCGTCTGCGGCGAGGGCGTCAGGGGATTGGGCTCGATCTCGGGTTGGGTCATGGCGGCGTCCTTTCGCCGGAATCAATCGCCGGGCGCGCCGGATGTTCCGTCCCCGCAAGCGCGAGGCTGACAGGACGGCCATCTGCGGCTAGAAGCCCCGCCCATGAGCGCTCCCGAAAAGACCCCCGCCAAGTCGATGGCCGAACTGGCCGCCGAATACGGCCTGGCCCCGAACGAATACCAGGTCGTGCTGGACCGGCTGGGCCGCGAGCCCAATCAGGTCGAGTTGGGCGTCTTCTCGGTCATGTGGTCCGAGCACTGCTCCTACAAGTCGTCCAAGATCCATCTGGGCAAGTTCCCGACCACCGGCGATCGCGTCATCTGCGGGCCGGGCGAGAACGCGGGCGTCATCGACATCGATGACGGCGACGCCTGCATCTTCAAGATGGAGAGCCATAACCACCCCTCCTACATCGAACCCTATCAGGGCGCGGCGACGGGCGTGGGCGGCATCATGCGCGATGTCTTCACCATGGGCGCGCGCCCGGTGGCCCTGCTGAACGCCCTGCGCTTCGGCGACGTGAACCATGAGAAGACCAAGCGTCTGGTCTCGGGCGTCGTCTCGGGCATCGGCGGCTACGGCAACTGCGTCGGCGTGCCGACCGTGGCGGGCGAGACCAACTTCCACGCCGGCTACAACGGCAACATCCTGGTCAACGCCATGTGCGTGGGCCTGGCGAAGGCCGACAGCATCTTCTATTCGGCCGCGCCCTCGGCAGGCCTGTCGGTGGTCTATTTCGGATCGAAGACCGGCCGCGACGGCATCCACGGCGCCACCATGTCCTCGGCCGAATTCGACGACGAGTCGGAATCCAAGCGCCCCACCGTCCAGGTCGGCGATCCCTTCGCCGAGAAACTGCTGATCGAGGCGACGCTGGAGTTGATGGCCTCGGGCGCCGTCGCCGCCATCCAGGACATGGGCGCGGCGGGCCTGACCTCTTCCTCGGTCGAAATGGCCGGCAAGGGCGGCGTCGGCATCGAGCTGAACATGGACGCCGTGCCCCAGCGCGAAGAGGGCATGACCGCCTATGAGATGATGCTGTCGGAGTCGCAGGAGCGGATGCTGGCGGTGCTGAAGCCCGGCCGAGAGGACGACGGCTATCGCATCTTCCAGAAGTGGGGCCTGGACGCCGCCGTCATCGGGGTGACCACCGACACTGGCCGGCTGGTGCTGAAGCATCATGGCGAGACCGTCTGCGACGTGCCGCTGGCGCCGCTGTTCGACGACGCGCCGCTGTACGACCGCCCCTGGGTCCAACCCGAACTCCAGCCCAAGCTGAACCATTCCGACATCCCCGCGCCCGAGAACTGGGCCGATGCGGTGATGAAGGTCGTGGCCTGCCCCGACATGGCGTCCAAGCGCTGGATCTGGGAGCAGTACGACCGCCACGTCATGGCCGACACGTTGCAGGATTCGGCCACCGGCGCCGACGCCGGCGTGGTCCGCGTCCACGGCACCGACAAGGGCCTGGCCGTGACCTCGGACTGCACCCCCCGCTACGTCCAGAACGACCCCTATGAGGGCGGCAAACAGGCCGTGGCCGAGGCCTGGCGCAACCTGACCGCCGTTGGCAGCCGCCCCATCGCCATCACCGACAATCTGAACTTCGGCAATCCCCAGCGGCCCGAGATCATGGGCCAGATCGTGCGCGCCATCGACGGCATGGCCGAGGCCTGCCGCGAACTTTCCTTCCCGGTCGTGAGCGGCAACGTGTCGCTCTACAACGAGACCAACGGCGTCGCCATTCCGCCGACGCCGACCGTGGGCGCGGTCGGCCTTCTGCCCAACTACGACGTGGTCACCGGCTTCTCGACCATGGCCGAGGGCGACGCCCTGGTCCTGATCGGCCAAACGACCGGCGAACTGGGCGCCTCGATCTATCTGCGCGAGGTGCTGGGCCGCGAGGACGGCGCCCCGCCGCCCGTCGATCTGAAGCTGGAGAAGAAGACCGGCGACTTCGTGCGCGGCCTGATCGAGGCCGGCGACCTGACCGTGGTTCACGACCTGTCGGACGGCGGCCTGATCGGCGCGGCGGCCGACCTGGCCCTGGCCTCGGACGTCGGCGTGACGCTGGACGCCACCAGCGCGACCCACGCCCACATCTTCCTGTTCGGCGAGGACCAGGCCCGCTATCTGGTCGCCGTGTCAGACCCCGACACGCTGATCGCCAGGGCCCAGGCGGCCGGCCTCCACGCCTCGGTCGTCGGCCACGCGGGCGGGGACGCCTTCGCCTCCAAGGGCGACAAGGGCGAGCTGTTCAGCATCCCCGTCGCCCACCTGCGCGAATGGCACGAAGGCTGGATGCCGGGCTGGATCGAAGCGCGGGGCTGAGCTTGCCCTGTCCTCGATAATCCTCATATTGAGGACAGGAGACGCTTTCATGTCCAAGTCGCAGACTCTGAACGTCCGCATCAGCGGCCCGTTGAGCGAGTTCGTCTCGGCCAATGTCGGCCAGGACGGCGCCTACGAAAACGTCAGCGAATATGTGCGCGATCTAGGGTTCGTACTCAATCA
>NZ_DLMO01000015.1:0-5281 GCF_002479325.1 Brevundimonas sp. UBA7534
GCCCGCCGCCATGCCCAGCGATCCGCCCATGAAGGTAAAGTCCTGGACAATCACGACCGCGTCCTGGCCGCCCACGGCGCCGACGCCGAACGAACCCAGCAGCAGGCCGAAGACCAGAGGCCCGCCGCCGCTCTGGCGCGCGACCACGGGCATCAGGGCCTGAACCGCGCTGGCGCCGACGCCGAACACCAGGGCGCGCAGCAGCACCGCCGTCACGCGCGGCGACAGGAAGGCGTAGCGCACGCCCCCCGCCATGGCCGCCAGCAGCCCTTCGCGCGGCAGGGTCTGCTTGGGCCGTTCGGGCTTCCAGCGGAACAGGACGATCAACAGGCCGATGTAGCTGAAGGCGTTGACGGCGAAGGCCGCCGCCGCCCCCGCCGCCGCCACGATCAGGCCCGCAACCCATTCCTGCACGCCGGTCAGGGCGGTGATGGAATCGGCGATGGAATTGGCCTGGATCATGTTGCCTGTGGCGACCGACGAGAACAGGGTGCCGACGCAGAACAGCACCGCCAGCCAGGTCCAGTTCTTGCCCAGGCCCCGGCGGATGTAGGTCATCGGCCCGCCCGAATAGCCGCGCTCCGGATCATGGTCGCGGAACCGAACGGCCAGCGAGCCCTCGGCGAAGGCCAGGGCCATGCCCAGAAGCGCCGTGATCCACATCCAGAACAGGGCGCCCGGCCCGCCCAGCAGCACCACCACCATCGGCGGGAAGGGCAGGACGGATGCGCCGTTCCAGGTCCCGCCCCAGATGAAATCGCTGACGTTGGTGACGGCGTCGTAGAATACTTCCAGCGCGCTGGGCGCTGCGGTCGATGCGATCATGATGCGGCTTGTCCCCCGAAAATCCGAAGGATCAGCCTAGACTCGCCCTTGTGGGCGACAAACCCCGAAAAAACGCCTGCGTCACCGAGGGCGGTGCATGGCGCAGATCTTGTTGCCGGAGGGATCGCGCAGATAGGCCAGCGTCATCGGCCCGAACGGCCCCTGGCGCTCGCCCGGCGGGTCTTCGATGGAGCGGCCCCCGGCCGCGACGCCCGCGTCGTGGAAGGCCCGGACGGCGTCGGCGTCCCTGGCGTAGAAGCCGATGGTGCCGCCGTTGGCGTGACAGGCCGCCTCGCCGTCGATGGGCGCGCCGACCGCGAAGGCGCCCATGCGGGTGCGCCACCAATAGCGCCCCTTCGGGTCCGGGCCGGCGGCGGGCTCCAGGCCCAGGGCGCCCAGGGCGGCGTCGTAGAATTTGCGCGACGCCTCGACGTCGTTCGCGCCGACCGTGACGTGTGTGAACATGGCTTTCCTCCGCTGGTGTTTGCGAGGAGGGATAGACGGGTCGGTTTCTTTCGGCAACTGACCTTAGAAGACGATCACCGAGCGGATGCTCTTGCCTTCGTGCATCAGGTCGAACGCCTCATTGATCCGTTCCAGCGGCAGGGTGTGGGTGATCATGGGGTCGATCTCGATCTTGCCGTCCATGTACCAGTCGACGATCCTGGGCGTATCGGTCCGGCCGCGCGCGCCACCGAAGGCGCTGCCCCGCCAGACACGGCCGGTGACCAACTGGAACGGACGGGTCGAAATCTCCTTGCCCGCCTCGGCCACGCCGATGACGACGCTCTCGCCCCAGCCGCGGTGACAGGCCTCCAGGGCCTGGCGCATGACCACCGTGTTGCCGGTGCAGTCGAAGGTGTAGTCGGCGCCGCCGTCGGTCAGTTCGACCAGGTGGGCGACCACGTCCGGGACGTTCTTGGGATTTACGAAATGGGTCATGCCGAAGCGGCGGCCCCACTCTTCCTTGTCGTTGTTGATATCGACGCCCACGATCATGTCGGCGCCCACCATCTTCAGCCCCTGGATGACGTTCAGGCCGATGCCGCCCAGACCGAACACCACCGCGTTGGCGCCCGGCTCGACCTTGGCGGTGTTGACCACGGCGCCCACGCCCGTCGTCACGCCGCAGCCGACGTAGCAGGCCTTGTCGAAGGGGGCGTCCTTCCTGATCTTCGCCACCGCGATCTCCGGCAGCACCGTGTAGTTCGAGAAGGTCGAGCAGCCCATGTAGTGGGCGATGGCCTGACCCTTGTAGGAAAATCGGCTGGTGCCGTCTGGCATCAGACCCTTGCCCTGGGTGGCGCGGATCGAGGTGCACAGGTTGGTCTTGCGGCTCAGGCACGACTTACACTGGCGGCATTCGGGCGTGTAGAGCGGGATAACGTGGTCGCCGACCGCAAGGGAGGTCACGCCGGGGCCGACCTCGACCACCACGCCGGCGCCCTCGTGGCCCAGGATCGAAGGGAAGATGCCTTCGGAATCGAGACCATCCAGGGTGTAGGCGTCGGTGTGGCAGACGCCCGTCGCCTTGATCTCGATCAGCACTTCGCCGGCCTTGGGGCCTTCCAGATCGACCTCGACGATTTCGAGCGGCTTCTTGGCCTCGAAGGCGACGGCGGCGCGGGTTTTCATAAGGACCTCCTCGAATGTGGCGCTCCTCTAGCAATGCGCGGCTCGTTCGTCAGCCACTTCGGCTTGTTTCCATGACCGACCTGGGCTTCATTCGTCGATCAAAGCCAGCGGTTTCGCCGTCGGTTGTCCTGGGTTGAAGCGGAGACTGCCGATGAAGAATGTGTCGTCGGATGAATTGGTCGACGCCCTCTATGTCGGCCTCCTGGGGAGAGAGCCGGACGAGGCGGGTCGCCGCGCCTGGGTCGATCGCGTGGCGGCGGGGACGACCTCGGTCGAAACCCTGATCCGCGCCTTCGTGGAGTCGACCGAGTTCGGCGAACGAATGTCGCGACCGCGCCGCTTCACCAATGATGTGTCGCAATACGGCGAGACGCTCGAACTGCTGCGGCTGTGGGTGGCGGACCACCAGAGCGCGGGCGTGGTCGTCGATGTGGGCGCGCGTGGCGTTGAGCGCTCCAACTCCTATGACCTGATGAAGCATTTCGGCTGGCGGGGGCTGCTGATCGAGGCCAACCCCGCGCTGATCCCCCAGATCGCTCAGGATTTCGCAGGCCTCGCCTTCGATCTCGTGAACTGCGCGGTCTCCGACTACGAAGGGCGCGCGACCCTTTCGCTGGGCGTGAACGAGGACATCTCATCGCTGAACGTCGAGGCGACCAAGGCCTGGGGCGAACTGCGCGGCGGGGTCGAGGTCGAGGTTCGGCGCCTGGAAGGGATTCTGTCGGACCACGCAATCCCCGAGGATTTCGACCTTCTGTCGCTGGATATCGAGGGCGAGGACATCAAGGCGCTGAACGGTCTGTTGGCCAACAGTCGCTATCGCCCCCGCTGGATCATCATCGAGGCGTCCTACGACTATTCGATCCGCAAGCTGGAGGATCTGCCCTTTTCGGAGGATGTCCGGCAGACCTATGAGATCCGCGCGCAGACACGCGCCAATCTGATCCTGGGCCGTCGTTCGGCGCCGGCCTGAGCGCGTCGGGTCCTTCGGTTCACGATGGCCTTTCGCAGCCTCGTCATCCTGACCGGCGCCGGCATATCGGCGGAATCAGGCGTGCCGACATTTCGGGCGTCGGACGGATTGTGGTGCGGGCATCGGGTCGAGGCGGTGGCGACGCCCGAGGGCTATGCGGCGGATCCAGCCCTGGTGCAGGACTTCTACAACCAACGGCGGCGCCAACTTGCCGAGGTCCAGCCCAATGCGGCGCATCGGGCGCTGGCGAATCTGGCCGCGCGATGGAAAGGCGATTTCCTGCTGGTGACGCAGAATGTCGACGATCTGCACGACCGGGCGCATCGCGACACGCCGCCCGCATCGGGGTTCGAACTCATCCATATGCATGGCGACCTGCTCAAGGCGCGGTGCACCCGCTCGGGCGTGGTCAGCGACTGGTCCGGCGACATGGCCGCGGATCAGGCGTCGCCGCACCATCCGCAAGGGGTGATGCGTCCGCATATCGTCTGGTTCGGAGAGATGCCGCTGGCGATGGAGCGGATCGAGAGGGCGCTGTGGGACTGCGATCTGTTCGTCGCGATCGGAACATCCGGCGCCGTCTATCCGGCGGCGGGATTTGTCCAGACTGCGAACGCGGCCGGCGCGCGCACGGTGGAGATCAATCTGGAGCCCACGGCGGGCAGACACCTGTTTGACGAGGGCGTCTATGGTCCGGCCACCCAGGCCGTGCCGGCCTTCTTCGGCGCCTTGAAGACCTAAGGGAACGGCCCCGCCGAAAGGGGCGGGGCCGTCGGACGTCCAGCGTGTCAGTCCAGCGGCTGGACCGAGATGGCCGGCGGCGGGGGCGTCGCCGACGATGTGGCCGGGGCGGTCGGCGCGGCGGCCGGCTGACTGTTCAGCATGGGCGTCACGGTGCTGTAAGGACGCGGGCCGGTCGGTTCGACCATTTGAGCCTCCTCGGCGGGCGCCTGCGCGCGCGCGGCCAGGGCGGGGCGTTCAACGGCGGGGGCTGGGCGGGCCGGCGTCTCTGAGCGACGGGCGATCGGCGCAGCGGAGGCGGGGTCGCCGGGCGCCGTTTCGACGGGGGCGGAAGGGGCGACCGGCGTTTCCACGGCCGTCATGGCGCTGGATGCCGCCTGCGGCGAAACCGGAGCCGTGGCGACGGCGGGCTGTTCGGCCGGGGCGGACGCGATGCCCGGCTGCTCGCCGCCCATCATCATGGCCGCCGCGCCGCCAACCACCACCAGAGCGCCAAGGGGCGCAAGGATCATCCAAGTCTTCACCGGCTTCTTGGTGGATCGCGACGTGCGGGCGTAGCGAGGCACGAAAACGGCGTCGTCGGCGCTCAGGGTCTGCGCCGGATCGCGCGTCGGATAGGTCATAGACATGAGGTCGTCCTCCATAACGGTGGTCAACCAACCGCTCGGAATCGGGGCCGTTCCGTGAACCGCTAGAAAACCTTGAAGAAACACCGTTGTCGCCCCGACTGGGGCGGAAGCCGCGCCAAATTGGCGCGGATCGCGCGGCTTTCGCCGCAATTCGAGGGGCAGGGTCTGGATTTCCCCAACGTCACCCGAACAAATGGATCACGCTCGCCGTCAATCGGACCGAGGGGCGTGCGGCCCTGCGTGTTGCGGTTGACCCGGACGGGCGCCTTCGGCCATCACCGGAGGACAGGGACGAAACGACAGACCGGAGTATCGGCGAACATGGGTTTGGTGGCGAATATCCGACGCGACGTCCGGTTCGCACGCGGCCTGTTCCGCCTGCTCAAGCGCATCAAGCCGATCCAGCTCGATAGCGATGTCCTTCTGTGCGACGACATCGAAGAGGCGGTCGACAGGTTCGCCGACCACGTGGCCTTCG
>NZ_DLMO01000015.1:5369-10757 GCF_002479325.1 Brevundimonas sp. UBA7534
GACGCCATGGCCAACCGGTTCGGCCACTGGGCCAAGAGCCGAGGGCTGCGCAAAGGCGACGCGATAGCCCTGATGATGACCAACCGGGTCGAATATCTGGCGGCCTGGATCGGCTTCTCGAAGGTCGGCGTGGCGGCGGCCGTGATCAACACCAAACTGGCGGGACCGGCCCTGGGGCACTGCCTGTCGATTTCCGGCGGCTTCAACGTCGTGGCGGACGAGGACTGCTGGCGCCAGGTCGAGGAGGCGCGACCGCATATCGACCGCGACCTGATGCTGTGGGTGCTGGGCCTGCCCGAGGACGAGGAAGCCAGCAATCGGCGGGGGCTGGACAATCCGGTGCGCGGCGGCTCGTCCGTTCGTCCGGCCAAGACGGCGCGCGAGGGTCTGACCAACCGCGACACCTGCCTGTTCATCTACACCTCCGGCACCACGGGCCTGCCCAAGGCGGCGCGCATTCCCCATTCCCGAGCCCGGACCTATATGCGCGCCTTCGCCGGCGCCACGGCCTCGACGCCGGAGGACCGGGTCTTCAACGTGCTGCCCCTGTACCACTCCACGGGGGGGCTGGTCGGCATCGGCGCCGGCTTCCTGAACGGCGCGCGGACCATCATCCGAAAGAAATTCTCCGCGACCAACTTCTGGCCGGACGTGAAGGCGTCGAAGGCGACGATGTTCGTCTATATCGGCGAGTTGTGCCGCTATCTGGTGAATTGTCCGCCGAACGACGACGAGAAGGCGCACAAGCTGCGGCTGGCCTTCGGCAACGGCCTGCGCGCCGATGTCTGGCCCGAGTTCCAGAGCCGGTTCCGCATTCCGAACATCCTGGAATTCTACGGCTCGACCGAAGGCAATGTCTCGCTGTTCAACTTCGACGGCAAGCAGGGCGCCATCGGCCGGGTGCCCAGCTATCTGAAGTCGCAGATCAACATCCGCCTGATCCAGTTCGACGTGGAGACGGAGGAGCCGGTGCGGGGCCCAGACGGCTTCTGCCGTCCTGTCCGCGTCGGAGACGTGGGCGAGGCGATCGGCGAGATCGGCAACGACATCCGCCACGACTTCTCGGGCTATGCCGACAAGGCCGCCTCGCAGAAGAAGATCCTGACCGACGTGTTCAAGAAGGGCGACCGCTGGTTCCGCACCGGCGACCTGATGCGCCAGGACAGCGAAGGCTACTTCTATTTCATGGACCGCACCGGCGACACCTTCCGCTGGAAAGGCGAAAACGTCTCCACCTCGGAGGTCGAGCAGGTGTTGATGGACGCGCCCGGGGTCAGCGAGGCGATCGTCTACGGCGTGACGGTGCCGGGCCACGACGGCAAGGCCGGCATGGCGGCCCTGGTTGTCGACGGCAAGTTCGACGCCGCCGCGTTCGACGCCCACGTCGACGGCAAGCTGCCCGCCTACGCCCAGCCGGTGTTCCTGCGCCTCATCAAGGCGGCCGACACGACCGGCACCTTCAAGTATCGCAAGGCCGACCTGGTCGCCGACGGCTTCGATCCGGCCAAGGCCGGTGCGGGCCTGTATGTGCGTGGCGGCAAGTCGGGCTACGCCAAGCTGACTGCAGCCGCGCGGACCAAGATTCTGGACGGCGAAACCCGCCTTTGACGTCGCAGGACGCCGTTCGGGAAACGGGGTCTTAAGCATTAACGGTCATGGTTCCGGCGTTTCGCGTCAGGACCCTCCCGTCTCATGTTCCAGATCATCGGCATCGTCTTGCTGTTCGGCATGGTGTTCGGCAGCTATCTGCTGGCCGGCGGCAAGATGGCCGTCATCCTGCACTCGCTGCCGTTCGAACTGATGGGCATCCTGGGATCGGGCGTCGCGGCCTTCGTGATCGCCAACAGCATGGACGTCATCAAGGCGACCTTGGGCGGCTTCGGCCGCATCTTCGGCGGCCCGAAGTGGAAGAAGCAGGATTATAAGGAGCTGCTGTCGCTGCTGTTCCAGCTGACCAAGACGATGAAGTCCAAGGGCGTTGTCGCCCTGGAAAGCCACATCGAAAAGCCCAAGGAATCGCCGATCTTCCAGAAGTACCCCAAGGTGCTGAAGGATCACTTCGCCGTCGATTTCATCTGCGACACCCTGCGGATGATGACCATGAACCTGGAGGATCCGCACCAGGTCGAGGACGCGATGGAAAAGCAGCTGGAAAAGCACCATCACGAGGCCCAGGCCGGCGCCCACGCCCTGCAGAACATGGCCGACGCCCTGCCGGCCCTGGGCATCGTCATCGCGGTTCTGGGGGTCATCAAGACGATGGGCTCGATCACCGAGCCGCCGGAAGTGTTGGGCGGCATGATCGGCGGCGCCCTGGTCGGCACCTTCCTGGGCGTGTTCCTGGCCTATGGCATGATCGGCCCGTTCGCCACCCGGCTGAAGGACATCGTCGAGCAGGACGGCGCCTACTACAAGATCATCCAGTCCGTGCTGGTCGCCCACCTGCACGGCAATGCGGCGCAGATTTCGGTGGAGATCGGACGGGGCGACATCCCGTCGGTGGCCCAGCCCTCCTTCGTGGAAATGGAAGAGACGCTCAACAGCCTGACGGAGTGATCCTCGGAACGGCCAAGCCTGCCGACCGTTGGGTGAAGCGACATGACGCCGCCGGGATCCTGGCTTGCCTATGCGATCACGGCGGCGTTATCGTTTGCCAGAGGCTTCGACCTCGCCAACAGCATTCGGAGGAATTCCCCATGCGTATCACCCCCCTGATCGTCGCCTCGGCCGCCGCCCTGGCTCTGGCCGCCTGTCAGAACGCCAGCGAAGACAAGGCCCAGGACGCCGCCGCCGATGCCGCCGCCGCCGCCGACACCGCCGCCGACGCCGCCGTGACCGCCGACCAGGCCGCCACCGACGCCGCCGCCGCTGCCGGGGAAGCCGCCGCCGCCGCCGCCGACAACGCCGCCCCGGACGGCGCGGCGATGACGGCCCAGCCTCCGGCCGAAGAGACGACGCCCGCGCCGGCCCACTAAATCTATCGGTTCCCTGAACCGGGATCGGGCCGCTCCGTCGGGGCGGCCCTTTTTCTTCGTCCGTGCTAGAGCGGCGCGATGACGACCGAAGACGCTTCGCCGCAACTGACCTGGACCGAGGAAGGCGAACCGCGCTCGGGTCGATTCGGGGATGTGTACTTCTCCCGCGACGACGGCCTGGCGGAGAGCCGGGCGGTCTTCCTGCAAGGGGGCGGCCTGCCGCAGGCCTGGGCCGGACGCCGGACCTTCACCGTGGCGGAACTGGGTTTCGGCACGGGGCTGAACATCGCCGCCCTGCTGGACCTTTGGCGACAGACGAGGCCCCAGGGTGGGCGGCTGAACATCTTTTCGGTCGAAGGCTATCCGCTGACCCCTGAGGAGGCGGGCCGCGCCCTGTCGAACTGGCCAGAGATCGGAGAGGCGGCGGACGCGCTGATCCAAGGCTGGCCGGCGCCCACGCCCGGCTTTCACCGTATCGACCTGCCCGAGCATCACGCGGTCCTGGACCTGGCGGTCGGCGATGCGGCCTGGGCGCTGGAGGCCTGGTCGGGCCAGGCCGACGCCTGGTTCCTGGACGGCTTCTCGCCCGCGCTGAATCCGGGGATGTGGTCGCCGCAGGTGATGGACCTGATCCGGGCCCGGTCGGCGCCAGGCGCGCGCGTGGCGACCTTCACGGTGGCGGGGGCGGTTCGCCGAGGCCTTTCCGAACGCGGCTTCGTCGTCGAGAAACGACCCGGACACGGCCGCAAGCGTGAACGGCTGGAGGCCCGGCTGCCGGGGGAAGGGACGTCTCCGCGCGAACGCCCGCGCGTCGCGATCGTCGGCGCGGGTATTGCGGCTGCCGCGATCGCGCGGGCCCTGGCCGCGGCGGGCGTCCAGCCGTTGGTGATCGAAGGCGAGCGGCCGGGGGCGGGTGGTTCGGGATTTCCCGCCGGCCTGGTCACGCCCCGGCTCGATGCGGGCGATGCGGGCCTGGCCGCCCTCTACGCTCAGGCGCTGGAGCGGGCGGGCCGGCTCTATGGCGACGTAGAGGACGCGGTGATCGCGCGCGGCGTGCTGCAGACGCCGCAGGCGCCGCGCGACGTGGCGCGCTTCGAAAAGATCGCCGCCCAGCCGATCTGGCCCGACGGGGCGATGCAGGTCGTCGGCCCGCAACAGGCGTCGGACTGGCTGGGAGAGCCGGCGGGAGAGGCTGGGCTGCTGATGGCGCATGCCCTGGTCGTGCGCCCCTTGACGGTGCTGGACGCCTGGCTGGCTGGCGCCGGACGCCGCGCCGGACAGGTCGAGCGCCTTGAGCGCAACGAAGACGCCTGGCGGTTGGTCGCAAAGGGCGGCGACGCGATCGCCGAGGCCGACATCGTCATCCTGGCCGGCGGCTGGGGGACGGCGTCGCTGCTGGATCGGTCGCGCCATCCCGAACTGACACCCGTGCGGGGACAGGCGGACTGGGTCGAGGGGCCGACGACCGGCGCCGTGGCCTGGGGCGGCTATGCGGCGCCGACGGGGCAGGGGGTGCTGTTCGGCGCGACGCATGATCGCGGCCGCACAGATTTGGCGGTCAGTCCGGAAGACAGCGTTCGCAACCGCAACACGCTCAGGACGCGCGCACCGGCCCTGGCGGACCGGGTGGAAGCGGCGTCTTACGCCCAAGCCCGCGTCGCCATTCGCGCGACCACCGCCGACCGCCTGCCGATCGCCGGCTGGCTGGATGATGGCCTGCTGATGCTGGGCGGCCTGGGATCGCGAGGGCTGTGCCTGGCGCCGCTGCTGGGCGAGCATCTGGCGGCGCTGGCGCTGGGCCGCCCGTCGCCCCTTCCACGGACCCTGGCCGGGCGCGTCGCGCCGGACCGGCCGGCCCTCAGGCCCAAAGTCGGACCTCGAACCTAGCCCGACGTCGGCTTAGGTCCTAAACCTGCGCCAAGGGAGACACACGATGACGACGCGATCGAACGCGCCCGCCTATATGTCCGGCTTCGGCAACCACTTCGCCACCGAGGCGGCGCCCGGCGCCCTGCCGGTCGGACAGAATTCGCCGCAGAAGACGCCGATGGGCCTGTACGCCGAACAGTTGTCCGGCACCGCCTTCACCGCGCCGCGCGCCGAGAACCGCCGAAGCTGGCTGTATCGCCTGCGGCCGTCCGCCCAGCACGGACCCTATGCGCCCTTTGACCGGGGCCGGGTGCGTTCGGGCCCGTTCGACGAAACGCCGCCCAATCCCAACCGGATGCGCTGGGACCCGCTGCCGATGCCGGAAGCGTCAACCGACTGGGTGGAGGGCCTGGTCACCTATGGCGGCAATGGAGAGCCGGACGCGGGGGCGGGGGCGGGCATCCACCTGTACGCCGCCAACCGCTCGATGACCGACCGCGTCTTCTACAACGCCGACGGCGAGTTGCTGATCGTGCCGCAGCAG
>NZ_DLMO01000014.1 GCF_002479325.1 Brevundimonas sp. UBA7534
CGACGCTCTTCCGATCTGATGCTGTTGGCCGACAGCCGGCGCAGCGCCAGGTAGGTGTCGAAGTCGTCCGAAGACATTTCCACCGCAATCCGCTGGCCGGCCGTCCCCGTGAAACGGTAGAGGTCGGCGCGCTGGCCGTCGTCGTTCTGGCCGCTATCGTCGTCCAGCGTCCCCTCGACCTCGTCCCCGACGGCGAGGGGCTTGGATGGCGGCGGCGGCGGTGCGGCCTCCAGTCCGACGACATAGGCGCCTTCGCCTTCGCTCAGCGAGGTCGCGCGGATGACGTAGTCGCCGGCGTCTGGCGCGACGAAGACCAGGCGCGAGTTCAATCCCCCGCCCGGCGCGTCGTCGTTCTGCGCCAGTTCCTCGAAATCCGGGCCGTTCATGCGCCCGACGCGGACCACCGGATCGAAGGCGTCGGACTCCAGCGTCACCACCAGTCTCTCGCCGGCGGCCGCGCGAAAGACGAAGGCGTCATAACGCCCGCCGTCTTCCAGTTCCGGGTCACGGTCGCCCAAGCTGCCGTCCAGGGTCTGACCCAGGCGGATAGCGGTCGGGCGCGGCGCGCGGGGTGGGCGCGGGCGTTCCCGCAGCGACAGACTGTAGTCGCCGCCTTCGAGCCCCGACAGCGTGCGCGCGCGCAGGATGTAGGTTCCGTCGGCTTCGGGCGTGAATCGCAGACGGGCGTTCGTGCCCTCTCCAAGCCCGTCGTCATCTTCCGCAAGCGGCGCATCCTGGCCTTCCGCGCGGATCTCCAGATAGGCGTCGAAGTCGGCGGCGCGCAGCACGGCCTCCAACCGCTGGCCGGCGCGGGCCTGGAAGCGGTAGTCGTCGAACCGATAGGCGTCGTCGGGAGCCGCGGGGTCGTCGGCGGTCAGGGCTGCATCGACGCTGGCGCCGATTCGCAGCGGATGCGCGTCCTGCGCCATCCCCGGCCCGGCTGCGCAAAGCAGGGCCAGGGCGCTGCAGGCGGCGATCGACGAACGCTTCATGGAGGTCTCCCTTTATGGACGGCGATCATAGACGCCGAACCCCGACGGCTGTAAATCGCGCCATCCTCATTTCCCAGCCCGGAGCCCGCCATGTCGGCCCAGCCCTCGCGCGCGACCCTGATCGACGGAAAGGCCTTCTCCGCCAGCCTGGTGGAACGGGTGGCCGCCGCCTCAGCGCGTCTGGAGGCGGCGCATGGCGTCAAGCCGGGCCTGGCCGTCGTCATCGTCGGAGAGGATCCCGCCAGCCAGCTCTACGTCCGCAACAAGGGCGAGACCACGGTTCGCGCGGGAATGCGGTCCGACACCCATCGGCTGGACGCGACCACATCCCAGGCCGACCTGCTGGCCCTGATCGCCGATCTGAACGCCGACGTCGGCATCCACGGCATCCTGGTTCAACTGCCCCTGCCCGCCCACATCGACGCCTCGGTCGTGCTGGACGCCATCGATCCGGACAAGGACGTTGACGGCTTCCACGTGGTCAACGCCGGCCGGCTGGCCGTCGGCCTGCCCGGCCTGGTGCCCTGCACGCCGCTGGGCTGCCTGATGATGCTGAAGGATCAACTGGGCGACCTGTCCGGCCTGAACGCCGTCATCATCGGCCGCTCCAACATCGTCGGCAAGCCGATGGCCCAACTGCTGCTGGGCGAAAGCTGCACCGTGACCATCGCCCATTCGCGCACCCGCGACCTGCCCGCCGTCTGTCGCGCCGCCGACATTCTGGTGGCCGCCGTGGGTCGTCCGGAGATGGTGCGTGGCGACTGGATCAAGCCGGGCGCGACCGTGATCGACGTGGGCATCAATCGCGTGCCCTCGCTGGATCCGGAAAAAGCGGCGGCCGGAAAGACCCGCGTGGTGGGCGACGTCGCCTTTCAGGAGGCGATCCAGGTCGCGGGTCGCATCACGCCCGTGCCCGGCGGCGTCGGGCCAATGACCATCGCTTGCCTGCTGGCCAACACCTATTCCGCCGCCTGTCGTTCGATCGGCGTGACGCCGGAGCCGTTGGACGCTTGAAGCGTTGCGGCTTCGCGCCGATATTCGTAGCGACGGCGCAATCGCCGACAGGGAGAGAACATGGTCCGCATCAATGCTCGCGCGCTGGCTCTGACGGCCGCGCTGATGATCACGCCGGCGATGGCCGGCTGCGGCTACAACACCATTCCGACCGAGCAGGAGCGCGCAGAGGCCGCCTGGGCCGACGTGCAGAGCCAGTATCAGCGCCGCGCCGACCTGGTGCCTAACCTGGTCGCCACCGTCCAGGGCGCGGCCGTGCAGGAACGCACCACCCTGACGGAGGTGATCAACGCCCGCGCTCGCGCCACCTCGGTCAACATCTCCGCTGACGACCTGGACAACCCCCAGGCCTTCCAGCAGTACCAACAGGCTCAGGGCGAGCTCAGCGGCGCCCTGTCGCGTCTGCTGGTGACGGTCGAGGCCTACCCCCAGCTTCAGGCCAACCAGAATTTCCTGACGCTGCAATCGCAGCTGGAGGGCACGGAAAACCGCATCGCCATCGCCCGGCGCGACTACAACGAGGCGGTCCGCACCTACAATACGACGCTGCGCACCTTCCCGAACGTGATCTGGGCCAAGACCCTGCACGCGGGCTCCAAGCCGATGCAGTTGTTCACCGCCACGGCCGAGGCGCAAAGCGCGCCGCAGGTGAACTTCAACCTCGGGGCCTCGCCGTCCAACGCCTCCGCCGCACCGGGCGGAAACGCCGCGCCGGTGACGCCGGGCGCCACGCCGCCGGCCCAGTAAGCCGTTGGCGTTCGATCGGTCGGTGACGGCGTTCCAAGCTTCGCGTCCGCGATGGCGCGGTCTGACCTTGCTGCTGGCGGGGCTGGTCCTGCTCTGGCTGGCCGCCCTGCCGGCCGCGGCTCAGTCCAGGCTGGACTTTCCCGCCCTGACCGGGCGCGTGGTCGACCAGGCGAATCTGCTCAGTCCCCAGACCGAACAGGCCTTGAGCGAAAAGCTGGCGGCGCTCGAGACATCCAGCAGCGACCAGCTTGTCGTGGTGACTCTCAACAGCCTCCAGGGCCAGGAGATCGAGGACTACGGCTATCAGCTGGGCCGCGCCTGGGGCATCGGCCAGAAGGAAAACGACAACGGCGCCCTGCTGATCGTCGCGCCGCACGAACGCAAGGTTCGCGTCGAGGTCGGCTACGGCCTTGAGCCCATCCTGACCGACGCCTTCTCTTCGCTGGTCATCCAGAACGACATCCTGCCGGCGTTCCGCGACGGCGACTTCGAGGGCGGCATCGTCAAGGGCGTCGACGCGCTGGTCGAGCAGATGTCGCTGGATCCCGCGGAGGCCCACGCACGCGCCGAGGCGGTCGCCCAGGACGCTAGCCGGGGCGAAAAGGCCTCGGCCATCGGCGGCCTGGTCGTCTTCGGCGTCATATTCCTGTTCATGCTGATCGCCACCGCCGCCTCGGCGCGGGGACGACGCCACCGCAAGAACGGCGTCGGACCGGTCCTGCTGTGGGCCTTGGCCGACATTCTCAGCCAGTCTGGACGCGGCGGCCGGGGCGGCGGTGGTTTCGGCGGCGGCGGCGGATTTGGAGGCGGCGGCTTCGGGGGCGGCGGCGGATCGTTCGGCGGCGGCGGCGCTTCGGGGGGATGGTGATGCGGATAACCCAGGACGACCAGGCACGGATCGCCCAGGCCATCGCCACGGCCGAATCCGCGACCTCGGGCGAAATCTTCTGTGTCGTCTCGCGACGCGTTTCCTCTTACGGCGACGTGGCCTTGGCCTGGGCGGCTGCGGCGGCGTTGATCCTGCCCGCCCTGTTGATCCCCTTTGGCTTCGACGGCGGCTGGCCCTTCGGCGGAGGCTGGGAGGCCGCGCACGATTCCGGCCTGACGGTCGGCCGCGCGCTGGGCGGCTATGTGCTGGTCCAGGCGGCCGTTTTCGCCGGCGTTCTGCTACTGAGCTTGATCCCGGTCATGCGCCGCTGGATGACGCCGCCGGCCCTGCGTCGGGCCCGCGTCCGCCGCGCCGCGCTGCAGCAGTTCCTGGCCCACGGCGTCCACGTCACACGTGAACGCACCGGCGTGCTGATCTTCGCCGCGCTGGACGATCATCAGGTCGAGCTTATCGCAGACGAGGGCATCCACGCCCAGGTGGACCAAGGCGTCTGGGGCGACGCCGTCGCCGCCTTGACCGCCGAGATGAAGGCCGGACATCCCGCCGACGGGTTCGAAACCGCCATCGCCCAATGCGGTCAGGTCCTGGCCCGGCATTTCCCGCCCCGCGCCGACAATCCCAACGAACTTCCAGACCATCTGGTTATCCTCTGAGCGTCGCATCGAGGTCGCATTCGCGCGCGAAAAGGCTTAGCCCGGCGTCCCGCTTCGGATTCGTTTCGCCAACTCCATGCCTCGCCTCCTGACCTACAACGTCCACCGCTGCGTCGGCACCGACAAGCGGCTCGACATCGACCGCATCGTCGCCGTGATCGGCGAGCACGAGCCGGACGTCGTCTGCCTTCAGGAACTGGATGTCGGCCGTCTGCGCACCGGTCATGTCGACCAGGCCCAGACCATCGCCGACAAGCTGGCCATGACCTCCCGCTTCCATCCGGCCATGCGGGTAGGGGCCGAACTGTACGGCGACGCCATCCTGACGCCCCACCCGGAGCGGTTGGTGCGGGCCGCGGCGCTGCCCACCGTCGCCGGCATCCCGGGTCTGGAGCCGCGCGGCGCCATCTGGTCGCAGATCGACGTCGGCGGCGGCACGATCAACGTCCTCAACACCCATCTGGGGCTGGTTCCACGCGAGCAGAGGCTTCAGGCCGCGGCCCTGGCGGGCGCGGGTTGGCTGGGCGCCTGTCAGGGGCCAACCCTGCTGGCGGGCGACTTCAACGCCACCTCCATCACCCGCCCCTATCAGATCCTGGCCCGCAACCTTCAGGATTGCCAGCGGCAGCTGAAGCTGAAGCCGTCGGTCAAGACCTTTCCGTCGGGCTTTCCGGCGATCCGCATCGACCACTGTTTCGTCAGCCCCGAGATCCGGGTCACATCGGTCAGATCAGCCTTTTCGCCCTTGGCCCGCGTGGCCTCGGATCACCTGCCCCTGGTGATCGATTTCGAGGTCCTTCAGCCCGGCGACTGACCGCCTTCCGACGCCGGGCGGGTGCGGCGCGAGCGGGCCAGCCGCTTCCACGGCCGCCAGGCGTCGGAGGTGGAGGTGGGATCACCGAACTGCCATTCGGCGAACAGGCGCTGGATGCGCGTGGGCGCCTCGGCGCCCAGAGGCTTCAACCGCTCGCTCTCGAAGCTGCAGATCGCGGCGCCGGTCGAACCTAGCACGGCCTCGACCGCGGCGAATTCATCGGCCGTCACGCCCAGCCAATGGCCGATGGTGCGATGCCGATGCGCGGCGATGACCGCCCGGCCCGCCGCATCCACCGGCTCGGCGGCGATATCGCATTCGGTGTCCAGCCCCATCGAGCGGTTGTTCAGGTTGGTCGAACCGATCCTCAGCAGGCGGTCGTCGACGATAGTCACCTTGGCGTGGACGATGATCCGCTCGCCGTGCTCCGTCAGGGGAGCGAAGGCGAAGAAGCGGTTGTAGGTGTCGGCCTGCTCGAGCCTGAACAGCACCTCCGCACGCGCGGTGTCCATCGTCATGCTGTCGAACCAGCTGGGGCTCTTGCCGGTGGAGACGACCACCACCTCGGGCCCGTCCATCTCGGCCAGCCGTTCCGCCAGCGCGGCGGCGATCACCGGCGAGGTGAAATACTGGTTCTCCATGTAGATCAGGCGGCGCGCGCGGCGGATCGCTTCCAGGTGCAGGGCCTCGTTCTCGCGCACCTCGTGCCGACCGGCCCATTTCGGCTCGGTGCGGGCGACGCCGACCGGAACATCGGTCATCTGCACCGGCACGCCGTCAGGCCATGGGTCGCCTTCCACGTCGTCGGGAATGGTCCGTTCCCATGTCGCGCGGAACCACCGCTCGCGCGCCAGGTCGCCCAGTACGCGCGCGGCCGGCCCCGACAGCACCGCCATCACCTCGTGGCGCGCCTTGCAGATCAGGCCGTTGGGCAGGGCCCGGCGGGGGTCTCCATCCAGGTGCTCGTCGGAATCCCACCGGTCGGTGGAGATGTCGCCGCCGCCCGCGAACGCCACCTTGTCGTCGATGACGATGACCTTCTGGTGGTGGCAGGCGCCGATCGGACCGGGCGAGTCCATCCGGAACTCGACCATCCGCTTTCGGAACCAGCGCTGGGCGCGGTGGGGATAGAAACCCTGAGACGCCGCGATCAGTAGCGGCGACTTCCAGATCAGAAGACGCACATCGAGGTCGGGCTTCCTCTTGACCAGCATCCGCAGCTGGTGGCCGATTTCCGCCGTCTTGTCCCCCGGCCGCGTCTCGGGGTCCAGGTGGGTGCGGGGATCGAACTGCCAGCCCAGGATGACGATCGATCGTTCGGCCTTGTGAATCGCCGAGGCGAGGGCGTCGAAATAGGCCTCGTTTTCCATCAGGATCGAAAAGCGGGACGCGGTCGCGCTGCGCCAGACCCCGGGGCCGGGCTCAAGCAGACTGCCCTCGTAGCTCTGGCCGTCCTGGGTCATTCAGCCCTGCCTGCGCGATTCGCGTGACGTCGCCTCGGGGCCTTGCGCCGTTCTCCGTTTCATGGGGGCCACGCCCGGTCAATCTTTCGGCGCCGGGG
>NZ_DLMO01000107.1 GCF_002479325.1 Brevundimonas sp. UBA7534
GTGGACCACGGTGCCGTCCGGCGCGGTCGCCTCCACCTGGCCCTGGGCCGCGGCCGTGCCGGCCGCCAGATCGTAGGAAACGCTCTCCCCGCGCAGGGTGTGGCCGCGGGTGCGCAGATAGACGCGGTCGTCCGGTCCGCCCTGGGCGGTGACCACATCGCCCTCGCGCCGGGCGCTCTCGGCCTCGACATAAACAGCGTCGGGCGTCAGGCCGTCCGCCGCCGGCGCGGATGGCGGCGCGCCCGGCTGCGCCTGCGCCAGCACAGGCGTGGCCAGAGGCGCGCAGGCGATCAAGGCCGCGCCGGCCAGCAGCCGGTGCCTCAGGACATTCGAGCGGCGCTCGCGGCGATCACCCTGCATATGCCATCCGTGGTTGGGAGCCTGTTGGAGGAGCGGGCGGTCCGCTTAGCCGTCTTCGGTATAGAACAGCAAGGTGAAGGCGGCGAGCGCCGTCAGGATCGGCGGCAGCCAGGCGGCCACGAAGGCCGGCGCCACCTCGGCCGAGCCCATCGCCGCCGAAAACTGGTTCAGGAAGAAGAAGGCGAATCCAAGCACCACCGCCGCCACGCTCATTCGCGCCATGTCGCCCAGCCGCATCAGCCGCAGCGAGAACGCCGCTGCCAGGATCGACATGGCCGCGAACACCAGCGGCGTGGCCAGCAACTGCTGGAAGCGCAGACGATAGGCGGTGGAGCTGAACCCCGCGTTCTCGATGCGCTGGATCTGGTTGGGCAGGGACCAGAAAGGCGTCGACTGCGGTCGGGCGAACCGCTCGAACGCCTCCTCGTCGGCCAGGCTGGAGGGCAGGTCCAGCGTCGAATAGGTCACCGCCCGCTGTCCGACGGTGGCGCCGGTCGCATCCTGCAGCCGCCAGCGGCCCGCGCTGAGGGCGGCCGACTGGGCGTCGATCCGTTCCGAGAAGGTGCGGCCGCCGCCGGGCTGGGTCGTGTAGATGAAGAAGGTGACGTCCAGCAGGCGGGCGTTGGTCCGGTCCTGGCGACCGGCGCGGATGATCATCTGGCGCTGGTCGTCGCCTTCGCGCAGCCAGATGGCCTCCGGCGGTCCCGCGCCCGGCGCCGTGCCGGAGATAGGGGCGCGCTCGCGCTGCCACATGGCGTCCCCCGCAGAGGCCATCGGCCCCAGGACCGTCACGGTCAGCACGCCGAGCAGGAAGGCCATCCCGGCTGAGGGCAGCACGAAGCGCCACGCCGAAACCCCCGCCGCGCGCATGGCGATCAGTTCGCTGCGCCGGTTCAGGCCGATGTAGGCGCCCAGCGTCCCGAACAGGAAGACGAAGGGGAACAACTGCACGATCACCGCCGGCGACTTGATCGCCACCAGTCCGAGGATGCGCAGCGCCGACAAATCCTGGTTGGAGCCGACGCCGCGCGACACCTCGACGAAGTCGATCAGCATCACCAGCGCCGAAATCACAGCCAACGCCGTGGCCAGCGAGCGAAGCTGCTGGATCAGCACATAGCGTTCGATGCGGCCGATGCGCGGCAGTCGGCGCGCCGCGGACAGGGAGGGCAGGGCCAGGGTCATGCGAACCTCGCCTTCAGGCGGCGGACGACGGGTTGAAGCCGGCTGCGGCGTGGTTTCAACGCGCGGAACAGCACTCTCATGGCGATGCCCAGGGCGACCAGCGGCGCCACGTACTGCAGCACGTTCATCCATCCGTTCCAGGCGCTGGCGGCCACCAGGCCATAGCCGATCACCCGGGCCAGCAGGAAGAAGCCCGCAGCCTTGGCGATGCGCCAACTGTAACCGCTGCGGCTGAAGGCGCCGCCCAGGATCGCCGCCAGCGCCATGGCCATGGCGACCAGCACATACAGCGGCGACGACAGCCGGGAATGCGCCTCCGCCAGCAGCTCGCCACGCGATCCTGCGCTTTCCAGCACGCGCGGCGACGGGTTCAGCAACTGGCGCAGATAGAGGTCGGAGGGCTTGTAGCGAATGGTCTCGGCCACGTCGGCGAACGGCGCCAGGGAGAAGTCGTAGCGCTGGAACGACAGGGTCTCCAGCACGCCGTTGGACGAGTAGCGCTGGGCCGAGCCGTCGATCATCGTCAGGATCGGCTGGCCGGTCGCGTCGCGGCCGAACCGGGCCTCGCCGGCGTTCCAGGTCGTCACCTCGTCGCCGTCCACCAGATAGACGAACAGGTTCACCAGCAGGCCGCTCTGCTCGATCTGCTGGACATAGACGGTCAGGCCGTTAGGCCCCTGGACGAACTGGCCCTCCTCGACCAACAGGGCGGCCAGATCGGTGCGGATGGCGAAGGCCTGTCGGCGCACCTCGTGCTGCGCCCACGGCAGCATGAACAGGTTGATGAACAGCGCCAGGATGGCGCCCAAGAGGGCCAGCCGGGCCGCGGGCGCGATCACCTGCCAGCGCGTCATGCCGCCTGCGAAGGCCGCGGTCATCTCCTGCTCGCGCTGGAGACGGGTCAGGGCGATCAGGGCGCCGATGAACAGGCCGATCGGCAGGATCACCGCCAGCAGTTGCGGCAGGGCCAGCAGCGTCAGCTTCACCATCACCCACACGCTCTGGCCGCGTTCGACGATGACCTCCAGTTGGTCCAGGCTCTGGCTTAGCACGCCGATGCCAGCCAGCGCGGCGCACGCCGCCACCACGGGCAGGGAAATCTGTCGGAAAAGGTAGCGCTGAATCAGAGTCATGGGCGGCTGGACTTCGCCCGGTTGCAGGCGGCGATATTGAGGCGCATCTAGTAGCACATCGGGGCGCGTCGGCGACAAGCGGACGCGCCATTGTGTTTTTTCAAGCTGACGCCGGGTGGGGCCTGGCTGGAGTTGCCGCATGAAGATCGAATTCGCCGCCGCCGCCGGTTCCGCCGAAATCCTGGCCGTTCCGGTCCATGAGGACCGCGTGCTGGCGGGGGCGGCGCCCGGACTGGACCAGGCGGCCGGCGGCGCCCTGACCAAGGCCCTCTCCAAGAGCCGCATGACCGGCAAGTCCGGTCAGACCCTGGCCGTCGCGGCGCCTGCGGGCGTGGAGGCCGACAGCGTCCTGCTGGTCGGCGCCGGCGCCGCGGACAAGCTGGACGACCTGGCGGTCGAGGCCTTCGGCGCCAACGCCTACGCCGCGGCCAAGATGTCCGGCGCCGAGGTCCTGACCCTGGATGCGTCCGCTCTGACGCCCGAACAGGCCGCCCGCGCCGCGTTCGCCGCCAGCCTGGCCGCCTATCGCTTCGACAAGTACCGGACCACCGAAAAGGCGGACAAGAAGCCCTCCATCAAGGCCGTCCGCGTCGTCACCTCCGACATCCGCGCCGCCGACGCCGCCTATGAGGCGCTTTCGCCCGTCGCCGACGCCGTGATGTTCGCCCGCGACCTGGTCTCGGAACCGGCCAACGTCCTCTATCCGGCCGAGTTCGCCCGTCGGGTGAAGGAGATGGAGCGCCTGGGCCTGAAGGTCGAGATCCTGGGCGAGGCCGAGATGGAGAAGCTGGGCATGAACACCCTGCTCGCCGTCGGCCAGGGCAGCCGCCGCGAAAGCCAGCTGGCCGTGATCCAGTGGAACGGCGGCGCGGCGGGCGACCAGCCGATCGCCTTCGTCGGCAAGGGCGTGTGCTTCGACACCGGCGGCATCTCCATCAAGCCCGCCGAGGGCATGGAGGACATGAAGTGGGACATGGGCGGCGCCGCCGCCGTCGCGGGGACCATGATGGCCCTGGCCGGCCGCAAGGCCAAGGTCAACGCCGTCGGCGTGTTGGGTCTGGTCGAGAACATGCCCGACGGAAACGCCCAGCGTCCGGGCGACGTGGTGACGTCGATGTCGGGTCAGACCATCGAGGTCATCAACACCGACGCCGAAGGCCGCCTCGTGCTGGCCGACGCCCTCTGGTACACGCAAGGCCGCTTCAAGCCGAAGTTCATGATCGACCTGGCCACCCTGACCGGCGCCATGATCGTGGCGCTGGGCCTCGACTATGCGGGCATCTTCTCGAACTCGGACGAAGTGTCGGATAACATCCTGGCCGCCTCGGAAAAGGTGGGCGAGAACTTCTGGCGGATGCCGATCCCGGATCGCTACAACCAGCACATCGAGTCCAAGATCGCGGACCTGAAGAACATGGGCAATGGCCGCGCCGGCGGCTCCATCACCGCCGCCCTGTTCCTGCAGAAGTTCACCAACGGCGTGCCGTGGGCGCATCTGGACATCGCCCCCACCGCCTGGGCCAACAAGAGCCCCAGCCCGACCGTGCCCGAAGGCGGCGTCGGCTTCGCCGTCCGCACCCTGGACCGCATGGTGGCCGACAAGTACGAGGCCTGAAAATCCTACCCCCCTTGCGGGGGAAGGTGGCCGAGCGGAGCGAGGTCGGATGGGGGGTGTATCCCGGTTTCGACCGGGATAGCATCGCACTGTGGCCATCCATCATCACGACCGCGCTCACGCCCTGGCCCGCGATCTTCGCAAGGCGCAGACGCTCAGCGAGCGCGCCATGTGGCGCCTGCTGCGGGGCCGCCAGCTGGAAGGCCTGCGGTTCCGTCGTCAGGTCCCATTGGGTCCCTATGTCGCCGACTTCTGTTGCCACGCGCTGAAGCTGGTGATCGAACTGGACGGCGGCGTCCATCGCCTGCGAGAAGAGCGCGACGCCGCGCGTGACGCCTGGCTGGGAGAACAGGGCTTTGAGGTTCTCAGGTTCGAGAATGAGGCGGCAGCGCGCAATCCGAACATCGTGCTGGACGCGGTGCGCGCGGCGGCTCGACGGAAAGGCTGGGAGGCGCCCCCCATCCGTCCCGCTGACGCGGGCCACCTTCCCCCGCGAGGGGGGAAGGGCGTGACGGCCAACCCCGAAATCTGGTTCTACCACCTGGAGCGCTCGTCGCTGGATCAGGTGCTGCCGACCCTGCTCGAGAAGACGCTCGAGCGGGGCTGGCGGGCGCTGGTCAAGGCCGGCCCGACCCGGCTGGAAGCGGTCGACGAGTCGCTTTGGACCTATCGCGAAGACAGTTTTCTGCCTCATGGACAGGCCGGGGGACCGCACGACGCGCGCCAGCCGGTGCTGTTGAGCGACACGGGCGAGAACCTGAACGGCGCTCAGGCGCTGTTCATTCTCGACGATGCAGAACTGGGCGCCACGGAAGGGTTCGAACGATGCTTCATCATTTTCGACGGTCGGGACGAATCGGCGCTGCAGCACGCCCGCGGCCGCTGGAAGACGCTGAAGGATCAGGGCGCGACACTGGCCTACTGGCGTCAGACCGACGAGGGGCGCTGGGAAAAGGCGGCCTGATCGTTCTGGCGGGCGCCGCCCTGCTGGCCGCCTGCTCCTCGACTCCCGCCGCCGACGAAGCCGCCCCGCGCGCGGTGGAGCGGGCGCAACTGACTCCGCCCGTCGGGACCCGGATGCCGACCGCCCCGACCGCCGATCTCTGCAAGGCCGGAGAGATGCAATATCTGGTCGGGAAACCGCGCACCGAAATCCCCGTTCCGGTGGATGTGGTGAACCGTCGCGTCACCTGCACGGAATGCGCCATCACCGAGGAGTTCTCGGCCTATCGGCTCAACATCTTCTATGATCGGCAGACCGGGATCATCGAACAGGTGCGGTGCGGCTGACGCTGCGCCCGAGGAGAGGAAACGACCATGAAGACCGCATTCATACTGACGTCCCTGCTGAGCGCCGGCGTGCTGGGCCTGTCTGCCTGCGCTCCGGTGGAGGGCGCCGACCCCATGCCCGGCCCCGGCGACCAGACCGCCTTCAAGCCGTGCAAGGTCGAGGACTATCAGCGCTACGTCGGCCAGAACCGCTCGGCCATCCCGGCGGCGCCGGCCGGCCAGACCTTCCGCGTCCTGTGCACCACCTGCGCGGCCACGATGGACTATCGCGAGAACCGGGTGAACTTCGTCTATGAGGAATCCACCGGCGTCGTCCGCGAGGTGAAGTGCGGCTGATCCTCAGCGGCCGGCCGTGTCGCCGGGCCACAGCGGCCCGCTGAACCGTTTGCCCAGAAAGTCCATCAGGGCCGTGACCCGTGCCGGGCGCGGCCCGCTGCTGGGCGCGACCAGATGCAGAGCGATCGGCGGCAGGCGCCAGTCGGTCATCACAGGCTCCAGACGACCCTCGGCCACGTCCTTCCAGCAGATGAAGTCGGGCAGGGGACTTAGGCCCAGCCCGGCGCACAGAGACGGCAGCAGGGCGTCGGAGTTGTTGGCCCGCAGCGGCCCGGCCGGGCGCACCGCGACTTCTTCGCCCGCGTCGTTGACGAACCGCCACACGTCCGGCGTCGGCATATAGGCATAGCCCAGGCAGGCGTGACGCTTCAGGTCGTCCGGATGCGTCGGCCGCCCGCGCTGGGCCAGATAGTCGGGCGAGGCCACCACGAACCGCTCCACCGGCCGCAGCCGGCGGGCCGTCAGCGAGGAATCCGCCAGGGCGGCGATCCTCAGCGCGCAGTCGAAGCCGCCGCCGACCAGGTCTATCACCTCGTCCGACAGGTGCAGGTCGACCGAGACGTCCGGATGCCGCGCCAGGAACTCGGGCAGGGCCGGCGCGACATAACCCATGCCGAACGACATCGGCGCCGCCAGCCGCACCAGGCCGCGTGGCGTCACCGACATGTCCAGGGCCTCGCTGACCGCCCCTTCCGCTTCGGCCAGCATATGCGCCGCCCGGGCCGCCAGCGTTCGCCCCGCGTCGGTCAGGGCGAAGCGGCGCGAGGTGCGGTGCAGCAGGGTCGTCTTCAACTGCTGCTCCAGCCGGGTCACCGCCTTGGACACCGTCGCCTTCGACAGGCCCAGCGTCTCGGCCGCGCCGGAAAAGGACTGCGTTTCCGCCACCCTCGCGAAGATGGCCAGAGCTTCCAGGTCGGGCAGGCGGGACATGGCTTCTCCGGGGAAACGATGAGTTTCAGCCGTTTCTATTTCTGATCGGTCGCCGATCTCTATCTTGGCGTCAAGCAACAGCGCCGGAACGGTCCGGCGCGGAGGACTTGAACCATGATCGAACGCAGACCCTTCGAAGGCCTGGGCGGCGCCGACCACGGCTGGTTGAACGCCAAACACCACTTCTCCTTCGCGAACTACTACGATCCCAAGCGGATGAGCTGGGGCGCCCTGCGTGTCTGGAACGACGACGAGATCGCCGCCGGCACGGGCTTTCCCCCGCATCCCCACGCCGACATGGAGATCATCACCTATGTCCGCGACGGGGCCATCACCCACGAGGACAGCCTGGGCAACAAGGGCCGCACCGTGGCCGGCGACGTCCAGGTCATGAGCGCCGGCGCCGGCATTCGCCACGCCGAGTACAACGCCGAGCCCGACCTGACCCGCATCTTCCAGATCTGGATCGAACCGACCAGGCGCGGCGAAAAGCCCAGCTGGGGCTCCAAGCCCTTCCCCAAGGGCGACCGGGCGGGCCAGTTCGTGGTCCTGGCCTCGGGCTTCGACGGCGACGCCGACGCCCTGCCGATCCGCACCGACGCGCGGGTCGTGGCCGCCACGCTGAACGCCGGCGACACGGCCGAGTATCCGCTGGGGGCCGCGCGGCGGGCCTATCTGGTGCCCGCCAAGGGCGAGGTCGAGGTCAACGGCGTGCGTCTGAACGCCCGCGACGGCGCCGCCATCGCCCAGGAGGACGTCGTCACCGTCAAGGCGCTCTCGGACGCCGAGATCGTCCTGGTGGACGCGGCCTGAGTTTTGGGATCAACCTCCCCGGTCAAGCTTGGCTTGACCGGGCGAACCCGTTCGGGCGCCCGCTGAACGGGAAGGAGACATTCGAGATGGCGAAATCACTCGGCGCCTGGTCGCCGCGCGCCCTGGCGGCCCTGCGCATCGTCGCGGGCCTGCTGTTCCTGGCCCACGGGGTCGTCAAACTGTTTGGCTTTCCTGAGGGCGCCCAGCCCGGCGAGGTCGAGATCGCCTCGCTGTTCGGCGTCGGCGCCATCATCGAACTGGTCACCGGCGCCCTTCTTATCCTGGGCCTGTTCACCCGCCCGGCCGCCTTCATCGCGTCCGGCCAGATGGCGGTCGCCTACTGGATGTTCCACTTCCCTTCCAGCCCCTATCCGGCGGTGAACGGCGGGGACGCGGCCATCCTGTTCTGCTTCATCTTCCTCTACATCTCCGCCGCCGGCCCCGGCGCCTGGAGCCTGGACAAGCGCTGAGCTTCCCGCGCCTCCCTTCGCCGCCGGCGAGGGGAGGCGTTTGCGGCTATCGCCGTCTGGGCGCGAAGATGTCCGCCAGTCGGTCGCGCGTCCCTTCGATCCGCTCCAGGCGCGGATAGCGCAGGCCGTCGTGGTAGTCGAAGGCGACGGTGCGGAAGCGATCCCCCGTCTTGACCAGCAGCTCGATCGGCGCGTCCGTCCCCTTGGCCGCCGTCACCGCGTCGCGCAGGGCCTCGGCCGACCCCGCCTGGCCGTTCACCGCAACCAGCGTCCAGCCCGCCCCGATCCCGTGGTCGAAGGCCGGGCTTCCCCACCGCACGGCGTTGATCCTGTCGCCCGACAGGGTGAAGCCCAGCGAATACTGGAAGTCGTTGGCCCAGCCGCTCTGAACAGCCTTCTCCGTGGCCGTCAGGTCGTCGACATAGGTCAGGCGATAGCCGGCCCGTTCGATCCCGGCCAGCGGCGCGGTCGCCTCCGGCCCCGCCGCGTCCAGCCGCTGGCGAAGGAAGCCGGCCCAGTCATAGGGATGCACCGCGTTTAGCGCGGCGACCACGTCCTGGAAGGTATAGCCCTGCGGCGTCCATGAGCCGTCGTCATGGCCGAAGAAGCGCTTGGCGAAATCGTCCAGCGAGCGGCGATTGTTCGTCGCCTCGCGGATCAGGGTGTCGGCGTCGAGCCAGATCAGCAGGCTCTCGCGATAATAGTCGCCGGTGCCCCGCATCCACGACGTCCATTGGCCCGGCACGCGGTAGCCCAGCAGATTGTGGTTGTTCACGTCCTGCAGCGGCCGCCATTCGCGGCCCGGCTGGTTGGCGTAGAAGGCGGCGATGGTCGCCAGGGCGATGCGCGCCTCGTCGAGCGAATGCAGGCCCGATCGCGCCGCCAGCACGTCTCCCCAGTATTCCGTCTGTCCTTCATAGACCCACAGCAGGGTGTTCTGGGTCGGAACGTTGTGGTTGGCGGTCAACTCGTCGGCCGGCCGCATGAACTTGCCGTTCCACGAGTGGGTGTATTCGTGCGGCAGCAGGGCGCGGTCGCCGGCGCTCTTGTTCCAGGCGCTGAAGAAGTCCGGCGCCGAGGTGTTCTCGGAACTGCGGTGATGCTCCAGCCCGATGCCGCCCATCTGGTCGGTCAGGCCGAACAGGAATTCGTAGGTGTCGAAATGGCGCGCGCCGAACAGGCGGTCGGCTTGGGTCACCATGTTTTCATACAGGCCCAGCTGCTCGGCGCTGGGCTGGATGCTCTTGGCCTCGTCGCCGAACAGGTTCAGCCAGACGCGGTCGCCGGCGGGGTCGATGTCGATCCGCCTGTGATGCGCCCCGGCGAACAGGGGGCTGTCGATCAGGGTGTAGAGGTCGGTCTCAGCGAACCGCACCCAGCCGTCCTCACCCGGCGTGGCCGGCAGGGCCGAGGCCTGGGCCCAGCCGGCGGGCAACCGCACGGAGGGGGCCACGGCGATGCGGCTGGCGAAATAGCCGGCCGGATACAGGATCGCCTTCTCCCACTGCAGGTTCAGCATCGACGGCGCCTGGGTCACGCGCCATTGTCCTGGTGGCTGGGTCAGCCATTGGAACCGCACCTCGATGGCCTCGACGCCCGCCGGAATGTCGAGATGGAACGTCCACGGGTCCAGGGTGTCGCGCACCCATTCGATCCGCTGGCCGTTCGCCGTCACCGTCAGCCCCGACAGCAGCTGGATCGGCCCGGTCGCCGCATGGTTGCCCGGCAGATATTTCGGATAGAGCAGCGTCAGCGGCCCGGCCTGGGCGACGGGAATGGTCTGCTCCACCTGGACGATGCGCCGGTCCAGGTCGCTGACGTCGGCGCGGTACTGGATCACGCCGGGATAGGGCCGGTCCTGCGGCGCCGGGATCGTCGGCTGCGACCGGGGCAGGGCCAGGGCGGCCTGGCGGGGATCGGTCACGACAGGCGTGGAGCGGAAGTCCTGCGCCAGGACCGGAGCGGCGGCGCCGCAGAGCAGGGCGGCCAGGCAGGCGGCGGTCAGGCGTGTACGCGACATCGAGGCATCCGGGCTGAAGAGGGGAGGCGCAACCTCGACCGCGCGCCTCCCCTTCGTCAACCCGCGGTCAGCGCCGACGCGGCGTCAGAATGTCGCCCAGCCGGTCCGGCGTCCCCTCGATCCGCTCCAGCCGCGGATAGCGAAGGCCATCGTGGTAGTCGAAGCGGATGGTGCGATACTGGTCGCCGTCCTTGACGATCATCTCCACCGGCGTCGCCGGATCCTTGGCGGCGGTGATCGCCTCGGCGATGCCGTCCGCATCGGCGGCGCGGCCGTTGACCGCCACGATCTCCATGCCGACGGCCAGCCCCGCCTTGAAGGCCGGGCTGCCCCACTGGACGCTGCGGATGTTGTTCGACTCCCCCGTCTGGAAGCCCAGCGAATAGGTGAAGTCGTTGCGCTTCAGCTCCTTGTACAGCGTCTTCTGGTAGTCGCTGGGCGCCTCGGCATAGGTCAGCCGCCAGCCGCCCCGCACCAGGCCGTCCAGCGGCGCGCCGGGCCCGTGCCCGTCCAGCCGGGTCCTCAGGAAGGTCGCCCAGTCGTTGGCGACCACGCCGTTCAGCGCGGCGACCACGTCGTCGAAGGTATAGGGCTTCGGGTCATAGCTGCCGTCCTCGATCCCGTAGAAGGCCTTGGCGAAATCATCCAGCGACTTCCTGCCGTTGGTCCGCTCCCGGATCGTCGTGTCCACGTCCAGCCAGATCAGCTGGCCTTCCGAATAGTAGTCCTCGTCCCGCTGCCAGCTCAGCCAGCCCTTGGGTTGGCGCTGGCTGATGATCGGGTCGTTGGTGGTGTCCTGCATGGCCCGCCATTCGCGCCCGACGCGGGTGTCGTAGGCCGCCGCCGTCATCGCCAGGCTGTCCATCGCCTGCTGCTTGCTCAGCAGGCCCGAGCGCGCGGCGATCACCTGGCCGTAGTATTGCGTCTGGCCCTCATAGACCCATAGCAGACTGTTCTGCAGCGGCGTGTTGAAATTGGGCACATACTGGTCGGCGGGCCGGCGCCACTTGCCGTCCCAAGAGTGGTTCATCTCGTGCGACAGCAGGTCCCGGTCGCCCAGATGCGTGTCCCAGCCAGTGAAGAACTCCGGGTCAACGGAGTTCTCGGAACTGCGGTGGTGTTCCAGCCCGATGCCGCCCAGCTTGTCGGTCATGGCGATCAGGAAGTCGTAGTGATCGAAGTGGCGCGCGCCGTACAGCCGGTCCATCTGCGTCACCAGGTTCCGCAGGGTCTGGATCTGCTCGTCGGTGGCCTCCAGGCTGGCGGCCTTGTCGGCGACGAAGTTGGCCCGCACCGGCGAGCGGCCGCCTGGATCCAGGTCGATCTGACGATAGTGGACGCCGGCGAAGACCGGGCTGTCGATCAGCACCTCCAGGTTCACCGGCTTGAAGGTCTGGACGTCGGCCGCCTTGGTCTCGGGCTCCAGCGCCGTGCCGAACGCCCAGCCGGTCGGCAGCTTGACGCTGGGGTGCAGTGTGATGTTCCGCGACCAGTGACCGGCCGGATACAGCAGCATCTTCTCCCACTGGATGTTCAGCATCTCGGGCGTCATCGTGATGCGCCCCTGGTTCCCGGTCGTGGGCGACAGGTGCTGCATCCGCGCCACGATCTCGGTCGCGCCGGCCGGCACGTCGATGTGGAAGGCGAAGGGATGCAGGGTGTCGCGCACCCACTCCACCCGTTGGCCGTTCGCCGTGATCTCCAGCCCCGCCAGCTGGGCGATCGGCCCCACAGGTCCGTGGTTGCCCGGCAACCATTCAGGGAAGAACAGCGTCATCGGTCCGGGAGCGGCGACCGGGATCGTCTCGGTCACGTCGAAGATGTGCTGGCTCAGGTTGGTGGCGTCGACATCCAGCCGGATCACCCCCGGATAGGCGACGTCCCGCACCGCCGGGATCGGCGGCAGGCTGATCGGCAGGGCCGGCGCCGCGGCGCCCGGTCCGGCCTGCGCCAGGGCGGCCGGCGCGGTCGAGGAGAGCAGAAGGACGGCGAGGCCAGCGGCGCTCAGGCGGGATCGGGACATCGGATACTCGTGAAGGCTGACGCGAAGGGCGCGACAGTCCGCCGCACCCCCGCCGCCGTCAAGCCCGCACGGCCAAGTCCGCGATCAGGCGGCCGGATTGACCTCGAGCAGCTCGACCGTGAAGCGCAGGGTCGAGTTCGGCGGCAGTTCGCCGCCGCCCACCCAGCGCGAGCCATAGGCCAGGTCGGACGGGATCACGAACTCGAACGTCTCGCCGACGTGCATCAGCGCGACCCCCTCGGTCCAGCCCTTGATGACCCGGTTCAGNNCCGCGATAGTGGACCTTGACCGTGTCGGTCGCGACGGGTTGCGGCGCGCCTGGATGGGCCTTGCCGACGCGGCGGTATTGCAGACCGCTTTCGGTGGTGGTCCAGCCGCGCCGCGCGCCGTTCCAGGCCAGATAGGCGCGGTTGCCCGCGTCCCAGCCTTCCTGCGTGCCCGGCGTCGCCACGTTGTCGGCCGCGCGCGCGGCGGCCAGCGACGTCTCCTCGTAGCTGACGGGCGTGTGCGCGCAGGCGGCGACGATCAGGGCGGAGGCGCTCAGGGCCAAGAATCGCAGGGTCATAGCCAAGGCTTAGCAGGTCCGTCGCCCGTTCTCACCTGCTCAGTCGCGGTCGGGCGCGCCCAGCGGAAAGTAGCTTCGATACGGGCGCGCTTCCTCCACCGCCCGGGCCATCGCCGGCCGCGCCAGGAGCCGCGCGCGATAAGCCCTCAGCGCCTCGAACCGCTCGGGGATCGGATAGGTCCAGTCGGCGTAGAACAGCGCCGGCCCGGCTCCGCAGTCGGCCAGGGAGAAGCCGTGATCGGTCGCCCATTCGCGGCCCTGCATCCGCTCGTCCAGCCACGGATAGATATTGTCAAACGTCGCCGCCGCCTCCGCCACGCTCGGAGGGTGGCGCTGATCCTCCGGACGTAGGGCGTCGTAGATGAAGGCCTGCTGCGGGCCGTTGACGTAGTTGTCGAAGATCCGATCCATCATCCGCACCTCGACGGCGGCGACAGGATCAGCCGGAACCAGCCACGCCGCCTCAGGCCGCGTCGCCGCCAGATATTCGATGATGGCCGTGGCCTCGACGATGGTCGTGTCACGGTCTTGCAGCACCGGAAATCGCTTCAGCGGCCACAGCGCCGCCAACTCCTCCCCGACGCCCGGTTCCTCGAGGTGACGCATTTCGAACGACGTATCCGCCTCATAGAAGGCCACGATCGCCTTCTGGCAGTAGGACGAGAAGGGATGGGCGTAGAGTTTCATCGCGGATCTCGATGGTTATGAAACATAACCATGAAATGGCGTCGTCCTATCGTCAAGTGCGGTGGATTTGCAAAATCGACTCTTTGCACTTTCGCAAATGGCAAAGCCTGTCTAGAAGCCGCGTCCGACTTCGACGGGAGGATTTCATGACTCGACGCCTGGCTCTGACGGCGACCGCGGCCCCAGCTTGCATCGCGGCGGCCTGCCTCGTGGCTCCGGCCGCCTGGGCCCAGAGCGCCCCCACGGCCCTGGACGAGGTGGTGGTCACCGGCTCGCGCATCGCCGGCGGCGATCGCCTGGCGCCCGTCGATGTGGTGGACCGCCGGACCTTCGCCGCCGCCGGCGTGTCCGACGCTTCGCAACTGGTCCGCCTGCTGACCGCCAACTCGGGGTCGGAAGCCCAGGTCGACCAGTTGAACCAGCCGCAAAGCTCGGGCACGGCCCAGTTCAACCTGCGCAATCTCGGCCTGGGTTCGACCCTGGTCCTGGTCGACGGCCAGCGCTGGACCAACAGCGCGGTGGTCGCCACCGACGGTTCGGCCTTCGTCGACATCAACTCTCTGGTCCCGATGATCGCGCTGGAGCGGGTCGAGGCGGTCAAGGACGGGGCCTCGGCCGTCTATGGCTCAGACGCCGTGGCCGGCGTGGTCAACTTCATCACCCGCAAGGGCGTGGCTCGCCCCGAGATCAGCGCCAAATACGCCGTCGCCGACGGTTCGGAAGAAACGGTCATCGAAGCCATCGGCGGCCTGTCGCTGGCGGGCGGCGACCTGACGCTGGCGGCTTCGCATTTCCACCGTTCGGCCCTGGGCTCGGACGAGCGCGACTTCACCCAGGCCAAAACCTACGGTCGCGCCGCCTGGACCGCCGTGACCAGCTACGGCCAGCCGGGGTCCTATTATCGCCCTAGCCAGGGAGGCTATTCGCCGGACCCGGACTGCGACGACGCCGCCTTCGACGACGCCTATCGCAACACCCCGACCGACAGCTTCTGCCGCCTGGACTATTCCGACTTCTTCGACCTGACGCCGGAAGAGACGCGCACCCAGCTGTTCGCCGACTATCGTCGTCCGATGGCCGGCGCCGATCTCTGGCTCCAAGGCGCCTGGTCCTCGACCGAGACCGTCGCGCGCCAGTCGCCGTCCCTGCCGATCCTGGCGCGAAGCCTGACCGTTCCCGCCTCGCACCCCGACAATCCCTTCGGCGAGGACGTGCTGTTCCGGGGTCGTCTGCTGGGTGCCGAGGCAGGCGCTTCTGTCGCCGACTTCGCCTACCGGACCTGGCGTCTGGCCGGGGGCCTGTCGGGGGACTTCGCCAACGGCTGGACCTGGGACCTGTCGGCGACCGCCAGCCGCCAGCACGTCGCCTACGACAAGCCCGACGTGATCGGCAGCGCGCTGCAGAACGCCCTGAACGGCCTCGGCGGTCCCGGTTGCGATCCGGCGACGGGAACGGCCGGCGTCGGCGCCTGCCGCTATTTCAACCCGTTCGGCAGCGCGTATCTGGGCACGGGTACGACCAATGACGCCGATCTGATCGACAGCCTGATCGGCTCCACCGGCCTGCGCGGCGCGGCCGGTCTGACGACCCTGGACGCCTCGACCGGCGGCCAGGCCCTGGCATGGGGCGGCGGCGCGATCGACCTGGCCCTGGGCGCCCAATATCGGCGCAGCACCTTCCGTCACGACTGGAGCGACCGGGTGAACGCCGGCGACCTGCTGACGGCCGGCTATTCGCCCGACTTCGACGGCGCGCAGGAGGCCCTGGCCGCCTTCGCCGAGGCCCGCGTCCACCTGGGCGACCGCATCGAGGCGCAACTGGCCGCGCGCTATGAATCCTACGACGGCGACGACGGCCAGATCAGCCCCAAGGTCGCCGTGCGCTGGGACGCGACCGACGCCCTGGCCCTGCGCGCCTCGTGGAGCCAGGGTTATCGCGCGCCGTCGGTTTACGCCCTGACCGGCGCCCAGGCGGCCCAGCCGTCGGTGTTCGACCGGGGCGCCTTCGTCTTCGTCAACACCCTGACCTCTGGCGACAACGACCTGAAGCCGGAGGAGTCCGAAAGCCTGACCCTAGGCGTCCTGTGGCGGCCCTTGCCGGGGCTGGAACTGGGCGTCGACGCCTGGCGCTTCGACTATACGAACCTGGTCGTGAAGGAATCGGCCCAGGCGATCATCGACCAGGCCGCCGCCGACGATGCGGCCGGCCTGACGGGCACGCCAGCGCAGCAGCGCGTCACGCGCTCAGGCGCCGGCGCCCTGACCTTCGTGCAGCTCTATTTCACCAACGCCTCGTCGATCGAGACGCAAGGGCTGGACCTGTCGGCGCGCTATTCGCGCGACCTGTGGGGCGGCGCCGCCAGCGCGTCCGCGACCTGGACCCATGTGGACCGCTACGACATCCGCCTGGCGTCCGGCGCGGCCGCGACCTCGGGCGTGGGCTGGACCAATCTGAACACCCTGGGCCGCTCCCTGCCGCAGGATCGCGGCGAGTTCGCCCTGTCCTGGGTGAACGCCGCCCACAGCCTGACGGCCCTGGTCCACTACACCTCGGGCTATCGCAACGACCGCAGCGGCATCACCGATCCGAAGATCGCCAGACAGACCACGATGGACCTGCTCTACACCCGCACGATTGGCGCCGACCTGGATTTGTCGCTGGGCGTGGTCAACCTGACCGACGAGGACCCGCCGCTGGCCCAGTTCGCCCTCGGCTACGACCCCGTCGTCGCCGACCCGCGCGGGCGAGTGGTCAGCCTGGGGCTGACGAAGCGGTTCTGATGACGCCATGAGCTGCTGGGGTAGGGCTCCGCGAGTAGCAGAACGGGGGTCCCAGAGCCTTTGCGGAAATCGTCTTGCTTACCGTCACCTGAGACCGCCACAGACCCAGATGGCCTGCGCCCCTCATCGGATACCGGGTCCGGTAACCGATGAAACGGAGGCGGATCGGCTGCACCGGCTGGCACGAACCGTCTGACCCAGATCTTTCCCCGACAGCCTCGAGCTCAGGCTGATCGGCCCATTCTAGCCAATCCGCCTCTTCATAGCGCGGCGGCTCGGCAGGGACACCGTGCGCGCCTTCAATGAAGGTCGATCCTTCGAACTCATAAAGCCAGACGCCGGAGAACTCCCGTGTCGGCCCGTCGATCCCTCGTTGCGAGCACGATGGAAGGGCGAAGCTGAAGACCGCGACGATGATCCATCGGCTTCTCATGCAGGAGCAAATCCGCTTTCTTGACGCCGCGATACGGTCGATGATCGGCCGGGTTTTCCGAGTGCGAACCCTACGATGGCTTTTGTTCTATACGGCATCCCCAACTGCGACACCGTCAAGAAGGCGCGCGTCTGGCTGGACCAGCACGGCGTGGATTACGTCTTCCACGACTACAAGAAGGCTGGCGCCGACCGCGCCAAGCTGGAGCAGTGGGTGGACGAGCACGGCTGGGAGACGGTGCTCAACCGCGCCGGCACGACGTTCAAGAAGCTGCCCGACGCCGCCAAGGCCGACCTGGATCGCGACAAGGCCGTCGCCCTCATGCTGGCCCAGCCCTCGATGATCAAACGCCCCGTGCTGGACCTGGGCGATCGCCGTCTGGTGGGGTTCAAGCTGGACGCCTATGCGGCGTCGCTGGGATAATCAGGCTTCTGGTGGATACCGGCGCCTCAGCAGGCGGAGTCTTGCACGCCGGACCGGCGGGGTCAGGGAAAGAGCCGCGGCGATCAGACTCATCGCAACCCCCACCAGACCCGCGATGACCAGGTCATGCGTTACGGCGAGCGCAGCGGCGAATCCCAGCACCGCCGGCGCGGCGGCGCCCCATACAATCAGTCGATCCCAATTCGTCATGCCGTCGATGGTGTCATGACGACCTGAACAGGCGGCTAACGCCTCACCCGCCCATCGGCACGACCCGGCATCGCCGCACGATCTGCGGATGCAGCGCGGGGGCGGCGCAGACCAGGCTGGCCTGGCGCGGGTCGGGGCGGTTGAAGCGCCAGGGGCGGCCGTGGTGATCGCTGACCACGGCGCCCGCTTCTTCGGCGATCAGGCTGCCGGCCGCCACGTCCCAGTCCCACTTGGGCGTCAGCGCGATGGCCGCGTCGAAGGCGCCGGCCGCCACCAGGGCCATGCGATAAGCCAGGGCGTTGCGCTTCTCGAACCGCACCGACGGCCAGGGCTCGGCCCAGTGCGGCCCCTCGATCAGTCGCGCGTCGCCCAGGAAGGACGCGTCTTCCAGCGCATCGACATCGGACGCCGCGATGGGCCGGCCGTTACGGGCCGCGCCGCCGCCTCGCGTCGCCGCATAGGTCTCGCCGACCTCGGGCGCATGGATCACGGCGGCGACCACCGCGCCGTCCTCGACCACGGCGATCGGCACGCACCACCACGGCGTCCGCTTCATATAGGCGACGGTGCCGTCGATCGGATCGACCACGAAGATGCGCCGCCGGGACATCCGATCCGGCGAATCCGCCGTCTCCTCCGACAGCCAGCCATAGTCGGGCCGCGCGCCTAGCAACCGCTCGCGCAACAAGGCGTCGACCTTCAGGTCGCCGCTGGTGACGGGCGAACCGCCGGGCTTGGCCTCGATCTTCAGCCCCGCCTCGCGCTCGGCCAGAGCCAGCGCGCCGGCGTCGATCGCCGCCTGGCGGATCAGTTCGAGGTCGGCGGCCAAGTCGATCATTTGCCGGCGATGGCTACCGCGTCGAACATCAGGCTGGGCACGTTGAAGGCGCCCCGGAACTCCAGGTCCGAGCCGCGCTGGATGCGCAGGTAGAGGTCCGTCAGCTTGCCGGCCACCGTCACCTCGCTGACCGGATAGGCGATCTCGCCGTCCTCGAACCAGAAGCCCGACACCCCGGCCGACCAGTCGCCGGTGTTGCCGTTCAGCGAGGGGCCGAACATGGAGGTGATCAGCAGGCCCGTTCCGGCCTGCGCCATCAGGGCGTCAAGATCGC
>NZ_DLMO01000104.1:0-1202 GCF_002479325.1 Brevundimonas sp. UBA7534
AAACCGCAGAGACGGGCGCCCGGGACACGCGATCGACAGAACTGGGCATGGGCGCGCAGGCTAGCATGGGAACCGCCAGAGCGAGGGAAAGCAAGGAAACGGCGTTGCGCATGACGGACCCACAAGGTTCGCGAGGCGACAGCCGAACACCTGTGTCCGTCCGCCTCGAAGGATGATCGGTCGAACGCCCCTCGAAGCACGTGGCGACGCCGTCCTTAATCCGCTTTCGCGCGAGCGTGCCGGAACATCAAGGGGCGTTTCCACGGCTCTCCGGCCGTCCAGGCCACGACCCTAACGCGATTGACAGCGCTGTCAACAATCCTGCCACGCACGCTTACAGGCGCGTCACCGAGTCGCGCACCACCAATTCATAGGGCGCCAGCAGGCAATCGCCGGCCCGCGGGGTCGAGGCCGCCTCGTCCTCGTTCGACACGCCGGGAACCAGGCGGCGGGCGGCCAGGGCGGCCATCTCCGCGACGGGCTGGCGGATCGTGGTCAGCGCCGGCGTCGTGAACATCGCCCCCGGCGTGTCGTCGAATCCCGCCACCGACAGATCCTGCGGCGGGCGCAGGCCCCGCGCGACCGCGCCCTGGAGCACGCCCAGGGCGGTGTCGTCGTTGCTGGCGAACACCGCCGTCAGCCCGATATCGCGATCGAGGAAGTCGCCAATCGCCGCCAGACCGGACTGGAAGGTGAAATCGCCCTGCGCGACATAGCCCTCGGGCGTATCGAGCCCATGGTCGGCCATGGCGCGTCGATATCCTTCCAACCGTCTCTGGCTGGCCGCATAGGCCACCGGCCCCGTGACGAAGCCGATCCGACGGTGACCGTTCTCGATCAGGTGGACCGTCATGTCATAGGCCGCCCGTCGCTCGTCCATGGCGACGCAGACGCCGCGATGCAGGTCTCGTTCCGGTCCGATGCGGGCATAGGCGATCCCCGCCGCGTCCAGCGCGTCCAGCACCACCGGGTGGTCAGAGTTCGGCGGCGTCAGGATCACCCCGCGCGGCCGGATCGACCCGAGCAACGCCGAGACATCCCGCTTCAAGTTCGGCGAGGCGTGGTCGACCAGCTCCACCATCAGGTGATGGTCCGCGCGGCGCACCTCCATCAGCGCGCCCATCTCCAGCCGGCTCAGATAGTCGTTGCCGCGACCGCTGCGCCAATGCTCGATCGTCAGCTCGGCGTCGACCAGGGCGGCG
>NZ_DLMO01000104.1:1410-1596 GCF_002479325.1 Brevundimonas sp. UBA7534
CGGCGTCGACCAGGGCGGCGATGATGGAGGAGGCGGCCCCGGCCAGCCCCCGCGCCGAGATGCTGCGTCGATAGCCCAGGGTTTCGACCGCCGCCATCACCCGCTCGCGCAGGGCGGCGCTGACGTTGGCCTCGCCGTTCAGCACCCTCGACACGGACTTGATCGAGGCGCCGGCGGCGGCGGCGA
>NZ_DLMO01000104.1:1701-2958 GCF_002479325.1 Brevundimonas sp. UBA7534
CGCCGGCGGCGGCGGCGACATCATAGATCGTTGCGCTCGACATCCGCGGCTCCCCCAGTCCGTTCGTCCTAGTCCGCGCCGCCGGAGGTCCGCAATGGCGCACCCCCCGCAGGCTTGACCGCCTTCAGTCCGGCAAGCAGCAACGCCGCCGCCCCGAAACAGAGAGCCGCCACGCCGAACAGCGGCCGTATGCCGCCGTCGTGATCCTGCAGCCAGACGGCGATCAGCGGCGCGATCGCCTGCGGCAGCGCGACCGCCAGATTGATCAGCCCCATGTCCTTGCCCCGATCCTCCTCGGTCGGCAGGACGTCGGCCATCAGCCCCATCTCGACCGATCCATAGGCGCCCTGCCCCAGGCCGTAGATGACGAAGGCGCCCACCACCAGGGTCCAGTCCTGCGACGCCGCGACGACCGCCGACGCGCCGCACAGCAGCACCGCGCCGGATAGGCCGATCGGCTTGCGGGACTGTATCCGACGCCCGAAGAAGGCCACGGTCATGGTCACCGCGAACACCCCCGCCAGAGCCACGGCGGTCAGGATCGAGTGCGACACCTCCGGCGTGCGATCCGTCGACGAGAACGCCTCCACGATGAAATACAGCAGATAGGCCCCGACCAGCGCATACCCCGTCGACAACAGCAGCCGCCCGCTCCACACCAGGGTGAAGTTGCGCGACCGGAACGGCCTCAGCAGGGCCCAAGGCGCGGCGGTGGCGGCTCGCGGCGGCTCTTGCACGGACCGCGCCGGCTCCGCGAACAACAGGACGAAGCCCCAGGTGGTCGTCAGGATCACGAGCGCCAGCAGCACCAGCCGCCCCGGCTCTCCTTGCGGCCCCAAAGCCATCAGGCCGGAACCGAGCGCCACAGCCAGCGGATAACATACGCCCAGGATCGCCGACATCGTCGTGCGCCGTCCCAGGCTGACGCGCTCGGCGAACAGCGCAAGGAGCGGCGCCATCAGCACGTTGAACGCGGCCTGGAATCCCACGACCGCAAAGGTCAGCTGCAGGGGCGTCTGCGATCGCCAGATTCCCACATAGGACAGGGCGATCAGTACGCCTCCGGCCGCGATCCACGGCCGACGTCGCCCGAAACGCGAGCGCGTCCGGTCGCTCAGCGCGCCGACGACGACGTTGGAGACCGCTGCCGTAACCGCGCCCCAGAACATCGCCTGACTGAGCACGCGTGTCTTGTCGGCGGGATCGATCGCGTCGGCATGAAGAGGCGTCACGATCTGCAGGATCGGCGTCAGGGCG
>NZ_DLMO01000104.1:3173-3551 GCF_002479325.1 Brevundimonas sp. UBA7534
CGAAGGCCGAAATGAACACCAGGACGTAGGCCGCAAGGAAGAGCGTCTCCCCCGCGCCTGATCCGGGCGCGCGCCCGCCCATGCTCATCGTCCGCCTCCCGACACCGCCCCACAATGGCCGATCCGGCCGTCCGCGAACAGAGGGCGCGGCGCGACACGCCGGACGGCCGTCTTGCGCCGCCCATGCTGCGCCGCAGCTTGACGACAGCGCTGTTACCCGCTTGGGTCGCCGCCCCGAACAAGGATTCCCATGCCGATCTTCGCCTTGCGTCTCTTTCTGGTCCGACTGACCGCCGTGACGCTCTGCCTGCTGGGCGGGGCCCTGCCCCATCCCGCCTTGGCGGATCCCGCCCCGACGGCGCGCGAGGCGGCGGCGGC
>NZ_DLMO01000157.1 GCF_002479325.1 Brevundimonas sp. UBA7534
TCGAGCCCAAGGCGCGGGTTTACTAATATGGTCCAGCTCACTCTCCCCAAGGGCTCCAAGCCGACGACCGGCAAGGTCTTCAAGGCCGCGCCCGGCTCCAAGGACGTCAAGACCTACAAGGTCTATCGCTACGACCCCGAGGTCGACGCCGATCCGCGCTGGGACACCTACGAGGTGCCCGCCGGCGATCACGGCCCGATGCTGCTGGACGCCCTGATCCACATCAAGAACACCATCGACCCGACCCTGTCGTTCCGGCGGTCGTGCCGCGAGGGCATCTGCGGCTCCTGCTCGATGAACATCGACGGGCGCAACACCCTGGCCTGCACCAAGGGCTGGGACGAGTGCCAGTCGTCCAACATCACCATCGCCCCCCTGCCCCACCAACCGGTGGTCAAGGACCTGGTGACGGACCTGTCGCTGTTCTACGCCCAGTACGATTCCATCCAGCCCTATCTCCAGTCCGACGAGCCGGACCCGGAGAAGGAGCGTCTCCAGTCGCCCGCCGACCGCGAGAAGCTGGACGGCCTGTACGAATGCATCCTGTGCGCCTGCTGCTCGACCTCCTGCCCCAGCTACTGGTGGAACCAGGAAGAGTATCTGGGCCCGGCCGCCCTGCTGCAGTCCTATCGCTGGATTTCCGACAGCCGCGACGACGCCACGCAGAAGCGCCTGGACGACCTGGAAGACCCGTTCAAGCTCTATCGCTGCCACACGATCATGAACTGCGCGCAGGTCTGCCCCAAGGGGCTGAACCCGGCCAAGGCCATCGCCGAGACCAAGAAGCTGATGATCGCCCCCGGCCGCAAGAAGCAGGCGGCGTAAGGATTCGGCCGGCGGAGGCTTGCCTCCGCCGCGCCCTGGTCTAAGAGCGGCCCATGCCCAAGATCACCTACATCGAGCATGACGGGACCGAGCACGTCGTCGACGTGAAGCCGGGCCTTTCGGTCATGGAAGGCGCGATCCGCAACAATGTGCCGGGCATCGACGCCGACTGCGGCGGCGCCTGCGCCTGCGCCACCTGCCACGTCTATGTCGACGAGGCCTGGCGCGAAGCCACGGGGTCGCCCAGCGCCATGGAGGAATCCATGCTGGACTTCGCCGAGGAGGTGGAGCCGAACTCGCGCCTGTCCTGCCAGATCCGCGTCTCCGACGCCCTGGACGGCCTGATCGTGCGCCTGCCCGAAAACCAGCATTGACGTGACGCGCGGCGCCATCCCGCGGCTGGCGCGTTGAGGGCCTCGTGAGCTTGTTCGGTTCGAAATTCGGTCGGGCGCCCGACCCGGCCGACCGCCGCCAGGAGCCCCGCCGGGCCGCCAATGCGCGTGGCGTGGTCGTCGCCTCGACGGTGGAGACCGCCTGCCTGATCGTCGACCAGTCCGCGGCCGGCTTTCGACTGCGGCTGGACCGCAGCGCCGCCCTGCCGCGCGAGGTCGTGGTGATCGAGGTGGCCGAAGGCCTGGCCTATCCGGGCGTCGTCGTCTGGCAGAAGGGCCAGAAGGCCGGAATCAAACAGGCCGGCCCGACCTCGCTGAGAGGTCTGGTGCCGGCCCGGATGACCGCCGCGCGCGAAGCCTGGCTCCGCGCGGGCGGCCGTTAGGGTTTACCCGATCAGGCGGCCTTCTTGTCGGCCTTGACCTTGCCCTCGATCAAGGGCGTTCCCGCGCCGATCTCGATACGGCGGGGCTTCAGCGCCTCGGGCAGTTCCCGCTTCAGCGCGATCGACAGCAGGCCGTTGACCAGGTTCGCCTCGGTCACGACCACATAGTCGGCCAGCTGGAACCGGCGCTCGAAGTCGCGCTCGGCCAGGCCGCGGTGCAGATAGGTCTTCTGCGTCGCGTCGTCGTTGGCGGTCTTGCGGCCGGTGACGGTGAGCAGGTTCTCCTTCACCTCGATGTTCAGCTCGTCGGGCGTGAAGCCGGCGACGGCGATCTCGATGCGATAGGCGTTCTCGCCCGTGGTCTCGATGTTGTAGGGCGGATAGCCCGTGTCCTGGCTGGTGCGCGCGGCGCTTTCCAGCAGATTGGCCAGACGGTCGAAGCCGACGGCCGAACGGTACAGCGGGGTGAAATCATAGGTACGCATCAGCATCCTCCTGAGGATCAGCAAGGTTGAGCCGCCCGGCGGTTTGGCCCGGACGGATGGGGATCAGTCCTGCCGGCCCGAAATCGGCCCCGGCGGGTCTGGAGAACCCGGGATCGGCGTTCTCGAACGCTCAGATGGGATGCGCCCTTGGCCCGTCAAGACGTCCGCGCGTCAATTCGTCCGGGCGGGCCAGACGGACTTGGTCGCCGCTCCCGGACTGCTATGGAGGAAGGAAATCTCGGGAGGATTCCATGCGTCACGCCCTTCTCGCCGCCGCGTTCGCGGTCTGCGCCGCCCCCGTCGCGGCTCTCGCGCAGCCGACCCCGGCGCTGCCGCGTTCGGCCCTGTCGACGACGATCCCCGAACCGCAGGAGGACGCAGCCCTTCAGGCGGCCGTCGCCTCGACCACACGGCCCGAGGCCGACCGCGCGCGCGACCCGTGGCGTCACCCCTATGAGGCCCTGACCTTCTGGGGCCTGGCGCCGGGCATGACGGTGGTCGAGATCGAGCCCGGCGGCGCCAGCTGGTGGCGCCATATCCTGGAGCCCTACGCCGCCGCCACGGGCGGGCGCTATGTGCCGGTCAACCGGCCGCTGGAGAGCATGGGGGTCGAGCCGGGGACCGCCGACTTCATCCTGGTGGCGCGCGCCTTCCACAACTGGTCACGCGGCGGCCGCACCGAGCCCTATCTGGCCGCCTTCTTCCAGGCGCTGAAGCCCGGCGGCGTCCTGGCGGTGGAACAGCATCGCAGCGTCGACGGCCTGAACGTCGTCGACGTGGCCCCGACCGGCTACGTCCCGGAAAGCTACGTCATCAAGGCCGCCCAGGACGCCGGCTTCGTGCTGGAGGCCCGCAGCGAGCTGAACGCCAATCCCGCCGACGACCGCGACCACCCCTTCGGCGTCTGGACCCTGCCGCCGGTTCGTCGGTCCTCGGACGATCAGGGCCGGACCCTGACGCCCGACGAACGCGCCGCCTTCGACGCCATAGGCGAGAGCGACCGCATGACCCTGAGATTCCGCAAGCCGGAATAGTCCGCAAGGGCGGGCCCCGGGGCTTTGACCCCGGCGTCGAACCTGAGTAAGCCCGTGATCGCCCCGTCACCGCCGAACGCGGTCGGGCGCCGGGGGACGACGCTCCGCAGGGATGTTTGATGGCCGATTTTGCAGCGAACCAGGACCGCGTGTCGCGCCGGACGTTGCTGGCGGGCGCGACCGGACTGACGCTGGCGGGCCTGGGTTCCGCGCTGTCGGGCTGCGGCCGCAAGGAGGAAACGACGGCCGCGGCGCCCGCCGGGCCGCAGGGTCCGCCAGAGGGATCGCTGGAATGGGCCGTCGCCGGCGCCTGGCGCCCCCCGCAGGACAAGGCCCGTGACGCCTTCCGCCACCCGATGGAGACGCTGCGCTTCTTCGGCCTGCAGCCGCGCATGACGGTGATCGAGTTCTGGCCGGGCAGCGGCTGGTACACCGAAATCCTGGCCCCTTATCTGGCCAAGGGCGCGGGCGCCTATGTCGCGGCCCTGTTCCCCGAAGGCCCGACGGCCGATCCGGCCCAGGCGGCGCTGAACGCCGCCTTCAGGGCCCGGTTCTCGTCTGATCGCCGCCTTTACGGCGAACCGCAGTTCTCGACCTTCGGCGCGACCAGCGGGCCCGTGGCCGCCGCGGGAACGGCGGACATGGCGCTGTTCATGCGCACCCTGCACGGCTGGATGGCGGCCGGCATCGCGGAGAAGGCCTTCGCCGACGCCTACGCCGCGTTGAAGCCCGGCGGCGTGCTGGGCGTCGAACAGCACCGGCTCGGCCCTGAAGAGGATCAGGACCCGGTCGCGGCGAACGGATACGTCCAGGAAGCGTTCGTCCGGCAGCTGGCCGCCGAGGCCGGCTTCGTCTTCGTCGCCGCCTCAGAGGTCAACGCCAACGACAAGGACACCAAGGACCATCCTTTCGGCGTCGACACCCTGCCGCCCATGCGGCTGACCGCCCCGCGCGGAGAGCCCGCCGACCCCGCCTTCGACCGCGCGCCGTATGAAGAGATCGGCGAGAGCGACCGCATGACTTTGAAATTCAGGAAGCCCGTGTGAACCGCGCCCAAGCCTTCGCCGCCCATGCCCCGCTGATGGGCGTGCCCGGCGCCGCCCCGCCGCCCGGCGGAGAAGGCGACTGGTTCCGGGGCGCGGGCGGCATGCGCCTGCGCGCGGCGCTGTGGACGCCGTCGCCGATGGTGGCCAAGACCCCGCGCGGCACCGTGGTGCTCAGCGCCGGCCGCACCGAGCCGATCGAGAAATACTATGAATTCATCGGCAATCTGCTGGCGCGCGGCTGGTGCGTCCTGGCCCACGACTGGCGCGGCCAGGGGCTGTCGGCCCGCCTGCTGCCCGACCGGCTGAAGGGACACGCCCGCGCGGTCGAGGAGTTCCTGGACGACTATGGCCGCCTGCTGGAAACCTATCAGGCGCGGATGCCCAAGCCCTGGATCATGGTCGGCCATTCGATGGGCGCCTGCCTGAACCTGCTGACGCTTGAGGCCGGCGAGGACCGTTTCGCCGCCGCCCTGCTGTCCAGCCCCATGCTGCGGGTCAAGACGGGCAAGCGCTCGATGTGGTCGGTCAAGCTGGCGCTGCGCTGGAACATCCGTCACGGCAAGGCCGGCGACTATGTGCTGGACGACGTCGACGACCCGTTCGACCACGACTTCGAGGGCAACAGCCTGACCTCGGACGCGGCCCGCTACGACCTGTGGCGCCAGCAGTTGTTCGCCTGCCCGCACCTGGCCGTCGGCGCCCCCACCTACGGCTGGCTGGCCTTCGCCATCGACGCCGGCGAACGGGCGCTGAAGCCCAAGGCCCTGAAGGCGGTGAAGATCCCCGTCACCGTGGTCCAGGCCGACCGCGACGAGTTGGTCTGGAAACAGACCAGCCGCTGGGCCGCCAAGCGGCTGGAGCGCGGCCGCTACGTCGAAATCCCTGGCGCGCGCCACGAGATCATCATGGAGGCGGACGAGATGCGCGGGATATTCCTGCAGGAATTCGACGCCCTGGCCGACACGGCGGCCCCGATGCTGGAGACGACGGGCGCCTGATACGGCGTCCTGCGCGCCTATTTCGGCGACGACACCGCTGGAAGATCAATCGCTTAGCGCCCGCCCCCGGCCTTCGACCGAACAGGGTCCGAACACCGTCTATAATGCGCGGCTCGATCCTTCCCTGCGGAGAGGCCGCGCAATTTCAGACTATTCACACCATTCAGACGGTGTTTTTCGCCGCTACAGCGCCGCGCGCCGCAGCGTCACCAGGGCCTGGTCGATCAGGCGGGCGTCGCCCACGGCCAGGACCTGGCCGCCATCGTCGGGCGCCCGGCCTCGCCAGTTGACCACCGCGCCGCCGGCGGCGCGGATCACCGGGACCAGGGCCGACCAGTCCCAGGGCTTCAGCCCGGCCTCGGCCACCAGGTCGATACGCCCGGCGGCTAGCATGGCGTAGGCGTAGGCGTCGCAGCCCAGGCGCGCCAGGCGGGCGGCGGCCCGGACCTGGGTCCAGGCGCCCAGTTCCGAGCCGGTAAAGATGTCGGGGTCCGTCGTGGCGATCACGGCGTCGTTCAGCCGCTCGCAGGCCCGCACGGCCAGCGGCGTCTCGCTCTCGCCGCGCAGCAGCCGCGCGCCGGAGGGTCCGCCGACGAAGATTTCGTCCAGATAGGGTTGGGCGATGACCCCGACCGTCGGCGTTCCCGTCGTCCGCAGGGCGATCAGGGTGGTCCACAGGGGCAGGCCGGCGATGAAGGCGCGGGTGCCGTCGACGGGGTCCAGGACCCAGACGTGTTCGGCGTCGGGGCGGTCCGCGCCGTATTCCTCGCCGATGACCCCGTGGTCGGGATAGCGTTCGGCGATGCGTCGGCGGATCACCGCCTCGGCCTGGCGGTCCGCCTCGGTCACGGGATCGAAGCCGCCTGGCCCGCCCTTGTCGTCGTGGCCGATGTCGGAACGGAACAGCGGCAGGGTCACGCGCGCCGCGTCACGGGCCAGGTCGACGGCGAAGGCTTCGAATTCGGTCATGCGGCCTCATAGAGCATGACCGATCCGGGCGGAACCGCTCAGCGGGCGGGCGCGCCCTCGACGTGCAGGGACTTGGCCAGATCCAGCAGCCGGCGACGCGGGGTTTCGTCCAGCTGGTAGAAGGCCTGGATCAGGTCCAGCGTCTCGCGGCGGGAGAAGACCTCGGCGCGGCCTGGCGCGGGCGCCTCCAGCGCCTCCGCCAGGCCTTCGTAGAAGTAGGCCACCGGCGTCTCCAGCGCCTCGGCCAGCTGCCACAGGCGGGCGGCCGAGATGCGGTTGGCCCCGCATTCGTACTTCTGGATCTGCTGGAAGCGAATGCCGACCTGCAGCGCCAGCTGCTGCTGGGTCAGGCCCAGAAGCCGCCGGCGCCGGCGCAGGCGGCGGCCCAGGTGAAGGTCGATGTCGGCGGCCATGGCCGGCTCCTCGTCTGCCTGTCGTCCCGCATCGGGACGGCTCGCCTCCAGGGCGGCAAGGCGCGTGCCGGGATCGCGCTCCAGGGGAATGCCCGGCCTCAGGCAACCCGTCGGCGCGACGTGCATTTAGCTGACAGCTTGGCTTTTGGAAGGAAGGATACTGAGCATGGGTATTATCGCCTGGATCATCATCGGCATCATCGCCGGCTGGCTCGCCGAACAAATCATGGGCCGCAACCACGGCCTGCTGACCAATCTGATCGTCGGCATCGTCGGCGCCCTGATCGGCGGCTTCATCGCCAACGCGCTGGGCTTCGCCTGGGGCGGCTGGATCGGTTCGACCATCGTCGCCACCATCGGCGCCGTGATCCTGCTGTTCCTGCTGGGACTGATCAAGCGTCGCGCCTGATCGGTTCGGCGGATGTGAAAAAGGGGCGGCTCGTCGAGCCGCCCCTTTCTGCATGGCCGAAGCCTCAGGCCTGAGGTTCGGTCGAGTCCGTCGGCGGGGCCATCGGATCGGCGGTCGTCGCCGGATCGGCCGGGTCCGTCATGGTCGAGGACGGGTCAGGCGTCGTCGGATCAGCCAGCGGATCGCTGGACGGCGCCGGGGCCGCGGCGGGCGCGGGGGCGGCGCCGGCGATCGGCGCGGCGGCGTCGTATTCGGCCTTGGTGTAGGCCACGACCACATCGGCGCCTTCCTGGCGGATGCCGCCCAGCGGCACGGCGCGAAGCTGGCCGTCGACGCCGCGCACGGTCAGCTCCTGACCGCCCTCGGCGTTGGCCTGGACGCCTTCAAGTTGGCCCAGTGCGCCGTCGGGACCGCGAACCGTCGCGCCGGGCGTGAGCTGCAGGCTTTGCTGCGCGGGAGCGGCGGTTTCCTGGGCGGGCGCGGCGGCCTCTTGCGCCAGGGCCGGCGCGGCGGTCAGGACGGCGCCGACGGCGCCAGCGAGAAGAGCGGTCTTGAAGTTCATGGGATTGCCCCGGTGACGCGGGCCCGACGCCCGCACAGAGGTAATCCGCCATGTTTCATATTGTTTCGGCCGCCCCGAAATGACCCCGCGGCCGCCCCAGTTGGCCGATTCTTGGTCTATGCTGGGGCGCTGCAAACGAATCATCGGAGATCGGCTTGCCGCGCCGTCCTGACCACGCCCTTAGGCTGCTGCGCCGCCTGCTCGGCCTGGGCTACGAGCTGACGCCCCAGCTGTTCGCCGTGGTGGCCTTCGCCGCCGGCGCGCTGATGCTGGCCTCGGCCGTGACGCCCGAGCTGGACGGCCGGCTTCGTCAGCTCACGGGTGTCGTCTCTCCCCTGCTGATCGACCTGTCCCATCTGGTCGCCTCCATCGCGGGCTTTCTGCTGATGCTGCTGTCGGCGGGCCTGTGGCGTCGGCGGCGGGGGGCCTACTGGGCGGCGCTGGCCGTGCTGGCGGTGGGCGCCGTGTTCTCGGTGCTGAAGGGGTTGGACTGGGAGGAATCGGTCGACCTGATCCTGGTCGCGGCCCTCTTGGCCCCCTGCCGGTCCGCCTTCATCCGGCGCTCGCGCCTCAGCGAGCCGTTGAGGCCGAGCTGGCTGCTGCTGCTGATCGCCGTGGTGGGCGCCATGCTGTGGCTGGGCTTCTTCGCATATCGCGACGTGGCCTATTCCGACGAGCTGTGGTGGCGCTTCATCGGCGACCGCCAGGCGTCCGGCTTCCTGCGCGCCGGCCTGGCGCTGGCGGTGCTGACCCTGGTCGTGGCGGGGCGTTCGCTGCTGAGTTCGCCCGGCGCGCACGATCACGGCCCCGCCGGTCCCGAGGAGATCGCCCGCGCCCGCGCCGCGCTGGAGACCGCCGGAGAGGCGACGCCGGAGGCCTGGCTGGCCATGCTGGGCGACAAGGCCCTGCTGTTCAGCCCGTCGGGCCGCAGCTTCCTGACCTACCGCGTGCGCGGGCGGCGATGGATCGTGATGGGCGAACCCGCCGGCGCGCCCCAGGAACGCCAGGACCTGCTGTGGGCCTTCGCCGAGATGGCCGACAGCTATGGCGGGGCGCCGGTCTTCTATTCGGTCGGCGAGCCCATGCTGGGCGAGCTGGCGACCATGGGGCTGGCCGTCCGCAAGGTGGGCGAGACGGCGGTGGTGGACGCCGCCGCCTTCTCCATCGAGGGCAAGAGCAAGCAGAACCTGCGCACGGCCCTGAACCGCGCCGAACGCGAGGGCGGGAGCTTCGAAGTCCTGCCGCCCGGATCGGCCCGCCCGCTGGAGGCCGAACTGCGCGCGGTGTCCGACGCCTGGCTGTCGCTGCACAACGGCGAGGAAAAGGCCTTTTCCATGGGCCGGTTCGACATCGGCTATCTGGACCTGACGCCGCTGGCGGTGATCCGCGAGGGCGGCCGCGTCGTCGCCTTCGCCAATCTTCTGGTCACGCCGGGCGAGGCGGCCGTCGATCTGATGCGGCACAGCCCCGAGGCGCCCCACGGGGTGATGGACTATCTGTTCACGCGCTGCATCCAGTGGGCCAAGAGCGAAGGCATCGCCCGCTTCGACCTGGGGATGGCGCCGCTGGCGGGGCTGGAAGATCGCCGCCTGGCCCCCGTCTTCGCCCGCGTCGGCGCCCTGGTGTTCGAGGAGGGCGGCGCCCTCTACGGCTTCCAGGGCCTGCGCAGCTACAAGGCCAAGTTCGCGCCGCGCTGGACGCCCCGCTTCATCGCGGCGCCGGCCTCCACCCCCCTGCCGCTCGCCCTGCTGGACGTGGCCCTGCTGACCAGCGGCGGCTGGCTGGGGCTGCTGGGTCTGAAGAAGTAGCCTCGGCGCACAAAAAAGGCGGCTCCTGCGAGCCGCCTTCTTCATTTCAGCGTGGCGCCGCCGATCAGTCGGCGCGGACGCGCTTCTTGCGGAAGGAGGGGTTCAGGACCTCCTTGCGCAGGCGGATCGACTTGGGCGTGACCTCGACCAGTTCGTCTTCCTCGATATAGGCGATGGCCTGCTCCAGGCTCATCTTGCGCGCCGGGGTCAGGCGCACGGCCTCGTCCTTGCCCGAGGCGCGGACGTTGGTCAGCTGCTTGCCNNCCAGCGGCGGCTGGCTGGGGATGCTGGGGCTGAGGAAGGGTTGAGGAGGTTCAACTGCGCGCCACCTTGGACAGGACATCGTTGATGCGCGTCTGCCAGCCTGGACCTGTCGCCTTGAAATAGGCCACCACATCAGCGTCCAGGCGAAGCGACACGGGCGTCTTGGTCGGGGCCTTCTGTGCGCCCCGCACACGCCGCGCGGTGCGAGGAAAGGCGTCGATAACCGCTGCGGGCAGGGTGGACGCCGCCTGGCCCCGAACGAAATCGGCCTCGGTCCATTCCGGGTTTTCGGGATCGGTCAGGTCAATCTTGCGGGGCATGACGCTTGAACTCCTTCTGATGAGCGCGTCGCAGGCTGATCGCCCGGACGTCGCCGTCCCGATCGGTGAAGACCAGACAATGCGGCT
>NZ_DLMO01000047.1 GCF_002479325.1 Brevundimonas sp. UBA7534
GACGCTGGGCGGCGTCACCACATCCAGTTTCATGACCACCATGTCGGTGCAGGTGGTCGACAGGAACGGCGCGCGCCAGCTGGCCCCCATCGCCGCACGCCTGGCTCGGATGGAGGGCCTGGAAGCCCACGCCCGCGCCGCCGACCTGAGGAGTGAGGCATGACCCTGCCCGCCCCCTATCCGCCGCTGGCGTCCGGCGGCGACGGCCTGGACCGTTATCCCGGCGATCCGCAAACCCTGGCCGCGCGGATGGCGGCGATCTATGGCGCGCCGGTCGAACAGGTGCTGCCAGTGCGCGGACTGACGCACGGGCTGGAACTGGCGTATCGCCTCGCCGCCCGCGACGGCGGCTCCATCGAGGCGCCGAAGGCCGAACCCTACGACAGCCTCGCGGCCCTCTACCGAACGACGGGCGAGGCGGCGGTCGTGGTCGTGCGCGCGCTGGGATCGCCCGAGGCGGTCGCCGAGATGGCCGCCCGGGTCGCGCCCGCCCTGCTGTTCGTCGATGAGGGATTGATCGAATTCTCCGACAGCGTTTCGGCCGTCACCGTCGTCGCGGACCAGCCCAATCTGGTCGTCCTGCGCAGCCTGTCGCTGGCCTATGGCCTGGCCGGCGCCCGCGTCGGCGCCGCCGTCGCCCAGGCGGGAACCCTGGCCCGCCTGTCGTCGGTCCTGGAGCCCTACGCCCTGCCCGAGCCGCTGGTCCGCCTGGCGATGCAGGCGCTCGATCCCTCGCGGATGATCGAGACGGCCGAACGCATCGGCGCGGTCCGACGCGAGCGGGAGCGGGTGGCGCGCGAACTGGGACGCCAGGTGACGGTCGAACCTGGCGTCGGTCCCATCGTCATGATCCGGCCCGATGATCCGGCGGCGGCGCTGACAGGGTTGAAGACCTACGGGGTCGAGGCCGACCTGTCGGGCGACCGGCTGCGCCTGCCCGTCTCGATCAAGCCCGACGTCAATGACCGACTTCTCGCCGCCTTCGGCCTGACGCCGCCCAAGCGCCGCCCGGCCCGCGTCGGCCAGGCCGTCCGGGACACCAAGGAGACCCGCATCGTCTGCGCCGTCGATCTGGACGCGACCGGGCCGGTCAGGATCGAAACCGGCGTCGGCTTCTTCGATCACATGCTGGAGCAGATCGCCGCGCACGGCGGCTTCTCCCTGCGCCTGCAATGCGAAGGCGACCTGCACACCGACCCGCACCACACCATAGAGGACAGCGCCATCGCCTTGGGCCAGGCGCTGAAACAGGCGTTGGGCGAGCGCAAGGGCATCGCCCGCTACGGCTTCGTCCTGGCCATGGACGAGGCCGAGGCGCATGTCGCGCTGGACCTGTCCGGGCGCCCCTATCCGCTGTTCGAAGGCGCATTCGAGACGCCCTACATCGGCGAATACCGCACCGATCTGACCGCCCACGTCTTCCGCTCTCTGGCCGAGGCGATGGGGGCCGCCATCCACATCAAGGTCACCGGCCAGGACGATCACCACAAGACGGAAGCCGCTTACAAGGGCTTCGGCCGCGCCCTGCGCCAGGCCATCCGCATCGAGGGCGACGCCGTGCCCTCGACCAAGGGGGTGCTGTGAGCGAGGTCGCCGTCATCGCCTATGGCGCGGGGAACGTCGCCTCGGTCCAGTTCGCGCTGGAGCGGCTGGGCGTCTCGGTGCGCCTGACCGACGATCCGGCCGTGGTCGCGGACGCCGAGCGGGTGATCCTGCCGGGCGTGGGCGCGGCGGGCTATGCGACGGCGCGCTTGGCCGAACTGGGGCTGATCGAGCCGCTGCGCGCCTTTCCCCGCCCGTTGCTGGGGGTCTGCCTGGGCCAGCAGTTGCTGTTCGAACGGAGCGAAGAAGGCGACGGCGTCCAGATGCTGGGCTTCATCCCGGGCGTGGTGCGACGTTTGACGCCGGAGGGCGGCCTTCCGGTGCCGCACATGGGCTGGAGCAGCCTGGCGCGGGATCGGGACGATCCGCTGCTGGAAGGCGTGACCGACGGCGCCTACGCCTACTTCGTTCATGGCTTCGTCTGCCCCGACGGCCCGGCGACGCTGGCGCGCGCGGACTACGGCGGCGCGGTCCCCGCCGTCGTGCGATCCGCCAATCGCTGGGGCTGCCAGTTCCACCCCGAACGCTCGGCCGAAGCCGGCGCGATCATTCTCAAGAACTTCCTGGGTCTTCCATGCTGATCTACCCCGCCATCGACCTGAAGGACGGCGTGTGTGTGCGCCTGATGCACGGCAAGTTCGATCAGGTCACCCGCTATGACGATCAGCCGGCCGCCCGCCTGACCGCCTTCGCCGCCGAGGGCGCGGAATGGATCCACGTCGTCGATCTGGACGGGGCCGAAGCCGGCCAGGCGATGCAGCACGGGCTGATCGGCGAACTGACCAAAGCCATCGACGTCAAGGTCCAGTCCGGCGGCGGGGTGCGCGGCGCCAACGACGTGGCCGCCCTGCTGGACGCCGGGGTGTCGCGGGTCGTCATCGGTTCGCTGGCCGTCACCCAGCCCAACGACGTGGTCGCCTGGTTGAAGGGCTTCGGCGCCGACCGCATCACCCTGGCGCTGGACGTCAAGATCGAGAACGGCGTTCCTGTCCCTGCCCTGAGGGGCTGGACCCAGTCTTCCGGCGTCACCCTATGGGAAGCGCTGGACCGATACCCCAAGGGCGTCGCCAAGCATCTGCTCGTCACGGACGTGGGCCGGGACGGCGCCCTTGCCGGGCCGAACCTGGAACTGCTCTCGGAAATCCGCTTGAGGCGGCCTGATCTCGTGCTCCAGGCTTCGGGCGGGGTTTCGTCCCTCGAAGACATTCGGGCGATCAGGGCGCTGGGTTGTCACGGCGTCATCGTCGGCCGTGCCCTCTACGAGAACCGATTCAACCTGCCCGAGGCCATTACGACGGCCCGGCGATCATGACCGCCCGGCGCATCATTCCCTGCCTGGACGTCAAGGACGGCCGGGTGGTCAAGGGCGTGAAGTTCGTCGGCCATACGGACATGGGCGACGCCGCCGATCTGGCCGC
>NZ_DLMO01000098.1:0-354 GCF_002479325.1 Brevundimonas sp. UBA7534
GGGTCTGGTGGCCGAAGTGGGCGCCCGCTTCCAGCAGGGTGCGCATCGAGAATTCAGGCAGAGCCATGATCGTTCAGTCCTTTTTCCGATCAACGTGGCGCGGGCGATAAAAGGACCGGCGGTCCCTCGGAATGGAGCAGGTCGGGATGTCTCCCCGGCCCGCGCCTCGCCCGCGTTGCGAAATGCGGGGGCCATGTAGGCGGGATCGGATCAAAAGGCAAGCCGCGCGAAAAAGGGCGGCCCTGCGGGACCGCCCCTTCCTGCTGACTTTCGTCGTCGATCAGCCCATGGCGTCGAGCAACTGCTTGGCTCGGTCGCGGTGCTGGGTGACGGTCGGGATCAGCTCGCGCGCCA
>NZ_DLMO01000098.1:469-797 GCF_002479325.1 Brevundimonas sp. UBA7534
CGGGATCAGCTCGCGCGCCAGCGTGGCCAGGGCCGGCGCGTCGGCGTTGTCCGAGAAGCCGTTCAGCAGCGTCAGCGTCTCGTTGTGAGCGGCGACCTGCTGCTCCAGATAGACCTTGTCAAAATCGCCGGGCGAGGCGGCGTTCAGATTATCGATCAGGCCTTGGCGGCGCTGATCCAGCGTGGTCGGAACCTCGACGTTCGGCGCCGCGGTCGGGACGGCCGCCGACAGCTTTTCCCCGGCCTGGGTGTGGTCGGTGCGGATCGTGGACGCCAGCGCCTTGACCTGGGCATTGGTCGACTTGGCCTGGGCGATCTCGGCGGCCTGG
>NZ_DLMO01000098.1:952-2900 GCF_002479325.1 Brevundimonas sp. UBA7534
CTGTCTGGCCGACGACGCCCGAGGTCATGTCCTGGGTGGCGTTGACCGCTTCTTCGGCGTTCTGCTGGGCGCTGTCGCCGCCTTGGCCGCAGGCGGCCAGAAGCGCGGCGGCGGAGGCGAGGCTGGCGAGTGCGGTGATCTTCATCATTGGAACAGTCTCCCTAGTGAGACCCTGAAAACCTCTCACGCGTCCGTGAGGTTCCGATTTTTCAAAAGCTTAGCCGTTAAGGCGTCGCCTCCGGCAGCGCATATTCCAGGTCGTAGCGGTGTTCGCCGCCGGCGATTGCCAGGTGGAAGACGCCTGAAATCCCGGTCAAACCATCGACGCCGGAGCCAGGCACGATGGCGATCAGCAGGTCCTGCGCGCCGCGATTCATAATCCCGCGATGCACCAGACTGAAGGCGCCCGTGCGTCCGTCCAGCGTCGCCGACACCCGCTCCATCGCGACATAGGCGCCGGACCGGTCGTCATTCATCATCGCCAGCATCTCGCCGGCGCCGGTTCCCTAAAGGTCGCCATGGAAGGTCTTGGCGATCCGCATCCGGCCGTGGCCCAGGGTCCGATCGCCCTCACCCGGTTCGACCGGCGTGATCCGGACATCGAAGGTTCCGACGGCGTGGGACATCTGGGAGCTCCGGGTTTCGGCCGGCGTTCCGGCCCGAGCGATTTCCAAGGACGCATCCCACGACAGGGCATGATCGCCGGCATCAGGAGAAGAACCATCAGGCGTCCTCCAGCATGACCACGCCCGGCGCGGATTTCAGCGCGCCGCGCAGCGCCCCATCCAGGCGATAGCGGCCCGGCAGACGGATTTCCGCCTCCCTGCCCTGGTCCAGGCCCGCGATCATCAGCCAGATCTCGCCGCCCTTGCCGATAGCGCCGGATCGCGCCCGTTCCAGGCGCGCCTTCAGCGCCTCGGCGTCGGCGGTGCGGGCCGAGACATGGACGCGCAGCGCCATGTTGGCGTCGTCCAGCAGATTGTCCATCTGCGAGGCGTCGTCGCCGAAGAAGCGCACCTCCCCGTCCGAAGCCTTGGCCCGCACGCGCACCATGACCGAGGCGCCGGGCTCCAGCACCTCGCGGCAGCGGCGCAACTGCTCGGGTGGGAACAGGCATTCGAACTCGCCCGTCGGGTCGGAGAAGGTGACGAAGGCGAATTTCTCGCCGGTGCGGGCGCTGGCGCGTTCCTGACGACGGCGCACGACCCCGGCCATCTGGAAGGCCTCGTGACCGTTTTCAGCCAGAGGCAGGGCCTCCGCGACGAAGGTGACGCGCTTGCGCTTCAGGGCCTGGGCCATGTCGTCCAGCGGGTGGCCCGACAGATAGAAGCCGACCGCCGACAGTTCCTGATCCAGCCGGTCCGGCCCGACCCAGGGCTCGACGCTTTTCAGACGCGGGCGGCCGGCGTGGGCCTGATCGCCGCCGAACAGATTGACCTGGGCCGAGGCGCGCTCGGCCGCGACGCTCTGGCAATAGGCCATCAGCACGTCGGCCTGTTCGACCAACTGGCGACGGTTGGAGTGCAGGCTGTCGAAGGCCCCGGCCTTGGCCAGGCCTTCCAGCGCCCGCTTGTTGACGCAGCGCGGATCGACCCGCTCCAGGAAGTCGAAGATGTCGACGAAACGGCCGCCCTGCTCGCGCACCTCAATGACGTGGCGCATGGCCTCCAGACCCACGTTGCGGATGGCTCCCAGCGCATAGAGGACCGCCCCCTTGCCGTCCTCCCACGACACGTCGAAGTCGGCCGAGGACCGATTGATGTCGGGCGGCAGGACGGGCACGTCGAACCGCTTGGCGTCCTGGTAGAAGACCGCCAGCTTGTCGGTGTTCGACAGGTCCAGGCTCATCGAGGCGGCGAAGAATTCGACCGGATGATTGGCCTTCAGCCAGCCGGTCTGAACGAGATCAGGGCGTAGGCGGCGGCGTGCGACTTGTTGAATCCGTAGC
>NZ_DLMO01000091.1 GCF_002479325.1 Brevundimonas sp. UBA7534
GCCCAGCCGGCCCAGTTCCTGGGCGTCGTCCGCGCCGGAGAGCCGGTCGGCGAAATGGCGATGCTGGCCGGGACGCCCCACACGGCCAGCGTCGTGGCCCTGCGCGATTCCGAAATCCTGGCCCTGCCCCGCGACGCCTTCTTCGAGGCCGCCCGGTCCGAGCCGGATCTGATGGTGGAATTGTCGCGGCTGATGATCCATCGCGCGCGCGAGCGCACCGCCGGCGCGGCCGAACCCAGCGTCTTCGGCTTCGTCTCCGCCCGCCCCCGCCCGATCCGCGCCTTCGTGGAGCGCATCGCCGCCGCCATCCAGGCCTTGGGCTTCACCTGCAAGGTGATCGACCAGACCGCCCTCTCCTCGGCCGCCGAATGGTTCAACCGGGTGGAGGACGACCACGACTATGTCCTCTATGTCGCCGAGCTGGACCAGCCGGCCTGGGCGTCTCTGTGCGCGCGCCAGGTCGATCGCCTGTTCGTGGTGGGCAGCGGCCTTTTGGCGCCGCCGCGCAATCTGCCGCATCGCACGGGCTTCGGCGACGGACGGCAGCTGACCGATCTGATCCTGCTGCGCGATCCGCGCATGACACGGCCGGCCAACACCCGGGTCTGGATCGACGGGGTTCGTCCCGACCGCTGGTTTCACTGCGTGGAAGGCGTGGCCTCGGACGCCGAGCGCCTGGCCCGCGTCGTCACCGGGACCTCGGTCGGCCTGGTCCTGTCCGGCGGCGGCGCGCGCGCCTACTGCCACATCGGCGCGGTCCGCGCGCTACATGAGGCGCGGATCCCGCTCGACTTCATCGGCGGCGCCTCGATGGGGGCCGTGGTCGGCGCCGGCCCTGCGCTGGGCTGGTCCGACGAGGAGTTGGACCGAAAAATCCGCAAGGCCTTCGTCCAGTCCGATCCGCTGTCCGACCTCGCCTTTCCCCTGGTCGCCATGACCCGGGCGCGCAAGGTCGCGGGCCTGCTGGAAGACGCCTACGGCGACATCGACATGGCGGACATGCCCCTGCCCTTCTTCGCGGTGTCATCCAACCTGACCTCGGGCAAGCTGGAAATCCACCGCACCGGCCTGCTGCGTCGGGCCATGCGCGCCACCATCGCCATTCCCGGCGTCATGCCGCCGGTGGTCATGGACGGCCAGGTGCTGGTCGACGGCGCCGTATTGAAGAACTTCCCCACCGGCGTGATGCGTCAGCTGAACAGCGGTCCCATCGTCGGCGTGGACATGTCCCAGACGCGGGGCGTCGATCCGGAAACGCTCCAGAACCCGCCGTCCTGGTGGAAATGGATCCTGTCGGGCGCCTGGAAGCGCGGCCCCCCCATCGTCTCGGTGCTGATGCGCTCGGCCACCCTGTCCACGGACGCCGAGATGGAGCAGGCCCGCGCCCAGGCCGACGTCCTGGTCCTGCCCGATCCGGGCGGGGCCGACATCCGCGACTGGAAGGTCTATGACCAGCCGGTGGCCGCCGGCTACGACGCCATGCGCGCGGCCCTGGCCGATCTGCCCTGCCCCATCGAGCAGCTGAGAAACTGCCCCGAGATCGATCTCACGGCAGAAGCGCCAGCAAGGACAGAAGCGTAGCCGTCGCCACCGCGTTCAACGCCATGCCCAGGCTGGCGAAGGCGCCGGCGGTCGAATCCACCTGGAACGCCCGCGCCGCGCCGAACCCGTGGGCCGACACCCCGATGGCCATCCCGCGCGCCCGGAAGTCGCGGATTCCCAAGGCGTTGAACAGGGGCGTGGCGGTCATCGCCCCGATCACGCCCGCCATCAGCACGATCACCGCCGCTAAAGCCGGCACGCCGCCCAGTTGCTGGGCCACCGCCATGGCGACCGGGGTGGTGGTGGCGCGCGGCGCGATCGAGGCCAGCACCTCCCTGGGCGCGCCGAACAGGGCCAGGACGCCGACCGCGCTGACGATGGCGGTCACGGCGCCGGCGAGCAGGGCCAGGCCGATCGGCGCGGCCAGCCGCCGGATCAGCGCCCGCTGCGCCCACACGGGCACGGCCAGGCCCACCACCGCCGGCCCCAACAGGAAGCTCAGCGCCTGGGTTCCGCTCCAGTAGGTACGGTAGGGCGTGTCCGTCGCCAACAGCAGGCCGATCAGAACCGGCGTGGCCAGAAGGACCGGATGACACAGCGGATGACGCCCGCTGCGACGCGACAACTGGTCCGCCCCCTCGAACACCACCAGGGTCACGGCCAGCCAGAACAGCGGCGTGGTCACAAGGTCCTTCACGGGCCGACCTCCCCCGTCGCCTTGCCGTCGGCGATGCCCTCGGCCGATCCGAACCGCGCGACGGCCCAGCGGAACACCAGCGCCGTCACCGCCATGGTCAGCAGGGTCGAGATCGCCGTGGCCACGACGATGCCGACGCCATAGCGCGACAAGGGCCCGCCCTCCTCGATCAGGCCCACGGCGGCCGGCACGAACATGATCGACAGATGCGCCGTCAGCCAGCCGCTCACCGCCTGAAGCGTCGGTCGTTCGCGCGGAACCGCGGCCAGCCAGGCCAGCAGCAGCACCAGCCCGATCACCGACCCTGGCAGCGGCAGACCCGTCAGCCGGTGGATCGCCTCGCCCGCCAACTGGCAGGCCAGCAACAGGGCGATGGCGCCGATCATCGTCATGACAGGGGCGCGCACGCCTCCGTCAGCCACGCCTTGGCCTCGCCCTCCAGCAGCGGGCCGACCTTGGCCAGGGTCTCGGCGTGATAGGCGTCGACATAGGCCCGTTCATCCGGCGTCAGCAGCGCGCTGTCGATCAGCTTGCGATCCAGCGGCGCGAAGGTCAGTTGCTCGAAACCGTGCATCGGCCGCTCCCCGCCTTCGGGAACCGTGGCCGGCGTCACGACCTGCAGGGTCTCGATGCGGATGCCCCAATGGCCCTCGCGGTAATAGCCCGGCTCGTTGGACAGGATCATCCCTTCCAGCAGCGGCTGTGTCGTGCCCCATTTGGCGATCCGCTGCGGCCCCTCGTGGACGCCCAGATAGCTGCCCACGCCGTGGCCGGTGCCGTGGTCGTAGTCCAGGCCCGCATTCCACAGCGGCGCGCGCGCGACGGCGTCCAGCGCCATGCCGCTGGTCCCCGGCGGAAAGCGGATCGTCGCCATGGCGATGTGGGCCTTCAGCACCAGGGTGAACATCCGCCGCTGTTCAGCGGACGGTTCGCCGACCGCCATCGTCCGGGTCACGTCGGTGGTGCCGTCCAGATACTGGCCGCCGCCGTCGACCAGCAGCAGCGAGCCCTTCTCGATCCGGCGGATGGTCCGCGTCACGGGCTTGTAGTGCGGCAGGGCGCCGTTCGGTCCCGCGCCCGCGATGGTGTCGAAGCTCAGGTCCTTCAACGCGCCGGTCTCCTCGCGGAACCGCTCCAGCGCCTCGACCACCTCGCGCTCGTCGGGCAGGGTCTGCTGCGCCGTGGTGTCGACCCAATGCAGGAACCGGCTCAGCGCGGCGCCGTCGCGGATGTGGGCCTGGCGGCTGCCCTCGATCTCCACCGCGTTCTTGACCGCGCGCGGCACGGCGCAAGGATCGGGCGCCCGCACCGCCGTCGCGCCCGCCTGCTCCAGCCGGTCGAAATACCAGGCCGAGGACAGGGCGGGGTCGATCATCACCCGTTGACCGCCCAGACCGTCGAGCGCCTCGGCCAGCCGCTCGGGCGCCTCGACCCGCACGTCGTCGCCCAGCCACGCGGGCAGTTCGTTGGTCACCTTCGCCGCATCCAGGAACAGCCGCGCCGTCCCGTCCGCCGCCAGCAGCGCCTGTCCGATCGGCAGGGGCGAGCGGATGACGTCCCCGCCGCGCACGTTGAACAGCCATGCGATCGACGACGGCGCCGTCAGCAGGGCCACGTCAGCGCCGGCCTTGGCGACCGCCTTGCCGATTCGTGTTCGCTTGGCGGCGTGGCTCTCGCCCGAGCACTCATCCGGGTGCGGGACCACCGGCGCGGCCGGCTGAGCGGGACGGTCTTCGCCCCAGGCCTGGTCCAGCGGATTGACCTCGACCGGCTTCAGCTCGGCGCCGGCCTTGCGCGCCGCCCCTCGCAACGGGACCAGCGCGTCGGGGCTGTGCAGGCGCGGATCGTAGCCGATCACGGCCCCCTTGGGCGCACCTTCCAGATAGGCCGCGACATCGCCCAGGTCGAAGCGTTCGAACAGGGCCGGATCGGTCTGGGCCTTGACCTGGACGGTGTAGCGGCCGTCGGTGAACATGGCGGCGCGGTCGCCCATCACCACCGCCGCCCCGGCCGAGCCGGTGAAGCCCGTGGCCCAGGCCAGCCGCTCGTTGGCGTCCGGCAGATACTCGTTCTGATGCTCGTCCTCATGCGGAATCAGGAAGCCGTCCAGGCCCTGCTCGGCCATGCGGGCGCGCAGCAGGGGCAGGTGTCGGGCTCCGAAGGACGGATCGGTGGTTTCGTCGAAGGTCTGGCGCATGGTCTTCACCTAGGCCCAGGGCGCGTTCCGCTCAACCCGTTGCGCGGCGATCAAAATCTACTGATGGAACGGGCCGTGGCCGGTCCGGTTGTGCCCGCATCCCCCCTATGCAGCCAAAGGAGCCCCCCGTGAGCCGCTTTTCAGGAAAGACCGTGATCGTCACCGGCGGCGGGTCCGGCATCGGCCAGGCCGCCGTCCGCCGCTTCGCTGGCGAGGGCGCCAACGTCCTGGCCGCCGACCAGAACGAAGATGGCCTCGCCGAGACCCTGTCCGGCCTGGACACGTCGCGCGTGATCACCCGGATCGTCGACGTCTCGCGACAGGACGAGGTCGAGGGCATGGTCCAGGCCGCCGTCGATCGCTTCGGCGCTCTGGATGTCATCCACAACAACGCCGGCGTCGGATGCGACGGCACGGTGCAGACCATGACGCTGGACGACTATCGCAAGGTCATGGCCGTCAACGTCGACGGCGTGCTGTACGGATGCCGGGCCGCCTATCCGCATCTGAAGAAGAGCAGGGGCTGCATCGTCAACACCGCCTCGATCTCGGGCCTGGGCGGCGACAGCGAGATGCTGGGCTACAACATCACCG
>NZ_DLMO01000080.1:0-4012 GCF_002479325.1 Brevundimonas sp. UBA7534
TCGGCCAGGTCCTGCTGATCCGCGCGCCCAAGGCCTGAAGGATCAGTCCTCGCGCTTGTGCCCGTCGATGTGACGCTCGGCGCGCTCGCGCTCGATGCGAGCGGCCTTCTTGTCCACGCCGGTCAGGCCGTGCGCCGCGCGGTTGGCGGCGGCGCGCGCCTTGTCCTGGGCCTTGTCCCGCGCCTTTCGCGCTCGGTTCAGGTTGACGATTTCGCCCATCTGCAAGCTCCGCCGTTCGAAACCCGTCGCCGCCCGATGCATTCTGGGGACAGGCAATGAAAGGAAACGACATGGTAGACGCCTCCCTCATCAAGGAACACCTGGAAGTGGTCGGTTCGGACGGCGAGCACGTCGGCCGCGTGGACCACGTCATGGGCGATCAGATCGAACTGGCGAAGATGGATCTGGCCGGCGCATTCAAGCACCACATGATCCCGGTCAGCTGGGTCGAGCGCGTGGACGACAAGCATGTCCACCTCAGCCTGACCAAGGACGACGCCAAGGCCCGCTGGACCGAAAAGCCGCACTGAGGCCTATCGCCTCGACGACAAAAGGCCCCGCCGATCCGGCGGGGCCTTTCTCGTTTCGGGTTAGAATCCGCGATTACTGGGGCGCGATCATTTTTTCCGGCCGCACGTATTCGTCGAACTCCTCGTTCGTCAGATATCCGCCGCCGACCGCTTCCTCGCGCAGGGTGGTGCCGTTCTTGTGCGCGGTCTTGGCGATCTTGGCGCAGGTGTCATAGCCCAGCTTGGCGTTCAGGGCGGTGACCAGCATCAGGCTGTTCTCAAGGCCGCGCTTGATGTTGTCCTCGCGCGGCTCGATGCCGACGACGCAGTTGTCGGTGAAGCTGATCGCCGCATCGGCCACCAGACGCACCGACTGCAGGAAGTTGTAGGCCATCACCGGGTTGAAGACGTTCAGCTCGAAATGCCCCTGGGAGTCGGCGAAGGTCAGGGTGGCGTGATTGCCGAACACCTGGGCGCACACCTGGGTCAGGGCTTCGCACTGGGTCGGATTGACCTTGCCCGGCATGATCGACGAACCCGGCTCGTTCTCCGGTAGCGCCAGTTCGCCCAGACCCGAACGGGGGCCGGAACCCAGGAAGCGGATGTCGTTGGCGATCTTGAACAGCGACGCGGCGACGGTGTTGATCGCGCCGTGGCTGAAGACCATGGCGTCGTGGGCGGCCAGGGCCTCGAACTTGTTCGGCGCCGTGGTGAAGGGCAGGCCGGTGATGTCGGCGATCTGGGCGGCGACCTTTTCTGCGAAACCGACGGGGGCGTTCAGCCCGGTGCCGACGGCGGTGCCGCCCTGGGCCAGTTCCATCAGCTTGGGCAGGGTCTGTTCGATCCGTTCGATGCCGTTGGCGACCTGCTGGGCGTAGCCGCCGAACTCCTGGCCCAGCGTCAGGGGCGTGGCGTCCTGGGTGTGGGTGCGGCCGATCTTGATGATGTGAGCCCAGGCCTTGGCCTTAGCGTCCAGGGCGGCGTGCAGATGCTTCAGCGCCGGGATCAGGTCATTGACCACCTGTTCGGCACAGGCGACGTGCATGGCCGTCGGATAGGTGTCGTTCGACGACTGGCTCATGTTGACGTGGTCGTTCGGGTGGACCGGCTTCTTGGAGCCCATCTCCCCGCCCAGAATCTCGATGGCGCGGTTCGAGATCACCTCGTTGGCGTTCATGTTCGACTGGGTGCCCGAGCCCGTCTGCCACACGACCAGGGGGAAGTGGTCGTTCAGCTTGCCCTCGATGACTTCGTTGGCGGCCTGGATGATGGCGTCGGCCAGCCTGGCGTCCAGCTTGCCCAGGTCGCGGTTGGTCTCGGCCGCCGCGCGCTTGACGACGCCCAGAGCGCGCACGACCGGCAGGGGCTGCTTTTCCCAGCCGATCTTGAAGTTGCCCAGCGAACGCTGCGCCTGAGCGCCCCAGTAGCGATCGGCGGCGACTTCGATCGGGCCGAAGGTGTCGGTTTCGGTGCGGACGTTGCTCATGGGACTGGTCTTCCGGCGTGGCTTTGCGTTGCGCAGGCGTGTAGCACGGACGCCATGCAGGGCAAGGCGGACGCATGACGGCGGGCTGGATCGGAACCGGCAAGGTTCGCGCGCGCGAGGACGGCCAGGCGGTCGAGATCGTCATCGACGGCCTGACCACCCAGGCCAAATACTACAAGCCCCTGGTCTATGAGTTCATGCGCAAGGAATGGCGCGGCGCGCGCCCGGCCTGGGGCGACCATGTGGTCGAGATCCGCATGGAACATGTCGGCGATCCGCCCTGGATGGACCTGGACAATCTGGCCAAGGCCCTGCTGGACGCCATCAAGGGCTATCTGTTCCACGACGACGCCCAGGTGGCGCGTCTTCTGGTCGAACGCCACGAGGGCGAACGCGAGCGGATCACCATCCGCGCCTACCCGCGATAGGACGTCTATTTTTTGCGGAATTGATCCAGCGAGACGACCTTGGGGCCGTCGTCGGACGGCGGGGTCGGCTCGGGCGAAGTGGGTTCCTCCACGGCTTCGCTGACTTCCGGCGCCTCGAACTGCAGCAGGAATTGCACGCTCGGATCATAGAAGCGCGTCACCGCCGAATAGGGCATGGCCAGCGTCTTGGGCACGCCGCCGAAGCGCAGCTTGACCGAGAACCGGTCCGCCTCGACCCGCAGGTCGTCGTACTGATGCTGCAGCACGACCGTCATCTCGTCGGGATATTTGGCCAGGATGTCGGGCGACACCGATACGCCCGGCGCCCGGGTCTTGAAGGTGATGTAGAAATGATGCGCGCCCGGCAGGCCGTCGGCGACGACCCGCTCAAGCGCCGCGCGCACCACGCCGCGCAAGGCTTCGTGAGCCAGACGCTCGTAGTTCATTTCGTCGACCGGAGGGGCCTGGTCGGTCATCGTCACCTCGCTTCAGAGCGCGACTGATAGCGGCGACCGTGCGCGGGCGAAAGATGGCATGAGGGTAAAGCGCCGGGATTCTGTCGCCGGGCTTGTGAAGAAGTGGAGGGCTTCTGTTGCCAGGCGCCCTCCGGGCCCCGCCCAGGGATCTGAACCCCTAGGACTTAAGATTCGAAATCACTCGAACCGCATTACGCGGCGAGAGCGACTTCTCCAGCGAAGTTATCGTTCGCAGTTAGATAAAGGCCCGATACGGTGGGCCAGGACGAGCGAAAGCAATCCTCTTTACACGTCCGTCGATGCTAGTCGGCCCCATGGCTGCCTCCGCCGATAACGCGGGGAGAAGATGGTGGAGCCGCCGGGAATCGCACCCGGGTCCGGTCCGCTTATTACAGGCGCCTTTATCGCCATAGTCCGGCCGAAACCGGACAGCGACAATATAGGCGCTCGCCGTCCGATCTCCAAGCCGTCATGCGACGCCGCTGGCGCGACGCCAGTCCGGCGTCTGGTTACGAAACCAGGTCAGTTGGCGCTTGGCGTAGTTGCGCGTGGCCTGTTTCAGCGCGTCCGTCGCCTGCTGACGCGAGCATCGCCCCTGAAGAAAGTCCGCCAGTTCTCGAACGCCAACGGCCTTCATCGCCGGCAGCGACGGGTCCAGCCCGCGCACCAGCAGCGCCTCGACCTCCGCCAGGGCGCCGCCCGTCATCATCCGGTCCACGCGCCGATCGCAGGCGTCGTAGAGACCGGCGCGGTCAGGCGCCATCACGATGCCCCGCCAGGCGTCGGGGGCAAGCAACGGACGAGTCTGCGCGCGCCATCCGCTGAGGGGCTGGCCGCTGGCGGCGAGCACGCTCATGGCGCGGATCAGCCGTTGCCGGTCGCCGCGCTCGATGGCGGCGGCTGAGGCGGGGTCCGCCTGGGCCAGGCGGGCGCGGAAAGCGGCTTCGCCCAATGTCGCATAGTCCGCTTCGACCCGGTCGCGGACCTCCAGCGGGACATCGGGAATATCGGCCAGGCCTCGGGTAAGGCTGAGGAAATACAGGCCGGTGCCGCCGACCAGGATGACGGGCGCCCCTTCGCCCAGGCGGCCGATCTCGGCCAGCACCGCCCGGG
>NZ_DLMO01000080.1:4084-9666 GCF_002479325.1 Brevundimonas sp. UBA7534
ACGCCCGGCTCCAGCGACCGACCGACCAGGCGTCCGCCGCGTCGGCGACGCCGTACAGCCGATGCTCGGCCTGAGCCTCTTCCTCGTCCGACGGCCGGGCGGTCAGGATGCGCAGGTCGGCGTAGAGTTGCTGGCTGTCGGCGTTGAGTATGACCGCCCCTGTCTCGCGCGCCAGCTTCAGCGCCAGGGCGGACTTGCCCGAGGCGGTAGGGCCGGCGATGAGAGTGATTGAAGGCTGTTGCGACAAATCCAGGCTCGCGGGCGGCGTCCGTCGGCGATAGAACGCGCGCCTTCCCATCCGCAAGCCCCCCGGAGGCCGCCTTGGTCGAACGTTCCGCCGTCATCGCCGCCCTGGACGCCGTGATCGACCCCATTTCGGGCCGGGGCCTGGTCGCCGCCGGCCTGGTCCAGGGGCTGGTGGTGGGCGAGGACCGCGCCGGTTTCGCCCTTGAGGTGGAGAGCGCCAAGGCGGCCCTCTATGCACCCGTGCGGGACGCCGCCGAGGCCGCCCTGAAGGCGCTGCCGGGGATGACCCGCGTCTCGGTGATCCTGACGGCCGAGGCTCGGCCGTCCGCTGCCCCGCGCACGGCGGGGCTATCCAGGGCCGCCGTCGATCAGGGCCGGCCCAAGGCGCCGGTCCCGACCGACCGCCCCGCCCATGTCCGCCGCGTCCTGGCGGTGGCCAGCGGCAAGGGCGGGGTGGGCAAGTCCACCGTCGCCGTGAACCTGGCCGCCGCCCTGGCGGCGCGCGGACTGTCGGTCGGCGTACTGGACGCCGACGTCTATGGGCCTTCGCTGCCGACCATGCTGGGGATCTCGGGCCAGCCCGCCTATGAGGACGGCGCCATCGTCCCGCACCGGGCGCACGGGCTCAAGGCCATGTCGGTCGGCCTGCTGACTCGGATGGACGACGCCATGATCTGGCGCGGCCCGATGGCGTCGCAGGCCATCACCCAGATGCTGACCCAGACCCGCTGGGGAACGGAAAGCCGGCCGCTGGATGTTCTCGTGGTCGATCTGCCGCCCGGCACCGGCGACGTGCAACTGACCCTGATCCAGAAGACGCCGCTGGACGGCGCCGTGATCGTCTCCACCCCGCAGGAGGTGGCCCTGGCCGACGCGCGCCGGGCCCACACCCTGTTCCAGAAGGTCGGCGTGCCGACCCTGGGCCTGATCGAGAACATGAGCGGCCCGGTCTTCGGCCGGGGCGGCGCCGAGGCCGAGGCCGCGCGCCTGGGCGTCCCCTTTCTGGGCGACCTGCCGCTGGACGCCGCCGTGCGTCAGGCCGGCGATGCGGGCCGGCCCGTCGTGCTGGCCGACTCGTCGGGAGAGGTCGCCGACCGCTTCGCCGCCGTGGCTCAGCGTTTGGCGGCGGTGCTGGGCCTCTAGACCGGCTCGACCACCACGGCGGTGCCATAGGCCAGAACCTCGGTCACGCCGGGCATGATCTCGGTGGCGTCGTAGCGGACGGCCAGGATGGCGTTGGCGCCGTGGGCCTGGGCGTGCTTGACCAGTTCGTCATAGGCTTCCTGCCGACCGGCCTCGGCCAGTTTGACATAGGCGCCGACCCGCCCGCCCAGCATCGACTGGACCCCGCCGATGGCGTCGGAGATGGCGTTGCGCGAGCGCACCGTGACGCCCCGCACCAGGCCTATGTGGCGGTTGATGCGAAAACCCGGCAGGTCGTTGGTCGTGGTCACATACATGGCGGCTCCTTATCGTCGTTCCAGCACGCGGAAGGTGAAGGCGTGGTCGTCCTTCTCGCCGGCCGGGTGCGCTTCCGACGACACTTCGGTCCAGGCGTCGGCGTCGAACGCCGGAAAGACCGCGTCGCCGTCGGGCGCGGCGTCGACCTCGGTGATGTACAGCCGGCGCGCGCGGGGCAGGGCGGCCTCGAACAGGGCCGTGCCGCCGATGACGCAGATTTCGCCCACGCCGTCCTCCTCGGCCGTCTCGCGCGCGATCTCGATGGCCTCGTCCAGCGTGCCGCAGACCAGCGCGCCCTTGGCCTGGCCTTCCTCATAGGACTGGTCGCGGGTCAGAACCAGGTTCAGCCGGCCGGGCAAGGGGCGCAGCGGCAGGCTTTCCCAGGTCTTGCGGCCCATCAGGCAGGGCTTGCCGATGGTGATGGCCTTGAACCGCTGCAGGTCCGACCGCAGTCGCCACGGTAGGTCGCCGTCGCGGCCGATGACCCCGTTGCGCCCACGCGCCACGACCAGCGAGAGGATCGGAATGCTCATGCCGCGTCGCCTTCCTTGAGGTCCAGCCAGCGCAACCATTTCCGCCGCATCGCCTCTTCCAGATCGACGCCGGCGCGGGCGCAGTAGATCAGCAGCATCCCGAGCACATCGGCCGCCTCGTCGCCCAGGGCGAGGGGGTCGGGCGCGCCGCGCGCCCGTTGCGACAGGCGCAGGTGTTCGGCCGTCAGCTCGCCCAGCTCTTCCTGCAGCTTCAAAAGCGCCCAGTCCCGGTCGCGGTCGATGGCGTGTTCAGCCGCATAGATGTCGGAGATGCGCAGAACATCGGCCTGCAGCGCCTTCATATCCATGACGATTTCAACGATGCTCGACGGTGAGGCCGGGTGCGGAAAGCGCGTCCAGCCGGGCCTTCGCTTCGGTGTCGCCCAGGGCGTAGGCGTCCAGAAAGTCCTCCGTCGCTCGAACCAGAAGATCGAACTGGTCGCCTTCGGCGGTCGCGGGAAACTGGTGGCCGCCGCCTGTGACCACGATCAAGGTCTTGTCGCCCCCAGGCGCGGTGTCGAAGGGCAGGCGGTGATCGCGCCAGTCGTCGGCGTAGCCCGGCACGATGTCCTGATCGCCGGTCACGACCAACAGCGGCGCGGTCAGGGTTCGATAGGTCTCGGGCGTCACCACGACCGGGATGGGGCCGGGCGAGGACAGGGCGATCACGCCTTTCACGGCCGGATCGCCTTGCGGGCCCAGGATGGTGGTCGCCCCGCCTGCGATCAGGGACATCAAAGAGCCGAACGAATGGCCCGCCACGATCATCGGCTCGCCGGCGTGCTCGCGCGCGGCCGTCTCGCGCGTCAAGGCCAGGTCCTCCAAGCGGGTGGTCAGCGCGACTTGGCCGTTGGCGCTCCGATCCGGATGCTGCTGGGAATCGACGTGCAGCGGGGCGATGACGGTGAAGCCGTGCGCGGCCCAGGCCGACAGCAGTCTCTGATAGGCCTCCGGCGCGCCGCCGAAGCCGTGGCTGAACATGACGACGCCACGCTCTTCGGGCGCGGTCCAGATCGACAGGGACACCGCGCGACCGTCCGGCGTCGTCAGGGTCTGGCGGGTCGGCGCGATGACCGTGGCCTCGACGGCGGATGACGAAAAGGCGAGGGCGGGCGCGACCGGCGCCGACAGAAGCGCGAGGCTCGCCAGGACGGCGCGGACGATCATCATGGGCTCCCGAAGGCTCGCGTGGCGGCTCACACTGACACGAGCGCCTTGATGTGCGGCCACGGGGCGTAGTCGCTGAGGGTGAAATCCGACAGCTGATAGGCGAACAGGTCGTCGCGCGGCGCGATCGTCATGGTCGGCAGGGGCAGCGGCTCCCGCGTCAGCTGCAGTTCGGCCTGCTCCAGATGATTCAGATAGAGGTGCGCGTCGCCGAAAGTGTGGACGAATTCGCCTGGCTCCAGTCCGACCACCTGGGCCATCATCATCGTCAGCAGCGCATAGGAGGCGATGTTGAACGGCACGCCGAGGAACAGGTCCGCCGAGCGCTGGTAGAGCTGGCATGAGAGCCGCCCGGGGGCGCCGTCCTGACCGGGGGAGACGTAGAACTGGAACAGCGCGTGGCACGGCGGCAGCGCCATCTCGTCCACCTCGGCGGGGTTCCACGCGGTGACGATGTGCCGGCGCGAGTCGGGGTTCGTCCGGATCTGCTCCACGACCTTGGCGATCTGGTCGATGTGGCCCCCGTCCGGGGTGGGCCATGAGCGCCACTGCACGCCGTAGACGGGGCCGAGCTCGCCGTCCTCGTCCGCCCACTCGTTCCAGATCCGCACGCCGCGCTCCTGGAGCCACCGCACGTTCGAGTCCCCGCGCAGGAACCACAGCAGCTCGAGCGCGACCGACTTGAAGTGCACGCGCTTGGTCGTGATCAGCGGGAAGGACTCGGCCAGGTCGAAGCGCAGTTGGCGGCCGAACACGCTGCGCGTGCCCGTGCCGGTCCGGTCCGTCTTGACGGCCCCGTGGGCCATCACGTCGGCGAGGAGGTCCTCGTAGGGGGTGGGGATGCTCACCCGGCCCACTCTAGCGATCCGAGCAGACGCGCTGAGCGTCGTCGACGGCCCGGCGCAGGCGGGCTCCGGCAGGGCAGGCCCCCGCCCCCGGTCAGCCGTGGAACACCATGTCCTGGTACTCGGGGTAGCGGCGTAGGTAGTCCTCCACGTAGGAGCACTCGGGCACGATCCGGTCACCCTCTGCGCGCAGCCGGTCCAGGACCATGGTCACGAGGGCGCGGGCAAAGCCGCGGCGGCCGAACTGCTCGTCGATGATGGTGTGCTGCAGGCGCAGGACCACGGTGTCCTCGCCGTCCTCGCCGCGCACGGTCTCCTGGTCGTAGCCGAGGAACCCGATGAAAGTCCCGTCCTGGCGCAGCTCGAAGCGCTGACGGTCCGGGTCCCGGGTCACCGTGAGGCGCTCGTGGACAATCTTCTCGGGCTGGCTCTGGGCGGCGGTGTTCTCCATGACCCGAGCCTAGGGCCGGGGGCGGGCCCGCTCAACGGTGGCCCGGTCGTGCGGGCCGAGGCCGGCGCGGGCGGCTCAGTCGTCCCAGGGGTCGTAGACCTCGACGGCCACCACGTCGCCGTCGAGGTCGAGGGCGCGGTGCGCCACGAGCACGGCGCCGGGCCGCAGCCACGGATCCTCGGTCGGCAGGGCCCGCAGCACGCGGTCCGCGTGGCCGGCGGCGGCGTCCTCGACCACCTCGAACAGCGTCGGCAGCACCGGCCGGTGCGTGCACACGACCAGGGGCCGGGAGCGGCCCATGAGCTCGGCCATCACCTTGCGGGTCTTCTTGGGCTTCTCCCGGGCCGTGGTCTCCGTGAAGGCGCCCTTGGTCTTCAGCGGCAGCCTGCTGGACTTCACGAGCGGGGCCAGCGTCTCCACGCAGCGGCGCCACGGGGAGGAGACCAGCCGCTCCGGCCGCCAGGCCGCCACGAGGCCCTCGACGGCGAGCGCCTGCCGCCGGCCCGTCGCCGCCAGCGGACGCTCCTGCTCGGCGCGCGACCACGAGGAGCGGGGCTTGGCCTTGGCGTGGCGCAGCACCAGCAGCGGCACGGTCCGCAGGCGCCCCCGGGAGGCGGCACGCAGCAGCAGGTCGAGCGGTTCGCGATCCGAGTCGTTCGTCAGCAGCCGCCGGGCCTCGTCCGGCCCGACCCAGCGGACCTCGTCCACCTCGTCGCCGTCGGGGCGGGCGCGCTGGCCGTCGACCTCGGCGGCCCAGTACCAGACCTCCTTGCTCCGACGGGCGCCCCGCTTGCCGGGCACCTCGTACTCGGTCACGCACAGCGGGATGCCCGGCCTCAGCTCGAGGCCGACCTCCTCGCGCAGCTCGCGCACCGCCGG
>NZ_DLMO01000079.1:0-12880 GCF_002479325.1 Brevundimonas sp. UBA7534
AAGGCCCGGCTGATGCGCGACAAGGGCTGAGGTGCGACGGGGCTCAGGCCTCGATCAGCGTCCGGGCGCGCGCGAAGATCGCCTCGAACATCTGGGGCGTCAGGCGGCCGGTGTTCGTGTTCAGGCGCGAGCAGTGATAGCTGTTCAGGATGACGTAGCCGCCGGCCTGCCCCTCGGCGCCGTGGCCGGCGGGCATGGCCGTGCCGGGCCGTCCGAACGCCTTCAGGATATTGCGGCGGGAGACATCGCCCAGGGTGACGATCACCTTCAGGTTCGGCAGCAGCTTCAACCGGTCGATCAGGAAAGGGCGGCAGGTCGTCTCCTCGATCGGCAGGGGCTTGTTGCCGGGCGGGGCGCAGCGCACCGCATTGGTGATCATGCAGTCGGTCAGGGCCAGGTCGTCGTCGCCGTCGGGGTCGTAGGTTCCTGTTGCGAAGCCCGCCTTCTTCAGCGTGTCGTATAGCAGCCAGCCGGCATGGTCGCCGGTGAAGGGCCGGCCTGTGCGGTTCGCGCCGGTGCGGCCGGGGGCCAGGCCCGCCACCAGCAGGCGCGCGTTCGGATCGCCGAACGACGGGGCCGGGCCGTTCCACCAATCGGGGTTCTGGCGCGCGTTCTCCTGTCGATAGGCGACCAGGCGCGGGCACAGGGGGCAGTCGCGCGGCGGTTCGGGCGTCAGGCTCATTGCGCGGCCTTCGGGCGGCCGAAGTCGGCCATCAGGTCGTTCAGGTCCAGGAAGGCGTCCGCCTGGCGGCGCAGTTCGTCGGCGATGTGCGGCGGCTGGGTCTTCTGGGTGGAGACGACGGTGACGCGCACGCCCCTGGCCTGGACCGCCTGCACCAGCCGCCGAAAGTCGCCGTCGCCCGAGAACAGGACGACGTGATCCAGTTTCGGCGCCAGCTCCAGCATGTCGACCGCGATCTCGATGTCCATGTTGCCCTTGATGCGGCTGTGGCCCTGGCCGTCGGTGAAACGCTTGACCGGCTTGGTCACGACCGAAAAGCCGTTGTAGTCCAGCCAGTCCACCAGCGGCTTCACTGGCGAGAACTCTTCGCCCTCGACCACCGCCGTGTAATAATAGGCCCGGATCAGGCGGGACCGGTTGCGGAACCAGTCCAGCATCCGCCGGAAGTCGAGGTCGTGCTGCAGGGCGCGGGCGGCTGAATAGAGATTGGAGCCGTCGATGAAGACCGCCAGCCGGTCGTCGGGATGAAACATGGTCGAAGCCGTCGAAAGCGATGAAGAAAAGGACGTCCGGCCCGACGTCAGAATCGACGAGGGCCTTGATCTGGACGGTGCAGTCATCGTGGCCCTGGGCTGCAATGACAAGGGGGCATGGGCCTCGTGCCGTGAGGCGTTGGAGGCGGCGCTGGCCCGGTTCCGGTGCGAGGGTGTCGATGTGGTGGCGCGGTCGTCGTGGTGGTCGTCGCTGGCGTGGCCCGACGCGGACGACCCGCCCTTCCTGAACGGCGTCGTGATGGTCAGGACCGAACACGATCCCCATGCGCTGATGGCCGCCCTGGGCCGGATCGAGGACGCCTTCGGCCGCCAGCGCTCCACCCGCAATGCGCCGCGTACGCTGGACCTGGACCTGATCGCCTACGGGCGGCTGAGCGGCGATCTGGACGGCCTGATCCTGCCGCATCCGCGCGCCGCCGAGCGCCGGTTTGTCATGGGGCCGATCGCGGAGATCGCGGCGGACTGGCGGCATCCGACCGTCCAGAGCGACGCGGGCACGCTGCGGGATGCTGCGACGGTCGGCCGCGACGCCCACCCGCTTGGCTGACTTGCGCCCGGGCTCTGGGCGTGAACTTCTGCCATGGATGACACCGAGAGACACGCCATGCTCAGCCTCTTGCTTTCAGGCCTGATCGCCACCGCCGCGGTTCAGGAAAGACATCCGGCGCCGGCTTCCCCTCCCGCCGGCGTCGGCATCGTGGTCCATGAGGCGGACGTGCGCGTCCGGCAAGTTCCGCCGCACAACGGGACCGGCATGAGCACCGCCTACCGAATCTCCGACGTCGCGCCGAACCGGGGCATGGAGTTCAGGAAGCGGGTGATGCATCCCGGCGCGTCCATCGGCCTGCACGTCATCGCCCATGACGAGGTCTATCATGTGGTCAGCGGGGAGGGGGAGGTGACCTCCGACGGGGTCACGACACGGATGAAGGCCGGCGACACCGCCTACCTCTACGACGGCAATAACGTCGGCATCACCCAGGTGGGCGGGGAGGATCTGGTGCTGATCATCGCCTATCCGCTGGCCGAACGCCGCGACTGACGCCCAACTTCCGCCCCTGTGGCGTTGCAAAAAGCCGTCCCCATCTGTATTTGACGCGGTTCTCCCCCGCGTTCGAGGAATTTCATGGCCCGCGTCACCGTCGAAGACTGCATCGAGAAGGTTCCGAACCGCTTTGGCCTTGTGCTGCTGGCCGGTCACCGCGCCCGCAACATCGCCAACGGCGCCGCCCTGACGCTCGACCGCGACAACGACAAAAACCCGGTCGTGGCCCTGCGCGAAGTCGCCGAGGACACGGTCAAGCCGGACGAGTTGCGCGAGAACATCATCACGACGCTGCAACGCGTCGACGAGCGCACCGAGGCCGAGGACGAGGCCGAGACCGTCGCCCTGCTGGCCGAACCGCAGCACATGAACATGGCTGAGGCGGAGCTGATCCGCGCCCTGCAAAGCGACCGCGACGGCGGTCAGGAGGAGCGGTACTGACGCCCGAGGGAGCCCCTGGCGTCACTATCCTGCCGGCGCGGACCGAGACGGCCCCGCCGGCGCCCCAAGCTGCAAACCGAAACGAGCCCGTTCCGGCATCCCCGAAAGAGGCACCGGCGCCGAAGCGTGCGCCGATCATGCGCCAGTTCGAGCTGATCGAGGCGGTCAAGGCCTATGACCCCACCGCCGACGAAGCGCTGCTGAACCGCGCCTATGTCTATGCGATGAAGATGCACGGCTCGCAGTTGCGGGCCTCGGGCGATCCCTATTTCGCCCACCCGATCCAGGTCGCCGGCATACTGACCGACTATCGGCTGGACACGGCCACCATCGTCACCGCCCTGCTGCACGACGTGGTCGAGGACACTTCGGCGACGCGCGACGACATCGCCGGCATGTTCGGCGAAGAGGTCGCGGTCCTGGTCGAGGGCGTGACCAAGCTGTCGCGCCTGGAGCTTCAGGCCGAGCACACGCGCCAGGCGGAGAACCTGCGCAAGTTCATCCTGGCCATCAGCCGCGACGTGCGGGTGCTGCTGGTCAAGCTGGCCGACCGCCTGCACAACATGCGCACCCTCCAGTACGTGAAGCCGGAGAAGCGCGAGCGCATCAGCCGCGAGACCCTGGAGGTCTATGCGCCGCTGGGCCGGTCGATCGGCATCCACTCCATCGCGTCGGAGCTGGAGGAGCTGGCCTTCACCCATCTGAATCCGACCGCCAAGACCGCCATCGAGCGGCGGCTGGAGGCGTTGAAGCTGGAACACGGCCAGGCCATCGAGGGCGTGTCGCACGAGATCGAGCGCGTTTTGGCCGAGGCCGGGATGGGCGCGCGTGTGTTTGGCCGGCAGAAGACGCCCTATTCGATCTGGCGCAAACTGCAGAGGAAGTCGGTCGGCTTTTCGTCCCTGTCCGACATCTACGGCTTTCGCGTCATCGTGGACGCCGAGGACGACTGCTACCGCGCGCTCGGCGTGATCCACCGCGCCTGGCCGATGGTGCCCGAGCGGTTCAAGGACTTCATCTCGACGCCCAAGTCGAACAACTATCGCTCGCTGCACACGACGGTGGTGGGGCCGCGCGGCCTGCGCATCGAGATGCAGATCCGCACCGAGGACATGGATCGCGTCGCCGAGGACGGGGTGGCGGCGCACTGGCGCTACAAGAACCAGTCCTACGGCTTCGACCATGAGGCGATGGAGCGGGGCGGGGGGCGTGACCCGCTGCAGAACCTGCGCCATCTGGTGCAGGTGATCGAGCACGGCGAGGGCGGCGAGGACTGGGTCGAGCACGCCAAGCTGGAGATGTACCTGGACCAGGTTTTCGTCTTCACGCCCAAGGGGCGGCTGGTCACCCTGCCGCGGGGTGGGATGCCGCTGGACTTCGCCTACGCCGTCCACACCGAGGTCGGCGACACGGCCGTGGGCGTCAAGATCAACGGCGAACTGAAGCCGATGCGGACGCCGCTGCAGAACGGCGACGTGGTCGAGGTCATCACCGGCGCCAAGCGCGAGGTGCCGGCCGACTGGCGCAGCCTGACCGTGACCGGCCGCGCCCGGTCCGCCATCCGCCGCCACATCCGCACGACCGAGCGGGAAGAATTCGTCAAACTGGGCCGGACCGCGCTGGAGCACACGCTGACGCGGGTGGAGAAGGCGCTGGCCGACGTGTCGCTGAAGCCGGTGCTGGAAACCTTCGTGGTCGCGTCCGACGACGACCTGTTCGAGGCGCTGGGTCGCGGCCGGGTGTCGCCGACCAGCGTGGCGGAGACCCTGTTCCCGTCGTTGAAGGGCCGCTTGAAGGCCGGGCCGGAGAAGCAGCGCATCCAGAACGACAAGGCGCGCCTTTTCGTGCGCGGCGGCGGGCTGACGCCGGGCGTCAGCGTCAACTTCGGGCAGTGCTGCACCCCGGTTCCGGGCGACCGGATCGTCGGCATACTGGAGCCCGAGGTCGGCCTGACCGTGCACACCATCGACTGTCAGACCCTGGCCGACTACGCCGACGACGATTCGGTCTGGCACGACCTGCAATGGACGCCCGAGGCCGAACAGCGCGCCGTCGCCGCCGCGCGCCTGCGCGCCACCATCCGCAACGCGCCCGGCGTTCTGGGGCAGGTGACGACGCTGATCGGCGAGGCGGGCGGCAACATCATCAACCTGTCGATGGCGCACCGGCAGCAGGACTTCTTCGACGTGGACGTGGACGTGGAGGTCGAGGACGCCAAGCACGCGACCATGATCATGGCCGCCCTGCGGGCCAACCCCTCCGTCGACAACGTGGAACGTGCGCGCGGATGACGGACGACCGGCGCAAGGCCAATGCGGCGCAGATGGCGTCGCCGTCCTATCGCATGGCGGCGATGGACCAGGATTTCCTGCTGGGCGATTCCATGCGTGGCGTGCGCTTCCTGATGGAGTACGCCAAGGCCGAGGAGGCGCTGCGGGCCTGGGGCGTACGCTCCACCATCGTGGTGTTCGGCAGCGCGCGTGTTCGTGAGGACCAGCCTTGGTACGAGCAGGCGCGCGCCTTCGGGCGGCTGGCCTCGGAGCGGGGCGGCGCCCTGCGCGGGTCGGTCGGCGAGCCGCGCGACAACGTGATCGCCACTGGAGGCGGCCCCGGGATCATGGAGGCGGCCAATCGCGGCGCCGTGGACGCGGGCGCGCCGTCTGTCGGCTTCAACATCACCCTGCCGCACGAGCAGGAGCCGAACGCCTATTCGACGCCGGAGCTGACCTTCCGCTTCCACTATTTCGCGATGCGGAAGATGCATCTGGCCATGCGAGCCAACGCCCTGGTGGTGTTCCCGGGCGGGTTCGGCACCTTCGACGAACTGTTCGAGCTTCTGACGCTGCGCCAGACGGGCAAGGCGCCGCCGATCCCCGTCGTGCTGGTCGACAAGGCCTATTGGACCGAGGTCATCAATTTCGAGGCTCTGGCCCGGCACGGCATGATCGCCGACAGGGATCTGGACCTGATCGGCTTCGCCGAAGACGCCGAGGGCGTGTGGGCCGAACTGGAGCGTCGCGGGCTGAGACCGCACCAGGATATCGAATAGCGACGCTGGAGGCTTCATCCGCGCGCATTCCGGGTCTAGAGACGGCGCATGAACACCCAAGACGTCCTCAACGAATTCCGCGACGCCGGCGCCCTGCGCGAAGGCCACTTCGTCCTTTCGTCCGGGCTGCACAGCCCGGTCTTCCTGCAGAAGAACCTGGTCTTCATGGACGGCGCGCGGTGCGAGCGGCTGTGCAAGGCGCTGGCCGAGAAGATCGCGGCCGAGGTGGGGGCGGTCGACGTCGCCATATCGCCGGCCGTGAAAGGCATCATTCCCGGTTACGAGACCGCCAAACACCTGAAGGTCCGGTCCATGTACGTCGAGCGCGAGGGCGGCGCGTTCAAGCTGCGGCGCGGCTTCTCGGTCGAGCCGGGCGAAAAGGTGGTGATGGTCGAGGACATCGTGACCACGGGCCTGTCGTCGCGCGAATGCATCGCGGCCATCCAGGCGGCCGGCGGAACGGTGGTCGCGGCCGCCTGCATCGTCGATCGTTCGGGCGGCAAGGCGGATGTGGGCGTGCCCCTGATCGCCTTGGCCTCGATGGAAGTCCCCGCCTATCCGGCCGACGCCCTGCCGCCGGAACTGGCGGCCCTGCCGGTCGAGGACCCGGGCAGCCGTCGGTTGGCGAAATAGGATGAGGCGCGATCGGGTCAGGCTGGGGGTCAACATCGACCACGTGGCCACCGTGCGGAACGCGCGCGGCGGCAAGCACCCCGATCCCGCGCGCGCGGCCGAGGCGGCGCTGGCGGCGGGGGCGGACGGAATCACCGCCCACCTGCGCGAGGATCGACGCCACATCACCGACGCCGACATCGACGTGCTGAGCGCCCTTTGCGCCCGCGCCGACAAGCCGCTGAACCTGGAAATGGCGGTGACCGAGGAGATGCTGGCCATCGCCCTGCGGCACCGTCCGCACGCCGCCTGCCTGGTGCCCGAACGGCGCGAGGAGGTGACGACGGAGGGTGGACTGGCCGTCGCGGGGCACGAAGCCCGCATCGCCCCGGTGGTGAAGGCGCTGGCCGACGCCGGGGTGCGGGTGTCGCTGTTCATCGAACCGGCCGAAGATCAGGTCGAGGCCGCCGCCGCCGTGGGCGCGCAGGTGGTGGAGTTCCACACCGGCCGCTATTGCCACCTGACCGAACCGGGCGAGCGAGAGGTGGAGTTCGAGCGTCTGGCCGCGGCCGCCGCCCAGGCCGACATCCTGGGGCTGGAGGTCCACGCCGGCCACGGCCTGGACTACGACACCGCGCCGCGGATGCTGGCCATCCCGGAAATCCGCGAACTGAACATCGGCCATTTCCTGATCGGCGAATCGATCTTCATCGGCCTGGACGCCGCCATCCGCCGGATGCGCGCGGCGATGGACGCGGCATGATCGTCGGGGTCGGGGCCGATCTGTCGGACATCCGCCGAATCCAGGCGTCGCTGGACCGGTTCGGCGAGCGGTTCAAGCAGCGCTGCTTCACCGATCTGGAGCGCACGCGCTCGGACCGAAAGCCCGATCCGGCCTGGAGCTACGCCAAGCGTTTCGCCGCCAAGGAAGCTTGCGCCAAGGCGTTGGGCACCGGGATGAGGGCCGACGTCTATTGGCGCGACATGGGGGTGGTGAACCTACGCTCGGGCCAGCCGACGATGGCCCTGACCGGCCACGCGGCGGACCATCTGGCGCGACTGACCCCGCCCGGCCATGAGGCGAAGATCCACCTGACGCTGAGCGATGAACATCCGTATGCGCTGGCTTTTGTCGTGATCGAAGCCTTGCCGGTGGCGTAATCGCGCTATACCCGTCCGCTGACGACCGCGACCCTGCGGCAAAGGATGCCTGATCGCATGAGCGAAGCCGAAAAGCCGCGGGCCGACGCTGTGGCCGAAACCTCCGACACCGCCGGCGACGGCCCGATCTACGCCTCGGGCGCCGCGCCTCACGGCAAGGCCAAGTCGGCTGGAAGCGAGACCGTCGAGGTCATCAAGACCGTGGTCTTCGCCCTGCTGATCGCGATGGTGCTGCGCATCTTCCTGTTCCAGCCCTTCACCATCCCCTCGGCCTCGATGGAGCCCAATCTCTACGAGGGCGACTACATCGTGGTGTCGAAGTGGTCGTACGGCTATTCCAAGCACTCGATCCCGTTCAGCCCGCCGCTTTTCGACGGCCGCATCCCGGCCGGCGCCCCTGCGCGCGGCGACATCGTGGTGTTCAAGCTGCCGCGCGACAACAAGACCGACTTCATCAAGCGCGTGATCGGCCTGCCGGGCGACCGGGTGCAGATGATCGCCAACAAGCTCTACATCAACGGTCAGCCAGTGAAGGACGTGGTGGTCAGCCAGGGCGAGATGCAGGACATCTTCGGCCCGCGCCCGATCACCGAAGTCCGCGAGACCCTGCCCAATGGCAAGACCTTCATGACCCAGGACTTCGGTCCTGGCGGCGATCTGGACGATACGCCGGTCTATCAGGTGCCGGCCGGCCACTACTTCATGATGGGCGACAATCGCGACAACTCCATCGACAGCCGGGTCGATCCGCTGAACGGCGTGGGCATGGTCCCGGCCGAGAACCTGGTCGGCAAGGCGCAGATGATCCTGTTCTCGTGGGAGCCGGGCTCGTCGCTGTGGAATCCGGTCAGCTGGTTCCGGGTGCGGCTGGACCGCTTCTTCACCGTCCTGCACTGATGGCGAACGCCCGCGCCGAGGCCGTGGCCGCGCTGGAGACGCGGCTGGGCCACGTCTTTCAGGACAAGGGCCTGCTGGAACGCGCCCTGACCCACGCCAGCGTCAGCGAGGGCGCCCCTCCTGGGGCGCATGGCGCGCGAGACAACGAGCGGCTGGAGTTCCTGGGCGACCGCATCCTTGGCCTGCTGACGGCCGAACGGCTGTTCCGCGACTTCCCGGCGGCGGACGAAGGTCAGCTGTCCTCGACGCTGCACGCCCTGGTCGACAAGGCGGCCTGCGCCAAGGTGGGCGAGGCCTGGGGCGTCGGCGCGGCGCTGCGGCTTTCGGCGGGCGAGACCAAGACGGGCGGGCGACGCAAGGCCGGCGTCATCGCCGACGCCGTCGAGGCGATCCTGGCGGCGGTCTATCTGGACGGCGGGCTGGAAGCGGCGCGCGCAGTCTATGAACGCGGCTGGGCCGCCGATCTGGCCGCCCCGCCGCCCCGCAGCCTGACCAATCCGAAGTCGGCCCTGCAGGAGTGGGCGCAAGGGAAGGGGCGGCCCCTGCCGTCCTATCGCGTGGCCGAGCGCACAGGCTCCGATCACGCCCCGACCTTCACCGTCGAAGTGACGGTGCAGGGCGTCGAACCCTTGACCGCACAGGGCCGTTCGCGTCAGGAGGCGGAGAAGGCCGCCGCGACGGCCATGCTGAAACGTGAAGGCGTGATTTGACCGAGACCCCCAACCCCGCACAGCGCGCCGGCTTCGCCGCCATCATCGGCGCGCCCAACGCCGGCAAGTCCACCCTGGTGAACCGGCTGACGGGCTCGAAGGTCTCCATCGTCACCCAGAAGGTTCAGACCACCCGCTTTCCCGTGCGCGGCATCGCCATGGAAGGCGACGCCCAAATCATTCTGGTCGACACGCCCGGCATCTTCACGCCGCGTCGCCGACTGGATCGTGCCATGGTCGCCTCAGCCTGGGGCGGGGCCGAGGACGCGGACATCGTCGTGCACCTGATCGACGCCCAGTCGCACATCAACGCCGAAGGGCGCGACGGCACGGCTGCGGACCGCCGCTCGGCCGAGGACACCGAGACCATCATCGCCAATCTGCAGGCGACCGGGACCAAGGTGGTGCTGGCGCTGAACAAGATCGACGGGATGCGCCGCGACACCCTGCTGGCGTTGTCGCAGAAGCTGTTCGAGAGCGGCGTCTATGAGGAGGTCTACATGATCTCCGCCGCGAACGGCGACGGCGTGGACGACCTGAAGCAGCGTCTGGCGCGATCGATGCCCGAGGGGCCGTGGCTGTATCCCGAGGACCAGGCCGCCGATGTGCCGGTGCGGGTTCTGGCCGCCGAGATCACGCGTGAGAAGGTCTATCTGCGCGTCCACGAGGAACTGCCTTATTCGGCGGCGGTGGAGACGACCAGCTTCGAGGATCGCGCCGACGGCTCGGCCCGCATCGAGCAGACCATCTATGTCGAGCGCGAGAGCCAGCGGCCCATCGTCCTGGGCAAGGGCGGGCAGACGCTGAAATGGATCGGCCAGAAGGCGCGCGAGGAGCTGAACGAAATCCTCGGGCGCCAGGTTCACCTGTTCCTGACGGTGAAGGTCGATCCGAAGTGGCAGGATTCACGGGCGCTCTATGCCCAATTCGGCCTCGATTTCGACGTCTGATCGCGTCGTGTTCGAAGTGCCGCGTAAAGCCGGGGGCCACCCTCGCACCGTTATCGCCGTTCTCGCCGCCCTGGGGCTGGGGGCTGCGGTCTGGGCCGGGGTGGCGACTGCGAACCGTCCCCCGCGCGATGCGGTCCTGGCCTCCCTGCGGCCGGAGGCGCCGCCGCGACCGCCGGTCGTCGTGGTCGAGGATCTGCCCCAGCTGGCCGAGCGGCTGGACCGGGAAGCAGCCGCGCACCGCTTCATGGGCGCGGTCCTGGTGGCCAAGGGCGACCGCATCCTGTTCCGCCAGGTTTACGGCAAGGCGAACTATGAGACCGACCAGCCGCTTAAGCTGGACTCGCGGTTCCGCCTGGCTTCGGTGTCCAAGCAGTTCACCGCTGTCGCCATCCTGAAGCTCCAGGACGAGGGACGGCTGAGCATCGGCGATCCTGTGTGCAAGTGGATTCAGCCGTGCCCGGACGCCTGGGCGCCTATCCGCATCCATCATCTGTTGTCGCACACTTCCGGCATTCCCGACCTGATGGCGCGGGGAGGCTGGGGCTTGCGGCGAGTGACGCCGGCGACGCTGGGCGAACTGACCGAGGACTCAAAGGCTTTCCGGCTTCAGTTCGAGCCGGGATCGAAGATCCGCTACAACAACGCCGGCTTCAACCTGGCCGCGGCCATCGTCGAAAAGGCCAGCGGGCGGCCGTTCGAGGCCTATATGAACGAGGCCGTCTTCGGCCCGCTGGGCCTGAAGGACACTGGGCTGGACCTGGACGGCGGGGACCACGGCGTCGTCATGGGCTACGCCAACTTCCCGGGCGGCCTGGCGGCGCAGCCGAACGCCAACACCTCGATCGTGGCCGGCGCGGGAGCGGTCTATTCGACCCTGGACGACCTGCTGGTCTGGCAGCGTGCCCTGCATCGGGGGGAGGTGCTCACGCCGTTCAGCTATCAGCAGATGCTGACCGATCACGCGCCTGACGATACGCCCAAGGAGCGCGGGCGGCCGCACCGCGCCTGGGGATACGGCATCTTCTCCAACCGACTGGGCGAACAGGTCACGCCATCCTTCGAGGACCGCCAGATCTATCACACCGGCAGCTGGGGCGGGTTCCGAAACCTGATGCTCTATCAGCCCGAGGCGGACGTCTCGGTGATCGTGCTGTCCAACAACTATCACCTGCGCGACCAGGTCTTCCTGATCGCCGAACAGGCGATGGCCGAGGCGCTGGGCCGGGAGTTTCCGACGGGCCTGGATCGCTAGGCCGGCTTCATCGAGCCGGTCTCGATGAAGCGCTGGTGCCAGGACAGGGCCTCGGTCAGCAGGTGCGGGGTCTGCAAGCCGTAGGAGCCCTTCAGGGCGCGTTGGTGATAATCCTCCAGCGCGTCGCGATAGTCCGGATGGGCGCAGTTGGCGATGATGACCCGGGCGCGCTGCTTGGGCGACAGGCCGCGCAGGTCGGCCAGGCCCTGTTCTGTAACGATGACCTGGACGTCCTGGGTGATGTGGTCGACATGGCTGGCCATCGGCACGATGGCCGAGATGGCGCCGTTCTTGGCCGTCGACGGGGTGACGAAGCAGGAGATGTAGGCGTTGCGCGCGAAGTCGCCCGAACCGCCGATGCCGTTCTGGATGCGCGATCCCATGACGTGGGTGGAGTTCACCGCCCCATAGATGTCGGCCTCGATCAGGCCGTTCATCGCGATGCAGCCCAGGCGGCGGATGATCTCCGGGTGGTTGGAGATTTCCTGCGGACGCAGGATCAGCTTGCCCCGGAACTGGTCCATGCGGTTGTTCAGGTCGGCGGCCGCCTCGGGGCTGAGCGAGAAGGCGGTGGCCGAGGCGACGGTCAGCTTGCCGGAATCCAGCAGGTCCAGCATTCCGTCCTGCAGCACCTCCGTATAGGCGGCCATCCGTTCGAACGGACCGTCCTGCAGGCCCGCCAGCACCGCATTGGCTACATTGCCCACGCCCGATTGCAGCGGCAGCAGCGCGGCCGGCAGCCGGCCCTGCTTCACCTCGTGCTTCAGGAATTCGATCAGGTGGCCGGCGATGGCGCGGGCGTTCGCGTCCGGGGCGGCGAAGGGCAGGTTGCGGTCCGGGGCGTCGGTCTCCACGATGGCGGCGATCCGGGCCGGGTCGATGCGGAAGGTCGGCTGGCCGATCCGCTGGTCGGGCCGGGTCAGGGGGATCGGCACGCGGTCGGGCGGCAGGGCCGTGCCGTAATAGACGTCGTGCATCCCCTCCAGCGCCGCGTTCTGCCAGGCGTTGACCTCCAGGATCACGCGCTGGGCCCGGTCCAGCCAGGTCTTGTTGTTGCCGATGGAGGAGGAGGGGACCAGCGAGCCGTCCTCGTGGATGGCCGAGACCTCGACCACGGCCGTATCCAGCGGACCCAGGAACCCCTGCCAGGCGGCGGGCGCGACCTGGCTCAGGTGCATGTCCAGATATTCCATCTGGCCCGCGTTGATCTTCTCGCGCGCGATCGGATCGGAGTTGTAGGGCAGGCGGAACTCGATCCCGTCGGCCTTGGCCAGGGCGCCGTCCAGTTCAGGCCCGGTCGAGGCGCCGGTCCAGACGCGCACCCGGAACGGATCGCCCGCCGCATGGGCCGCCTCGATGCGCACCGCGAGCGCCGGCGGCACCGCCTTGGGATAGCCCGAGCCGGTGAAGCCGCTCATGCCCACGGTCGCGCCGGGCGGAATCAGGGCGGCCGCGTCCTCGGCGGACATGACCTTGGAACGCAGGGACTGGCTGCGGATACGCGACATGGGCTCGTCGGGGCTGCGC
>NZ_DLMO01000079.1:13044-13579 GCF_002479325.1 Brevundimonas sp. UBA7534
GTCGGGGCTGCGGTCGGGGGGACCTCGGTGCGGCGGTGCTAGGCGGCGCAGTATCCCCGATCCATTCGACCTTGGTCGAGTCCGTCCATATGCGGTCAGCTCTGGGACGGTTTCCAATCCGGCCCGCCGTTGGTGTTGATCATCCACGGCACGCCGAACCTGTCGGTCAGATTGCCATAGCCGGGCGACCAGAAGGTCTCGCCGAAGGCCATGCCGACCTTGCCGCCTTCCGCCAAGGCCTCGAAGGCGCGCTTCGCCTCATCCAGGTCTTCGGTGTGCAGCATGACGTCGAAGCCGTTCTTGGGTTTGTCGATGTTGGGCGCGAACTCGGGCGGCAGTCGGCGCCCATCAAGGCCTGGTCGCCGAACTCCAGCCAGGCGTGCATCAGCCAGTCCTGGTATTTGGGATCGACGGGCGCATCGCCGGGAGCGTCGCGAAATGCGAAGGCGTTCACCTTGCCGCCCAGCACCGTGGCGTAGAAATCGAAGGCCTCTCGGCACTGGCCCTGAAAGCTCAGGCTGGTCACGATCTTCAT
>NZ_DLMO01000079.1:13641-13925 GCF_002479325.1 Brevundimonas sp. UBA7534
GTCGTCTCCTCGGGGTGATCCCATCGCGCCCTTTATCGGGTAGCGCGCGGTGTTGAAGCTGAAGATCGGGCGTTCGGGTTCCCTATTTTCGAGGGGCGCGGCGCTCCCCGGCGTCTGGCGACGGCGGACGATCGTGCGAATGCTCGAGGTGTCGGTGCGGAACGGACGCGTGCGCGACGGGTTGGCAGGGAAACCCCCGGAAAGGAACGCCATGAAAGCCCTGGTCCTCAACTGCACCCTCAAACCCTCGCCGGAACAGTCCAGCACCGAGGCGCTGGCGCGCG
>NZ_DLMO01000176.1:0-5507 GCF_002479325.1 Brevundimonas sp. UBA7534
TCGTCGATGCGGAGGCCGAGCCGGGCCAGACGTTCAACCCGCTGTATCGCTCGCTGATCGCCTTTTTCGCCGTCACCTTCTTCGTCGCGGGCGGCGCCTATGGAGCGGGCGCCGGCACCGTGAAGTCGCACCGGGACATGGTCCGCATGATGGGAGAAGGCATATCGCAGTTGGCCCCCTACATCGTACTGGCCTTCTTCGCCGCCCACTTCGTCGCCATGATCAACTGGTCGGGCCTGGGACCGATTCTCGCGGTCAACGCGGCCGACGCCTTGCAGGACATCGCCCTGCCCGCCCCGCTGCTGCTGATCGTCGTCGTGCTGGTCAGCTGCGTGTTCGACCTGTTCATCGGCTCGGCCTCCGCCAAGTGGTCGGCGTTGGCCCCGATCGTGGTGCCCATGTTCATGCTGCTGGGCATCTCGCCCGAGATGACGACCGCCGCCTATCGGATGGGCGATTCGGTGACCAATATCGCCACGCCGCTGATGAGCTATTTCCCGCTGATCCTGACCTTCGCCCAGCGGTGGGATCCGCGATTCGGCCTCGGGTCCCTCATGGCGACCATGTTGCCCTACGCCGGGGCCTTCCTGGCGGCGGGACTGGTTATGGTGGCGGCCTGGGTGGCGCTGGACCTGCCGCTGGGTCCGGGCGTTGGTGTCCATTATGAGGCGCCGCCGCCCGCCGTCGCCGCGCAGGAGCCGATTTCCGGCGGCGTCGCGGGTCCGCACAGCCCGCCCCAGCCGGCGGCCGCGCCGACGATGCGTTGAGGCGTTCACTTCTGCCGAAAAGGTCGCTTGACGCGCCCGGTCGGTCCGCCTAAACGACGCCCCTCGCCGAGGCGCACAGCCGCTTCGGCCGGGAAACGCGGGTGTAGCTCAGTTGGTTAGAGTGCCGGCCTGTCACGCCGGAGGTCGCGGGTTCGAGCCCCGTCACTCGCGCCACTTCTTCTAGAAATAGACGAAGTGGCGCACCGCCTTCCCAAAGAACAGCTTTCGGAACAGCTCTAAAGTTTCGACCTGGATACGCGGGTGTAGCTCAGTTGGTTAGAGTGCCGGCCTGTCACGCCGGAGGTCGCGGGTTCGAGCCCCGTCACTCGCGCCACTCCTGATCCACAGAGAGTGGCGCCCCGCTTTTCCCAATGCCCCGAACAGCATGCGTTGTCCCGTCGCCGGACGCGGCGATGTGGACGCCTCAGTGGACGGGACGATCGCCCGTCCGCCCGGTGAAGCCGGCCTCGCCGGTCAGGTCGCCATAGAAGTCGCACAGATCCTCGAACACGCGGTTCCAGGCGAACTGGGTCTCGGCCTTCACACGCGCCGCGCGGCCGATTGCTTCGATATCGCGCGCGAACAGGGCCTCGATGGCCTGGGCGTAATCGTCGGCGTCCGCACGCGCAGCCAGCTGGCCGACCGATTCATCGACGGTCTCGGCCACGCCGCCGGAGTTCACGCCCACCACGGGACGGCCGCACGCCATCGCCTCCAGAACGATCAGGCCGAACGGCTCCTTGTCGTTGGCGTGCACGAAGGCGTCGCAGCTGGCGATGATCTTGGACACCGCGCGGGGATCCTTTTCATACGGCAGCGAGATGACGCGATCTTCGACGGGCATGCCCGAACCGGCGCCGACCAGCACCAGATGATAGGGCGCGCCCAGCTTCTGGACGGCGTCGATCAGGACGTCGACATTCTTTTCCTTGGCGGGACGTCCGGCGAAGCACAGCAGCCGCGCATCCGCCCCCAGGCCCAACCGGTCCAGCAGCCACGTGCGGTCCCGGCGGTCAGGCCGGAAGGTGTCGATTTCCACCCCCAGGGGGCGGATGAAGATGTTTTCGATGCCCGCCTCTTCCAGGCGTCGGGCGATGTAGCGACTGGGCGAAACCACGCGGTCGAACTGTGAGAACAGTCGCGCCCATCGCTTCTCGACCGGCTTCTTGGCCCATTCGCCGAAGTGAAGCGCCGCGAGCGCCGCCGGGTCGGAGTGGCAGAAGCCGACGACGGGGCAGCCGACCCTCTGGCCGGCTTCTAGCGCGCCCTGGCCCGGCGTATAGGGGTCCCCGGCCTCGATGATCGCCGGCTTCATCGCCGCCACCCACGCGCTCCAGCGCTTGACGGAGTTGGGCCAGCGATAGCCGTCGCTGAACGGCAGCTTGGTGGCCCGGAGCCTTATGACCTCGTCCCTGCCCGCCCGATGGCGCGCGCCCGGCACGATCAGCGAATGCGCGACATCCGGCCGGTTCGCCTCGATCCACGCCTTCTTCGACAGCAGATAGCGTTTCACCCCGCCAGAGCGAGGCGCGAACAGCATGGTGGTGTCGACCAGCCGCGGCCGCTCGTCATGCGTCGACGCCTTCAGCGCCCGCAGCGTCTCGGCCACCTCGACGTCCAAGCCGGGAATCAGCCGGATTTCGCTTTCCTGAACTTCGAGGTCGGTCAGGGTCATGGGGGAGTTCTCGCTTGGCCTGGCCCCACGAACGCGACGCGACGGGCTTTGGATGCGTTTCGCGGTTACGCGCTTGGCCATGGCCGCCCGTAAACCTCGTCGCGGCAAAGCTCAAGCGGAATGCCGCGGCAATCCCTCCGCACACCACCTAAACAGCCCGAAGTCGGCGAAATGGACGAACGCGGATCTCGTCCGGGCGCGGCGCCTGACGCCGTCAGCGCCTTGCATTCGCCTCAAATTCGATAAACTTGGAAACACTGGAGCGAGGTCTGCTAAGAGGGCCTCCAATCCGTCCGTGCGTGACCACCAGGGGTTTCTTTCGAATGCGTATTCTGCTCGCGACTGCCGTGGCGATCGCCCCCTTGATGATCGCCGCCGGCGCCGAGGCCCAGGTCGTGATCTCCAACGAGCGCACCACGCCGATCAGCACCTCGACGGCGAACAACGGGGCGGCTTCCGATATTCGGATCGGCAGCGGGGGCAATGTGAAGGTGGCGACGGGCGCCGGCGTGACGGTCGACTCGGACAATGACCTGGACATCGATTCCGGCGGCTCGATCACCATGACCGAGGCGGCCGACGGCGCCACGGGCGTGCTGGTCCAGGGCGGCGCCGCCGCCTCCGTGACGGTCGGCGGCGCCATCACCATCACCGATTCTCTGGACACCGAGGATTACAAGGACACCGACGAGGACGGAGACCTGGATGGTCAGTTCGCTGCTGGCACGGATCGATACGGCGTCCGCGTGGCGGGGCCGGAGGCGCTGGATGGCGATCTGCTGATCGAGCGGACCGGCGCGATCCGCGTCGAGGGCAACAACAGCTACGGCCTGTCGGTCGAATCCGACCTGGACGGATCTTTGATGAGCCTGGGGTCGGTGAACCTGCTCGGCGACAACACGCGCGCAATCAGCGTCACCGGCGATGTGGCCGAGGACATGGTCGTGTCCGGCACGGTGTCGGCGACGGGGGCGAACGCCACGGGCGTCGCGGTGGAAGGCGACGTGGGCGGGGCTCTCGTGCTGCATTCGACCGTCAGTACGACCGGATACCGCTACGTCACGCCGCCGCCCGCTCGCCCCACCACGGGGACCGTCGATGACAAGAACCTCTACCTCGAGGATCTCGACGCTGACGACCTTCTGCAAGGCGGACCGGCCGTCCTGGTTGCGGGCGACGTGGCGGGTGGCGTGATCCTGGCCGTGGGCCCCACCTACACCGACCCGGCCGGCGTCGAAGGAGATGATGACGGCGACGGCGTCAAGAACGGCGACGAGGACGACGACGGCGACGGCACGAAGAACCGCGACGACACCGACCGCGATGGCGACGGCATCCCGGACGCGAGCGAAACGACGCCCAGCTTGACGTCGATCGGCGGCGCTCCTGCCCTGTTGGTCGGCGCCGCCGACCGCGACATCGCCCTCGGCGCGGTGGGCGAAGGCGACAAGGCTTACGGCCTGATCAATCAGGGCTCCATCACCGGTTCCGGTGTCTACTCCGGCGTGGAGTCCAAGGCGCTCCAGATTGGCGTCGCAGGCGGTGGCGCGGTCGACATCGCAGGTGGAATCCGCAACGAAGGCAGCATCAGCGCCAGCGCGCTCGACGCCGACGCCACGGCCGTGTGGGTCGGGGGTCAAGCGACCGCTCCCGCGCTCGTCAACACCGGAGCGATTCAGTCTGTCGCGGGATCGGACGAGGCCGTGACGGCCACCGGCGTGCTGATCGGCCAGAACGCTTCGGTGACAAGTCTCACCAACTCCGGCTCCATCGTCGCCGGCTTCACGGGCAATCAGGGAGAGGCGGTCGCTGTTCGCGACCTGTCCGGCAGCCTGACGGAGCTGACAAATTCGGGCGTCATCTCCGGCCTGGTGGCCGCCGACGCGGAATCCGACGTGGAGTTTTCCAGCACCGCGGTCGCCGTGGACGTCAGCGCCAACACGTCCGGCGTGACCATTCGTCAGTTCGGCGTGGTTGACGAGGACTCCGAACTGCCCGACGCCGACGACGATGGCGTGCCCGACACTAAGGAACCGTCGATCCGGGGCGCGATCCGTCTCGGATCGGGCGATGACGCGCTCCTGGTCGAGAACGGATCCGTCACCGGCGACATCGCCTTTGGCGCGGGCCAGGATCGTCTGTCCATCTCTGGCGGCGGCACGGTCGTCGGCGCGATCAGCGACGCGGACGGACGCCTCGACATCGATGTGTCGAACGGCTCGCTGTTCGCCACGCAGACATCCACTGTCGCGATTTCCAGCCTGAACGTAGGCGCCGACGGCACGCTGTTGTTCAATGTCGACCCCGCCGCCGATGCGGCCGGCGGCTTCAACGTCTCCGGCGCCGCGAACGTCGCGACCGGGGCGTCGTTGGGCGTGCGCTTCGCCTCCCTGCTGGACGAGCCCGAGCGCTTCACCCTGCTGACCGCCGGCGAGTTGAACGTCGGCGAACTGGACCAGTCCCTTCTCGAAGAGAACTCCCCCTATCTGTACGTGGTCGAAGCCGGCGTCGACGACGGAGCGGGACAACTCTACATCGACGCGCGCCGTCGCACGGCCGAGGAGGCCGACCTGATCCGCGTGGAAGCGTCGGCCTTCGACGCGATCTATGAAGCGCTGGGCGACAACGAGACGCTTCAGAATCTCTTCCTGGGCCAGACCTCGCGCGAAGACTTCATCGACGTTTACGAACAGATGCTGCCGGATCACTCGGGCGGACCGCTGATGTCTCTGTCGGCCGGGGTGGATGCGGTGACGCGCGCGCTGACAGGCCGAAACGCCTCGGCCGCGCCAGGCGAAACCAGCGCCTGGGTGCAGGAAATCAACTTCTACGCCGACAAGGACAAGACGGAGTCCTACGGTTTCCGTTCCGAGGGTTTCGGCGTCGCCGGCGGCGTGGAGCGGGGCAGCAGCCTGGGCGCCTTCGGCGTCTCGGTCGCCTTCACCTCGTCTGACATCGAGGACCCCGAGGCCGAGGCCGAGGAAATCCTGTCGGCCAACCTGCTGGAACTGGGTCTCTACTGGCGCGCCCAAGGCCAGTACTGGACGACCTGGGCGCGGGCGGCC
>NZ_DLMO01000176.1:5531-19977 GCF_002479325.1 Brevundimonas sp. UBA7534
GAGACGGGCGGAGGCGACGGGTTCGATCTGGATATCGACGGCCGCGACAGCCACATCTTCTCGGCCGTGGCGGCGATGAACATCGGCTACGGATTCGGGCGGAATGGTTGGATCCGGCCTGAACTGCGTGTCGGCTATCGCCAGAACATCTCGGTCGACGCCGGCGAGACCATCGCCCGCTTCGCCAGCGGCGGGCCGGACTTCATCCTGACGCCCGACGCGATCGAGGGCGGCGGGCCGATCCTGGGCTTCCGCCTGAACGTCGGCAATGAGCTGGGCATGTTGTCGATCACCGGCGACGCCGAGCTGCTGGAGGACTACGTCCGCTACTCCCTGCTGCTGCGGGCCAGCTTCCGGTTCTGATCGGACCGACGCGAAAGACGAAGGCCGCCGGCGCGATCCGGCGGTCTTTTTCGTTCAGGCCGCCCGACTGCGCGAGCGTGCGTCCATCACCGCCTGAAAGTTCAGCTCGGCCCACTCGATCAGCGACAGCAGGGGGCCGGTGAAGCTGCGCCCCAGCGGCGTCAGGGCATAGGTCACGCTGGGCGGCGTGGTCGGCGCGACTTCGCGGCTGACCAAGCCATCGGTCTCCAGCGTCCGCAGGGTCTGGGTCAACATTCGCTTTGAAACATCCGGCACGGCGCGCGACAGGGCGCTGAAACGCATCGGCCCGGCGGCGAGAGCGCCGATCAGCAGCATCGACCAGCGATCCCCCAGGCGATCAAGCATATTGCGAACCGGACACCGCCCGGCGTCGAGCCCCCTCCCTGACCACTGCGTGAACTTGTCGCCCAACCTGTCGTGCGGCTCCATCGGTTCCCTCGGCGTAACCTGGTGACGGCGAAGTGCCGTCTTCACAGCTGGGCTGATGGTCTCCAAATGAGACCACGTCAACCTTGTCGGACTGGAGATGTCCATGAGCTCTTCCCCCCGCTTCTTCGTTACCGGCGCGACCGGCGAACTGGGTCGCCGCGTGGTCGCCGCGCTGGCGCAGCGCGTCGATCCCGCCTCCATCGTCGCCATCGTGCGTGACCCGGAGCGCGCCAAGGCCCTTCTTGCGCCGGGCGTGGGCGTTCGTGTCGGCGACTACGCCGCCCCTGAAACGCTGGCGAGTGCGTTCGACGGCGCGGAACGGCTGCTGCTGATCTCGTCCAACGCCGTGGGCCAACGCGTGCCGCAGCATCGCAACGTGATCGAGGCGGCCCGCCGCGCGGGCGTGTCGCGTCTGGCCTACACCAGCCTCCTGCACGCCAAGACCTCGTCCCTGGGCCTGGCGGACGAGCATCGCCAGACCGAAGCCCTGATCGCCGAGAGCGGCCTGGCGCATACCCTGCTCCGGAACGGCTGGTACACGGAGAACTACGCCGCCTCCATTCCCTCGGCGCTGAAGCATGGGGCGCTCATCGGCGCGGCGGGCAACGGGCGCATCTCGGCGGCGACGCGCCAGGACTACGCCGAGGCCGCGGCCGTCGCCCTGCTCGACGATGAGGCGGGACAGCGAGAGGTCTTGGAACTGGCGGGCGACGAGGCCTTCACCCTGGCGGAGTTCGCCGCCGAACTGTCGCGCCAGGCCGGACGCGACCTCCCCTATATCGACATGAGCGAGGCCGACTATCGCGCCGCCCTGCTCGGCGCGGGGCTGCCGGAGCCGATCGCCGCCATGCTGGCGAACTCCGACCGCGGCGCGGCCGAGGGCGGCTTGTTCGATGACGGACGGCGGATGTCGCAACTTCTGGGTCGACCGACCACGCCCTTCGCCCAGGCCATCGCCGACGCCCTGCGTGGCTGAGCCGGAAGCGGGGGCCGTCGCGGCCGCGCGGCGGCCCCCTGAGGACTTGGTGGGCGGCGAGGGGTTCGAACCCCCGACCCCCTCGGTGTAAACGAGGTGCTCTGACCAGCTGAGCTAGCCGCCCGAATGCGAGCCGGGCTTATGCCCGTCGCGCCCTAGCCGTTCAAGGCGCTTTTCAGCCCCTCACCGGGACGAAAGCGCGCGGTGCGCGAGGCGGGGCGGGCCACCGCCTGTCCGGTCTGGGGGTTGCGCGCCACGCCGGCCTTGCGGTCCACGGCGACAAAACTGCCGAAGCCGACCAGGCGCACGTCGCGGCCGTGGGTCAGCGCCTCCACCACGCCGTCGGTGAAGGCCTCCAGCGCCGCCTTGGCCTGATCGCGGCTGATGTCCGCCGCCGTGGCCATGCGGCCGATCAATTCCGTCCTGGTCATCGCATCCCCACAGCCTGCAAGCGAATCACTAAACGGCCTAACGCCGGCCAGGTCAAAAACGAAAGCGCCGCCGGGACGGATCCCGGCGGCGCATCAAGGTCGATCAAGGGCCGGATCAGTGGCTGACCGACACCGTGGCCGGGTCGGTCGTCGCCGGGGCCGGCGCGGGCAGAGGCTCGGCCGCCTCGTCCCATTCCACCGGCGTCAGCGAACCGGTCAGGGCCCACTTCAGCGCCTCGTCGGCGGTCGAGATCGGCACGATCTCCAGAGCCGACTTCACATTGTCCGGCACGTCGGCCAGGTCCTTCTCGTTCTCCTGCGGGATCAGCACCGTCTTGACGCCCGAGCGGAGCGCCGCGAGCAGCTTTTCCTTCAAGCCACCGATGGCGGTGACGCGGCCGCGCAAGGTGATCTCGCCGGTCATGGCGATGTCCTTGCGGATCGGGATGCCGGTCAGCACCGAGACCATCGCCACCGTCATGGCGACGCCGGCGGACGGACCGTCCTTGGGCGTGGCGCCGTCCGGCACGTGGACGTGGATGTCAGTCTTCTCGAACACCGGCGGCTTGACGCCGAAGGCCAGCGCCCGCGAGCGGACATAGGACGCCGCCGCCGAGATCGACTCCTTCATCACGTCCTTCAGGTTGCCTGTCACGGTCATGCGACCGCGGCCGGGCATCTTGATCGCCTCGATGGTCAGGATGTCGCCACCGAATTCGGTCCAGGCCAGGCCGGTGACGATGCCGACCTGATCCTCCTCGTCCGTCTCGCCATAACGGAACTTCTTGACGCCCGCGTATTCGGCCAGCTTGTCCGCATCCACGGTGATGGAGATCGCCTTGGTCTTGGCCATCTCGCGCACGGCCTTACGGGCCAGTCCGCCCAGGGCGCGCTCCAGAGAGCGAACCCCGGCCTCGCGGGTGTAATAGCGGATCAGGTCGCGGATGGTCTCGTCCGGCACGATCAGTTCGCCGTCCTTCAGGCCGTGGTCTTGCAGTTGCTTGGGCAGGACGTGGCGCTTGGCGATCTCGACCTTCTCGTCCTCGGTGTAGCCCGACACGCGGATGATCTCCATCCGGTCCATCAGCGGCTGCGGCATGTTCAGGCTGTTCGCGGTCGTCACGAACATGACCTGGGACAGGTCGTAGTCCACCTCCAGATAGTGGTCGCCGAAGGTCGAGTTCTGCGCCGGGTCCAGCACCTCCAGCAGGGCCGAGGACGGGTCGCCGCGCCAGTCGGCGCCAAGCTTGTCGATCTCGTCCAGCAGGACGAAGGCGTTGGTCGTCTTGGCCTTCTTCATCGACTGGATGATCTTGCCGGGCATGGAGCCGATGTAGGTCCGGCGGTGGCCGCGGATCTCGCTCTCGTCGCGCACGCCGCCGAGTGACATACGGACGTATTCGCGGCCCGTGGCTTTCGCGATGGACTTGGCCAGCGAGGTCTTGCCGACGCCCGGCGGGCCGACCAGACACAGGATCGGGCCCTTCAGGCTGCCGGTGCGCGCCTGCACCGCCAGATACTCGATGATCCGCTCCTTGACCTTCTCAAGCCCGAAGTGATCCTCTTCCAGGATGTCCTCGGCCTTCTGCAGGTCGATCGGCTTCTGCTTCGCCTTGCCCCACGGCACGGACAGCAGCCAGTCCAGATAGTTCCGCACGACGGTCGATTCCGCCGACATCGGGCTCATGTTGCGCAGCTTCTTGACCTCGGCCTCGGCCTTGGTGCGGGCTTCCTTGGACAGGCGCGTCTTACGGATGCGCTTCTCCAGCTCCATGATTTCGTCGCGCGCGTCGTCGGTCTCGCCCAGCTCGCGTTGGATCGCCTTCATCTGCTCGTTCAGATAATACTCGCGCTGGGTCTTCTCCATCTGGCGCTTCACGCGCGAGCGGATCTTCTTCTCGACCTGCAGGACGCTGATCTCGCCCTCCATCAGGCCATAGACCTTCTCCAGGCGCTTGGGCACCTCGATGGTCTCCAGCAGGCCCTGCTTGTCGCTGATCTTGACCGACAGGTGGGCGGCGACGGAGTCGGCCAGCTTGGAGGCGTCGGTGATCTGAGGAATGGAGCTGAGGGCCTCGGGCGGCACCTTCTTGTTCAGCTTCACATAGTTCTCGAACTGCTCGACCACGGCACGCAGCATCGCCTCCGACTGGGCGGTGTCGCCCGGCTCGTCGGCGATCTCCTCGCATTCGGCCTCGAAATAGTCGGCGCGGTCGGTGAAGCGCGTCAGGCGCGCCCTGCCCTTGCCCTCGACCAGCACCTTGACGGTGCCGTCAGGCAGCTTGAGCAGCTGCAGGACGCTGGCCAACACGCCCGTGGGATAGATGGCGTCGGGGGCCGGATCGTCGTCCACCGAGTTCTTTTGGGTGGCCAGCAGGATCTGCTTTTCGCCCTTCATGATCTCGTCGAGCGCCTTGACCGACTTCTCGCGACCCACGAACAGCGGCACGACCATATGCGGAAAGACCACGATGTCTCTCAGCGGCAGGACGGGCAGGATTTTCGTCTCGGACATGATGCATAACTCCTGGGCCCTTGATGATCTCCGGCCCGCCGCGACGCCTGCTCCTGCGAAATGCTTCGGCGGTTCGTCGCGGCCCGTCGATTCCGACGGCGTTCGAGGGAGTATGTGGTTCGCACGTCGCCGGGTTCAAGCGTCGCCGGCGAACCGCCCACATGCACGTGACGGAGGCGGCGGGTCGGCGGCAGGCCGTGCGCCGCCGCTTGCCCGGCGCCGCCTGCATCTGTAGAGCAGGCGGCGTCGCGGCTATGGCGAAATTGGTAGACGCAGCAGGTTTAGGTCCTGCCGGGAGACCGTGGGGGTTCGAGTCCCTCTAGCCGCACCATCTCGAGGCGAAGTCAGGCGTTGCCGCGACGACCGGCCTCGAACAGGAACCAGACGCGCTTTTCGCTCTCGTCGATCCAGTTCTCCAGCAGGCTGGCGGTGGCGACGTCGTTGTGTTCGTCGCACAGATCGTGGACCTCGCGCATCCAGCCGACCAGCTCGTTGTTGTCGTCACGGAGCTCGGCCAGCATGTCGAACGGATCGACGTAGTCGGCGTCGTTGTCGAGAATGCGCTGCTCGCCGGCGATCTGGCCGATGGAGCGCAGAGTCACGCCGCCGATCTTGCGCGCCCGTTCGGCGATCGGATCGGTCATGGCGAACAGTTCGGCCGCCTGCTCGTCCAGCAAAAGGTGGAAGTCGCGGAAATGCGGACCCGACACGTGCCAGTGGAAGTTCTTGGTCTTCAGGTAGAGGGCGAAGACATCGGCCAGCAGGCCGGTCAGCGCTGCGGAAATGTCGCGGGTCGCCTCCTCCGACAGGCTGGTGGGGGTTCTCAGCGGCGCCAGGCGCCGGTCGTGCGCGTCAGCCATGATCCAATCTCCTCGGCTCAATCCTGCGGTCTAGCTAAGCAGCAGATCGCGGCGGCGAAAGCCCTGACATGGGTCAATTCTGCTTATGCCGGCCATCAGGCGCATCGATGCAGCGCGCCGCGAGAAACGCTTCGTCAGGCGACGCGTTCACCGATGATGGAAACCGACGAAGACACCGCCCGGAAAATCGCGCGCAAGCCGGGAATGCCGCCTATCGACGTCGACTACACCAGCCCGGACGAGAAGATCGCCCGCAGCGCCTTTCGCGTGTCCGCCACCGCCATCGGAGTCGCCGCCTTGGTCATCGCGGCGCTGATCGCGCTGTTCCTGTGGTGGAGCCCGACGGCCTGAGGTTGCACGATCGGCGCAAGGCGCGCTGGATCACCCGAGCGGGCTGCGTCTTACGTCCTGTCGGGAGGACCGAGATGGCTGGGGAACTAGGACTCGAACCTAGAATGACGGTACCAAAATCTGAAATCTCTGAAGAAGAAACAGACACTTAGGCTGTAAAACCCCGGCTATCCGAACCTAGTGAAATCAATGACTTAGCAAGACGATGTAAAACGCCATGAGCGGTCAGATTTTACGATTTGGCGGCGCGGAGAGGACTCGGTGGTCCTCTCAATCGCGAAACTGGCGCGGGCCCGTAGAGATCAGATCACCGTCCGACCGCTTCCTGAAGGAGCGGTTTGCCCGTGGAAGCCAGCCACTCCCGGAATGTCTTCAGCGACCCGAACTCGGCGTTCAGCGCCGCTATATCGGCCGCTGTCCCTATACGACCTTCGTCAAACAGTTCGGCAGTCCGACCGAAAAAGACATCTGAGGCGAGGATCTCCGGCGCAAAACGCTCGTAGACGATAAGGCGCCCTGCCGCCGCGGTTAAGGCTGCGATGTCAGCCCTTGGGCAACCAGTGCAGCACAGCGGCCTGGGTCGCCAGGGCGACGGCCAGCGCCCAGCCGAAGCTCAGGAAGGTGCCGATGATGATGTACTCCGCCTGGTGGCGATCGTTCTGATCCTGGACGTCCCTGAACCTCAGGATGGATTTGGCGGCGAGCAGAAAGCCGACCCCCTCAGGATGGCCGATGAGGATAAAGGTCAGCGTCAACCCGCGCTCCAACCAGCCGATATATTTGCCGGCGTTGGGCATGCCGACGATCGGGCCTGAGGCGACGCCGGTCGTCAGAAGGGTGTTGGCGGCGCGCCCGGCCGGTGAAAGCGGCTCGACGAGCTTTTTGATGACGACGCCACCCACCCAGACGGCGACCACGCCCCCGCACAGCACAGCGAGCGCGGCGTAGATCTGGACCTGCACCGGCGAGGGCTGGAGCCCCCACAGGCTTTGCGAGGCCATGGCCGGCCAAGCGACGGCGAGACCGACCAGCACGGCGATATGGACGGCCTGATCCAGGCCGAACGCCCACAGCCGGTCGCCCAGCCGGTGGACCTTTAGCCAGTCCATGGCGAAATGGCTGGCGGCCATGATGGCCACCGGGCCGAGTATGGACAGCCGGGTCGGCGCCAGCATCAGCAAGGTCAGGACCGTGACGATGGCCACATGGTCCGCCAAGCCCCGCAAGGTCTGTTTGCGGGCAATCAGGGCGTCCGACTGGAAGACGAAGTCGCCAAGCAGATGACCGGCCAGCAACAGCAGGAAGGTTTCGATCACCGTGCTACGCTCCCGCGCTTTGTAACAACCCATTTGGGTTGTAGGCGACGATCACAACCGAATTGGGTTGTCATATCAGTCTCACCCGGTTCCAGGTCAACGCCTCGCTATAGTCGACGGCGCGCAGCAAGGCGGTGATCTTGGCGGCGGAAAGCGCCTTGCTCACAGCCTGCTGCGAGACCCCAAGCATCTCCGCCATGCGCGCCTGGGTCGGCGCCTCCGGCGCCAGAGCCAGCCTGGCCGCCTGCGCCTGCTTCTGGCTCCAGTCATCCATCAGCACGCTGCAGAGGTGAGAGAGCGGACCCAAGGCGCCCCACTTCAGACCCGTTTGAGGACCTCGAACCGTGATGTCGACCGTGTCGCCAAGATCATCCAGGGCGCGACCGGACAGGAGAAAGGCTTCGCCTGAGGACAGGGAGGTCCGCTGTTTGTCGATGCGATCAACCTCGCCGTAGCCTATGGCGATGCGCGTATCCCACTCGGGGTCCCCGGCCTTCAGGCTGGCGCGAATATAGAGCGCCGCGCGCAGAGCGAACCCGGGCTGCGTCAGCAGCATCTGCCAGCTGTCGCCGCGAAAGAAGTCGGCCGGCGCTCCGACCAGCTTGGCCCGCCAGGTTTCGATCTCCGTGGCTGCGGTCGCGAAAGCGTCCCGGGCCCCCTCAAGAGAAGCGGGGGTGAGCCGGCTGGAGCCGACGAGGTCTCCGGTCAGAACCGCGCGCGTGGTCATGAAAGGCTCTCCGGCGTGATCACAGGCGCGGCCCCGTCTCGTCTTTCACACAGCGCCCCGTCTGGCGCACCGCCGTCGCGCCGTCCCCGATTGTCCGCAGGATCGTGGCGTCGTAGCGGTTCACACGCGCATGGACTGGGGGCGCGTCTTCCAGAGCCGGAAACTCAATCCGGTACTGATGAGACGAAACCGACGCGCTCCCCTCTCTCGGAGCCGGCAGATTCATCCACCGGGCGGTCCGCAGGCCGGTGTCGATGACCATGGTCATCGGGGCGGCCGGCTCGAAGCTGCACGTGAACTGGACCAGGGTCGGCGGCGCGACATCGGCTTGGCGACTACAAGCGCTCAAGCTCGCCGCCACGACGACCGCGCCTCCTATCATCTCGACGGCGCCAAACTTCATTGACCCTGACCCTACGCTTTGACGATGACCATACAACTGATTTTGGTTGTATCAACAGTTAACAACCAAAATCAGTTGTAGATACCCCCTTTATGAGGACACGACAGCGCGCCCTCTAGCGCCCCCGATCCACGCCGTCCCGTTCGCGAAGCTCCGCGTTTCGCCGTTGGAGCGCCTCCTCACGTGTCTGCGGATCCGCTCGCGATCGGACAAATCGTTCGACGAGCGCCCCCAAAAGGCGCTCCTCCGATGTGGTCGAGCTTTTGAGCCTCAAACTCTCGGCGACCAGCAATTTACGGATTTTCGCCTCCCTGTTCCCCCGTTCGGCATCTCGTCTTCAACAAGTGCTGAAGGAAGCCGGCATCGAGAAACGGGCTGACAACGGTCAGGGCGTCCACCATTTCGGGCAAGATCGGAAGGCTCCATTCGCTCTGACCCCGGCTGATCCGGAGGCGATCTACACGCACCCCGTCGGGCGCCCGCCACTTCAGCGCAGAAACCTCCGTCGCCAAGCGGCTTGGCGACAAACCGCCCAGACCGGCCCTCTCGGCCAGGCGCCGCGCGATATCGTCCGCCCCTGGCACGAGGCGGCCCTTGGCTTGCTGGCCGCTGACGAGAACCAGACCAAGGTCCCGGTTTTCCGGCGCGGTGAGATTGCGGCTTCCGACCCACAATCGCCACTCGAAGGCCTTTTCCGACCGCATCCGAACAAGGGCCGCCTTGGGATGCCAGCTCTGGTGACGCTCATCGAAGGGCACGTCCCTCACGAACTGATCCAGAACCCCCGTCAGTCTGGGAACCCTGGCCATCTTCGCCAGACGCCCGCGCTGAATAATGACCCGGGTCTTGCCGCGTAGCGCTTCAATGGCGTCCGCGAGGTCGCGACGGGACGCCGGACGGTCTTCATCGTCTCGCCCGATAAGCGCCAAGAGCGCGGCGACGATCGAGATCGGATCAGCGGAATAGGCGGCCAGAAGCGCCAGTTCGGTCTTCCACCCGGGAGGCGGGCGAAGCGCATCGAGATAGCCTGTGATCGGCCACCCGGTCCGACCTAGTCACCATCTGGGCCGACTATAGCGGCATCGTCCAGAAATCCGCGCCGGCCACTTTGCTGGTGATCACGCGCCAAGGTCTGTCTACGGACGCCCAGGCCTATGTCGATGAGCAGGCAGGCCTGCGTCATCAGACCATTTGGGAACTTGAGAACGAGATCCTGGGGCTGACCGACTACGTCCGCTCCCTGACCGGCCTCTTCCACCAGGATGGCCTGAGCGATTATTACATTCCCGGCCGCGCGCGCCTGGCCAGATACGAAAGTGATCACCGCACCCTGTCCGAGACGGACACCCTGCTGTTCGAAGCCGTCACGACCTGGATCGACGGCGAGGACTATCAACCGATCGCGATCTTGGGCGGCTACGGTGCCGGCAAATCCAGCTTCATCAAGCGCCTAGTCGCCAACCAGGCCGAACGGGCCTTGTCCGATCCCTACGCACGCCGCCCGATCCTAATCGGTCTCGGTGAGTACGCGCGATATTCCAGTTTAGAAGGCCTGTTGGGTGGCAAGTTCACCCACGACTTCCCGGTGGACGGCTTCAACGTCCATCACTTCCTGGAACTCAGCGACAAGGGCCGGTTGTTGGTGGCCCTCGACGGGTTCGATGAGATGAAGCATGCCATGACGTGGGGCGACTTTCGGGCCCAGATCGCGAGCTTGAACCGGCTCACGCACGGCAAGGCCAAGGTCGTCCTATCGGGGCGGCCGAGCGCCTTCACCTCGACGGAGGAGCACGTTCATGTCCTGCGCGGCCTGAAGCGTTACCAGGAGGGCTATCGGCGCCTTGGCGCCTGGGCCGCCAGCCGATTGGCGGACAGCCGCCCGCAGGCATAGGCCCTGCCCTGCGCATCGTCGCAGACCTGCCGGCCCTCGGGCGCATCCACACCCCACAGCCGGATGCGGACGCCGTGGACTTCCAGGGTGTCGCCATCGATGACCGACGCCCGCCCTTCGACAGTAGGCGGCTCCGGCGCGCAGCCGACGAGAAGTACCAATGCGGGAATCAGAACGCGCATGACCCTCATAGCCCAAAGCCTGAGCCCGGACCGACCTCCCAGCGGCTATATCAATCTCGCAGAGCCGAACCCCGGGACATCACGCCGGACGAGGGAAAGGACATACGGACTTAGCCCTGTTCGTCCGATCGCGGGCTTCGACATCGCGCCCGCCGATATGGAGTTTCTGCATATCGGCGCCCATCTGCCAGGGACGCCTCTGCTTAACGAGCTTCTCGCGCTGCGCCGCGTCGACACCCGCCATTTCGACCCGGAAGTCTGGGCCTTCACCGATCAGATCGATCTGTCGAAGTCGGGGGTGAGTCGGTTGGTCAATGTGGACGACGCCGCGCTGCAGAAGCGGTTGGATTCGATCGAGACCAACATCCAGTATCTCGACACCGGCCAGCCCGTCTCCGCCGGCCACACGGCGTTCAGCGGATGGAAGAGCCCGTGGTGGTGGTGGCGGGCGCGTCACCTGACGCTCCTGGAGTTCGAGCGTCGCGGTTTGACGCCCGTGCCGGCCCCAGTCATCCCGCCGCCCATCGTGCTCGCCCCGGCCCTGCGCGGCGTCAACACCGGCGGCGGGGAACTGCTCGTGCGCCTGAGCCAGAAACGATACCTGATGCAGATGCTTCAGGCGGGACAGCTTCGCTTTGCGCCGGCGGCCTCCTATGACGACTCCCGCCTGGACGCCGCCCGCGCCGACGACGAGATGGCCAAGGCCTACCAGAGACCCGGACAGGTCCTGCGGATCACCACCGAAGACGGTCGCGCGATCGAGGCGATCGGAGACGTGAGTTTCGCGCGACAACGCCGGTCCGAAGACGCCGGCGCGCTGGTCGATCATCCCTACTGGATGATGTCCTTCAGCTCCGATCTCGACCCGCGATTGCTCGACGCCTTCGCCAGCGCGGACCCTGACGAGGACGCCTTTCTGGTCGTCTTCGATGTTCGGGCCTTTTTCGAACGCGCGGCGCCCGTCCTGGCTGATGCTGCGCCCGGCGGGACGTACAGTCTCGTCCAGAACGACTACTTCGACCCCTACTATCCGCCCGGGGACGGCCTGCAGGCGATCCGGTCCAAGCTGATGGCCTATGCCTACCAACGGGAGGTCCGGTTCGCGGTGGACCCTTTGGGATATCTGAAGACCGCAGCGGACGGCTGTCTCTATGTCGAGATCGGATCGATCGAAGACATCGCCGGCGTCTATGGCCGCGATGGGTCGAAGATCGCCGGCATCGGCCCCGCCACCTGGTCAGATTGAGGCCGGATCGCATTTGGGCGGCAATCCGCTCATAGGCGGCAAAGACTGGGCATCACCCATTTTCTCCTGCCGGGGGCGAGGTGACGCGCTGACCCTAGCCCCCCCCGCCCGACGAAATTCTTTCCGCCCGCCTTACCGTGACGACCGGCGCCCGCGATTGGATGGTCGAAAGGCGGGATCCGGCGCGGGACGCCTTGTAAAGGTCGCGCTCAGACACCGGATGATCGTCACGGGCTTTTTCGCTGGTTTGATCGAGCACCGCGCGCAACCGGGAACCTTCAAACAACAAGGCCTGCACGGCGTCAGGTCGACAGCGGATCCACCGCAGGCCTTCACGACGGGCGGCCTCGAAAGACCGGCCGGACAGCCAGCGCGGATGGAGGCGTCCGTCCGCCTCCAGCACGATCAGATAGACCATTCCCACTCGATTGCTCTAAGCTGGATAAAATCATGAATCAGTTGGTTTTTTCGCGGCCCACCTACTTTAACACCGGCTCGCCGCCCGACCGTTCGGCTTGGTTCTGAAAACATTAGATAAATAGACCGATGTAAAAACCGCGTGATCGCGCAATCTTTCGAGACGTATTGACAATCTCAAACTCGAATTAACAATCGATTCTTGCGCGTTCACTTGCCTCCGCTAGACTAGCATGAACAGAACCTACATCGCCATCGCTGACGCCGGCAGAGCGTAGTGCATAACCAGCATCCAGATCGCCATGGCGATCATCATCAGGTTCTCGGTCAGGGATAGGAAGCCAAGCGGCACATTGCTGTCTCCACCGACGCAGGCGCATTTCAGTTCGCGCTTGTCGATGTAGACAGCCTTGAAGACCGAGGCCGCGCCAATGCCGCCGATGAACAGGGCCACCGGGACCGACAACCAAGTCAGGACGCCCGCGACCATCAACGCGCCTGCCCCGAACTCGGCGAACGGATAGACCTTGCCGTATGGCACCCACCGCTTGGCCAGCAGGTCGTAGTTCAGGAACATGGATGAGAAGCTCTCGATGTTCTGGAGCTTCAGCATGGCGAGGGCCATCATAGACAGGGCGATAAACCACTCCCCTGCCCGCACGGTGAACGGCGTGCCAAAAATCGTCAGGCTGAGCATCGTCGCCATCACGGCGGTGGTCAGGAAGACGACGAGGACCGGCGTGTAGGTGGTCGCCTTGGGATCGCGGACCTTGAGACCGAGATAGCGGCGCAGATCGTCGTGGCCGCCGACACGCTGGCCGTCGATGAACACCTGCGGCGTTGTCTTCACCCCGTGCTCGGCCTTGAAGGCGTCGGTCTGCTCGCGGGTCGTGAGCCAGTGGTCCTCGACCTTGTAGCCCCGGCTCTTGAGAAGATGCCGGGCCTTGAGCCCCCACGGACAGGTGTGGTCGGGCATCACCATCCGATAGATGACAGCGGTCTTGGTCATTGCAGGCTCCTTGATCTTCAAATCCGAGCTACAGCTCTTAGGTTCCGTACCTAGATACGGAGTCAAGCATGAACGTTCGGACGATCGCAGGGTTGGCGCGAGACGGCGGCGTCGGGGTGGAGACTGTCCGCTTTTATCAGCGTCGCGGATTGCTTTCGACGCCTGACAAATGGTCGCGTGATGGCGCTGGCGCGGGCGTTCGACGCTATGGCGAGGAGGACGTGCGCCAGCTGAAGTTCATTCGCTCCGCACAGACGGCGGGCTTCACCCTCGAGCAGATCAAAGAGCTGTTGTCGCTCGACGCTGGCGAGGATCGCACGCGCGCCCGTGCGTTGGCCGCGGAGAGGCTGGAGGCGCTGGATCGAACCATCTCCGATCTTGAGGGGGCGAGAGCGGCGTTGCGCCGACTGGCGAGCGCTTGCGCGGCGAACGACAGCGGACCGTGTCCGATCATTTCGGCCTTTCAGGGTGAAAAGGTTTGAAATCTTGCCCTGTCTTGGCGAACGGGGTGCGAGGGCCGGCAGCCGTCCCGCCTGGGAAAAACCCGACTGCGTGGCCACGCAAGCGCGAGGACCGGAACGTCCCGCAGCCAGAACTGTTCGTTGATCATCACTTTCGGAGAACGAAGATGTCGATCAAACTGAACGTTGGTCTGGCGACCGCCGCGCTATCCGTGCTCCTCACGGCGTGCAATCCTGCGGGACAGGCCGATAGAACCGCGACTGCCGACTCGGGGTCGGCGGCCGAACACAGCGTTCCGGCGGTCCAGCCGATGGCGGGGCCCGAGACGCCCTTTTCCACCTCTGAACAGCAGATGCATCAGGCCATGATGCAGGCGCACGGCGCAGACCCGCAGGAGACCTACGCCCTGAAGATGATCGAGCACCACCGGGGCGCCATCGCCATGTCGGAGGTTCTGATGCGCGAGAACCCGGACGCTGCGCTCCGCGAGATGGCCGAAAAGACGATTACGATGCAGCGCCAGGAGATCACGGCGCTGGAGCAGTGGGTCGCGCAACATCGGTCCGCCGCGGCAACCCCCGCTTCGGGTTCGGTCCAGCCCGGAGCCTGACGCGGGACGAATACGCGCGGGGACTGGTCTGCCCGTGCGTATTTGCTTTTGAACGGCGTCGATCGTCGGCGTCTGTCCGCCGGCGGGAGGTCACTCATGCACGAAAAGAGCTATCGCAACCTCGCGATTGAACTCATCGTCCACTTCATCATCATGTATTTGGTGATGTTCACGATGATCGCGACGCTCGATCACTTCAACTTCAATCTGAACAATCTCTACATGACGCTGATGATG
>NZ_DLMO01000122.1:0-3635 GCF_002479325.1 Brevundimonas sp. UBA7534
CGGCGACGCCGGCCGCCACGCCGGCCAAGGCCAGCCAGGCGAAGTTCGCCACCGCTTCCTGCAGGACGAAGGCGCCAGTGGTGGCCGCAGCGACCGCCAGCCGCATGCAGGTCAGACCGGTGGCGTCGTTCAGCAACGACTCGCCTTCCAGAATATGCATCAACCGCTTGGGGATCGGCGCGCGCGCCGCAATGGCCTGTACCGCGATGGGGTCGGTCGGGGACAGGATGGCGGCCAAGGCGAAGGCCACCGCCAGCGGCATCTCAGGGATCATCCACCACATCAGGAACCCCAGTCCGATGACCGTGAAAATCACGAGACCGAGCGCAAGCTCCAGGATGATCGCGCGGTCGCGGAACAGGTCTTCCTTGGGTATCCGCCATCCATCCAGGAACAGCAGCGGCGGCAGGAACAGCAGGAAGAAGATGTCCGGCTCCAGGTCGACCGTGACGCCGGTCACCAGGACGATGACGGCGCCCAGCCCGATCTGGACCAAAGGCAGGGCGATGCGCGTGATGCGTGCGATAGAACCAGAGACCACCACGGCCAGGAGCAGCAGCAGGACGGTCTCGATCAGATGCATGGGTCAGCCGGCAAGGTCAGGATACAGCCGCTCGAATCGGCCGAGCGCCGCAGGATGCAGTCGCACGGTGACACGAGTACGGCCAAGTTCGTCCGTTTCGCGATCCGTCACACGTCCGTGTTCGTACAGCCAGGCCAGCGCCTCGCCCTGATCCGGCGCCAGCGTCACGCGCGTCTCAGGATCGTCGTCGATCAGTCGCGCAATGGTTTCGCGCAGCCCTTCGACGCCCTCGCCGGTCCAGGCCGAAACCGCGACCGCCGTTCCGTCCCGCTGCTGACGTTCCGCCTGCCCCAGCACCGCTTCACGCGCGTCGGCGTCCAGCAGGTCGATCTTGTTCCAGACCTCCAGCACCCGACGCGTCTTGCCTTCGGGAATCTCGATCTGCTCCAGCACCGCCTCGACGTCGGCGGCCTGGGCGTCCGTGTCGGGCGAGGCGATGTCGCGCACGTGCAGGATCAAATCGGCCTCGCCCACCTCCTCAAGGGTCGCGCGGAAGCTCTCGACCAGTTCATGCGGAAGGTCCGAAATGAACCCTACGGTGTCGGCGATGATGGCCGGCCGTCCCTGCGGCAGGCGAATGGTGCGTTGGGTCGTGTCCAGGGTCGCAAACAGCAGGTCCTTGGCGAACACCTCCGAGCCGGTCAGCCGGTTGAACAGGGTCGACTTGCCCGCGTTGGTGTAACCGACCAGGGCCACGGTCGGGAACGGGACCTTCTGGCGCTGCTTGCGATGCAGGCCGCGGGTGCGGCGCACCTCTTCCAGTTCGGCCTTCAACTTGACGATGCGGTCGGCGATCAGTCGCCGGTCCAGCTCGATCTGGGTTTCGCCGGGTCCGCCGGTCGACCCGGTGCCGCCGCGCTGGCGCTCCAGGTGGGTCCAGGTGCGAACCAGGCGTGAGCGTTCGTAGTCCAGTCGCGCCAACTCCACCTGAAGCCGGCCTTCCTTGGTCCGCGCGCGACGCCCGAAGATTTCCAGGATCAGGCCGGTGCGGTCGATGACCTTCACCTCCCACGCCTTTTCCAGATTGCGTTGCTGCACTGGCGTCAGGGCGTCATCGATGATGGCGACATCGGCGTCGGCGGCGCGCATCAGGGCGGCCAGTTCGTCCACCTTGCCGGCGCCGAACAGGGTTGCCGGCGTCACCTTGCGGATGCGCACGATCTCCTCGCCCCGGATGTCCAGGTCGAGCGCGCGCGACAGGCCGACGGCCTCCTCCAGCCTTTCCTCGGCCAGGCGGGGCGACTCCGACCGACCGTCGGGGTGGATGACAACCGCCTTCTGAACCGGGGCGGCGTGATCAATGAGTTTTTGGGTCAATCAGTCTTCTTCGGCCTCGGGCTCATACAACTGCACGGGCGCCGAGGGCATAATGGTGGAGATGGCGTGCTTATAGACCAGTTGCGATTGTCCATCGCGGCGCAGCAGCACACAGAAGTTGTCGAACCAGGTCACGATGCCCTGCAGCTTGACCCCGTTGACCAGAAAGATCGTCAGCGGCGTCTTGGTCTTGCGGACCGAGTTGAGAAAGGTGTCCTGAAGGTTCTGGCGTTTGTCTTGCGACATGGCAGGTTGGTCCTGTTCTTGGTTGTTCGTCGCCGTATGGGAGCGGCGCGGGGCCGGAAGGGCCGGGAGGACCTTAAACGGCGCCTCCCCGCCGGGGCAACGCCCTAAATGGCGTCTCTACGCGCCTGTTCAAGATAGAGCTGGCGCAGGCGCCTGGTGATCGGCCCCGGCTTGCCGTCGCCGATCTTGGTCCCGTCGATCGACACCGCCGGGGTGACAAAGGCGCCGGCGGCGGTGAAGAAGGCCTCGCGCGCCCGCTTGGCCTCCTCGACGCTGAACGGGCGCTCGTCCAGTTCGACGCCGTGCTCCTTGATAAGCTCCATCAAGGTCGTGCGGGTGCAGCCTTTCAGGATGTTGGCCTGGGTGTCGCGGGTGCGCAGCTTGCCGTTTTCGTCGACGATCCAGGCGTTGGTGGAAGAGCCCTCCGTGACCAGCCCCATTTCATCGACCATCCAGGCCTCGTAGGCCCCGGCTTCGCGGGCCGCCTGCTTGGCCAGGATGTTGGGCAGAAGACCGACTGTCTTGATGTCGCAGCGGCCCCAGCGAATGTCGGGTTGGGTCAGGACGGCGACGCCCTTCCTGGCTTGGGCCTCGCTCCGCGCCAGGGGAATGGACTTGGCGGTCACGACCACGCTGGGCGGCGTGCCGGGCGCCGGAAATGGATGATCGCGCCGGGCGGTGCCGCGCGTGACCTGAAGATAGACGATGCCGTTTACCACCCGGTTGCGCCGGATCGTCTCGCGTAGCACCTGGGTCAGGGCGGCGGCCGACATGGGAATGTCGATTCGCAGTTCGTTCAGGCTGCGGTGCAGGCGCGTCATATGGCCTTCGAAGTCGGCCATCTTGCCGTCGAACACCGACCAGACCTCATAGACGCCGTCGGCGAACTGGAAGCCGCGATCCTCGATGTGCACGACGGCCTGGCCGTGCGGGCTATAGGATCCATTGACGTAGGCGACGCGGGACATCAGGCGGTCTCTTCCTCTTCTCCGCCGCGGGCGGGGGACACGCCCAGCGACTTCAGCTTTCTGTGCAGCGCGGACCGCTCCATGCCGATGAAGGCCGCGGTGCGAGAGATATTGCCCCCGAAGCGCATGATCTGGGCGGCCAGGTATTCGCGCTCGAAAACCTCGCGCGCCTCGCGCAGCGGCAGGGCGATGGTGCGTTCGGCGCCCAGCGACCCGGCCGACCCGTTCGACGTCGCCACCTCCTGAGGCAGCATGTCGGCGGTGATCGGTTCGCCCGGATCGCCCGTGGCAAGGATCAGCAGCCGTTCGATATTATTTCTCAGTTGCCGGATGTTGCCCGGCCAGGGATGGACCTGAAGGACGGCCACCGCGTCGTCGCCGACCACGCGCCGGGGCAAGCCCTGGGAGGCGCTGATGGTCTCCACGAAGTACTCCACCAGTTCGGCGATGTCCTCGCGGCGTTCCGACAGGGCCGGGACGCGGATCGGCACGACGTTCAGCCGGTGGAACAGGTCTTCGCG
>NZ_DLMO01000122.1:3784-4349 GCF_002479325.1 Brevundimonas sp. UBA7534
CGGCGATCTCGGTCTTCAGATCTCGCGAGGTCGAGGTGACGACGCGCACATCGACCTGCACGTCCTGTTCGCCGCCGACCCGGCGGAAGCGCTGATCCACCAGAACCCGCAGCACGCGGCTCTGGCTTTCGCGTGGCATGTCGCTGATCTCGTCCAGATACAGGGTGCCGTTGTGGGCGCGCTCGAACACGCCGATCTTGCGCGGCCTACCGTCCTGGCCCTCCTCGCCGAACAGTTCGACATCCAGCCGTTCCGGAGTCATGCCCGCTGCGGAGATGGCGACGAACTCGGCCCGGGCGCGAGGGCTGCCCTCGTGGATCTGCCGCGCCACCAGCTCCTTGCCCGAGCCCGGCGGCCCCGAAATCAGGACCCGGCTGTTGGCCTGGGCCACCTTTGCGATGGTCCCGCGCAGCGCCTGGGCCGCCTGCGATTTTCCGATCAGGCCCGAGGGCGTCATCGTCTGGGCGCGCAGTCTGCGGTTCTCGCGCCGAAGGGTCGCCGCCTCTATGGCGCGCTCGACGACCACGACCAGCCGGTCGGACTTGAACGGCTTTTCGATGAAGTC
>NZ_DLMO01000006.1:0-2383 GCF_002479325.1 Brevundimonas sp. UBA7534
GCGGCACGCGCACGGCCGCCCCGGCGGTCAGGCGCGCCTCGGGCTTGATCCGCCCGCCATCGACGCGAATCTGGCCGCTGCGAGCCATCTTCTGCACCTGGATGTTCGACAGATGCGGCCAGCGCCGACGGAACCAGCGGTCCAGCCGGATGCCGTCCTCGTCCTCGGCCACGTAAAGGGTCTGGACTTCGCGCTTCGGCGCGGCGGGGGCCGGATCGCTCACAGCACCGCCCCGAACGCGCGTCGGGCGATCGTCAGTCCGACGAACAGCGCCGCCATCGCCGCGACCACGGACAGACCGACATAGGCGGCCGCCAATCCCATCTGACGCCGCTCGATCATCAGGACGGCCTCCAGCGAATAGGAGGAAAAGGTGGTGAAACCACCCAGCACTCCGACCGCCGCGAACAGGCGGACGGCCTCTTGCTGCGCGCCGCCACGCATCGCCAGCCAGCCGACCAGCAGCCCCATGCACAGGCCGCCCGCGACATTGGCCAGGAAGGTGCCCCAGGGCCACGCGGCGTTGGGCGCCCACCGCCCGACCGCCAGGCCCAGCCCATAGCGAGCCATGGCCCCCAGTCCGCCGCCGGCGGCGACTATTAGCAAACGCGAGATCATGGTCGGCTTATACGACGTTCCCGCCGCCTCGCCAGTCCGCCGACAGCGTCAACGGGGAATGGAGGCCTGGATCGAATGGGCGTCATAGACGCTGGGGCGATCCGGCTTCGTCCCGCGACCCAGCACGACTTCCAGCGTGGTCGAGGTCGGCTGCGGACCGCTGAGATTCAGGCCCACCCCCACGCCGACGCCCGACGCCGAATAGCCGCCGTATCGACTGGTCCCGCCGCCGATCGAAACGCTGGGACGCACGCCCCCCGCCCCGCCCGGCCGGCCATCCGTCCACGCCTGCACCACCTCGAACCAGTCGTATCCTTCCTGGGTCGTCAGGTCGGCCGCGCGCAGCAGGGCGTAATCCGCCACGGGCCCCGGCGCGCCCACGCCATTGTAGGTCACGCGGTAGCGGTTGGATTCGATCCGTTGCTCGGAAAAGCCCTGCCCGCCCGGTCCCTGCTGGGCGCCATAGGGCGCAAGGCTCGCGCAAGCGGACAGTACCAGGGCGGAACCGACGACACCCAGAATGACGAAGCGTTTCATGACCGTGTTCTCCTTCATCCCAATAGCGTCGGGGACCGCCCCTCGTTCCCGTCACAGGCCCAAGGCGGCGCGCAATGTCTGGAAATCCCGAGGCGGCGCGGCCTCGATCGTCGCGAGCCCGCCCTCGGGGTGCGGAAAGACGAGCTTTGAGGCGTGCAGCATCAGGCGCGGCGCTGCGCCCGCTGGCGTCGTCAGGGCGCCGCCGTATCGAACGTCGCCCACCAGCGGACGCCCGATGTGGGCCATGTGCACGCGCAACTGGTGCATCCGCCCGGTCATCGGCTCCAGTTCGACCAGGGCGCCGGCCTCGGTCGCCGCCAGGGTGCGATAGCGGCTTTGCGAGGCCTGGGCCCCCGGCGCATCATCCTGCACGACGCGCATATAGCTTTCTCGCCCAACCTCCTCGCGACGCAGGGCCGCCTCGATCACGCCGGCCCGGGGTTCCGGCGCGGCCAACAGCAGGGCCTGATAGGTCTTGCGGAACTTGCGCGCCTGCAGCGCCTTGCCCAGGAAGCCGGCCGCCGGCTTGGTCTTGGCCGCCAGAATGACGCCAGAGGTGTCCCGGTCCAGCCGGTGCACCAGTTCCGGCCGCTTGCCGTTCGAGCGCGCGAAGGCCCACAGCAGATCGTCCAGCGTATGGGCCTTGATCCGCCCGCCCTGGCTGGACAGGCCGCTGGGCTTGGAGAACGCCACGACATGCGCGTCCTCGTGGACCACCCACGACCGAACGGCGGCGATCTCATCTTCGGACAGGACGACGGGCTGGCGGACGGTCATCAGCGGCTTCTAGCCCGTTCGCCCCGGTTTCGGCAGGGCGTCATGCGTCAGGTTCGCTCTGCATCCGCGCGCGCATCTCGGCCCAGCGCTCCAGCCGCGCCTTGACCTTCTCCTCGTGCCCCTCGCCCTTGGGCTTGTAGAAGGTGCGCCGCTCCATCTCGTCGGGAAAGAAGTTCGCGCCTGAAAAGCCCTCAGGGGTGTCCGGGTCATACTGATAGCCCTTGCCGTAGCCCAGCTGCTTCATCAGCTTGGTCGGGGCGTTGCGGATATGGGCGGGCGGCATCAGGGAGCCGGTCTCGTGCGCCGCCCTCTTCGCCGCCTTGAAGGCCTCATAGACCCCGACCGACTTGGGCGCTGTGGCCAGGTGCACCACGGCCTGGGCCAGGGCCAGTTCGCCCTCCGGACTGCCCAGAAAGTCGTAGGTGTCCTTGGCCGCATTGGCGACCAGGAT
>NZ_DLMO01000006.1:2491-13836 GCF_002479325.1 Brevundimonas sp. UBA7534
CCCCCGTTCAGCATCCGCGCCAGCCAGTACAGCGCCGCGTCCGGGTCCGATCCGCGCACTGACTTGTGCAGGGCGGAAATCAGATTGTAGTGCTCCTCGCGACTCTTGTCGTAGGCGGGCGCCCGGCGTTGCAACACCCCCGCCAGGCCCTGAACGTCCAGCGCCTGCCCCTCCGGCAGGTCGAACAGCACTTCCGACATGGTCAGCAGATAGCGCCCGTCCCCGTCGGCCAGGGCCAGCATCGCCTGGCGCGCCTCGTCGGTCAGCGGCAGGTCGCGCTCCATGTGCGCCTCGGCGCGTCGCAGAAGCTGGTCCAGGGCGGCGTCGTCCAGCCGCTTCAACACATAGACCTGACTGCGGGACAGCAGGGCGCCGTTCAGTTCGAAGCTGGGATTCTCGGTCGTGGCGCCGACCAGGGTCACGACCCCCGCCTCCACGAAGGGCAGAAATCCGTCCTGCTGGGCGCGGTTGAACCGATGGATCTCGTCGACGAACAACAGGGTCGACTGGCCGGCCGCGCGCCGCATCCGCGCCGCCTCGAACGCCTTCTTCAGGTCCGCGACGCCCGAGAAGACGGCGCTGATCGCCTGGTATTCATAGCCCGCGGCCTTGGCCAGCAGCCGCGCGATCGTCGTCTTGCCCGTACCTGGCGGCCCCCAAAGGATCATGGAGCCCAGGCGACCCGCTTCGATCATGCGTCGGATCGGCCCGCCGTCGCCCAGCAGGTGATCCTGTCCGACCACCTCCTCCAGCGACGCCGGACGCAGACGGTCCGCCAGGGGGGCGTCGGGCGGATGGATGCCAGAGGCTTCGAACAGATCGCTCATTCGGGCTCGCTCTTGAGGAAGCGATCCATGTAGTCGTTCGCCCTCTTCTTTTCACGCGCTTGGCGTCGCTCAGCCCGGCATCCGGCCCGTCAGTTCGCGACCGCCGCGCAGGATCACCACTTCCGATCCCGCCCGCGCGCGCTGCAGGTCGGAGACCGAGGCGACCTCCCGCCCGTCGATGCGCCGGATCACGTCGCGCGGCCGCACGCCGATGCGCGCCGGCAGGCTGCCCCGCGCCACGCCCGTCACAAGCACGCCGCGCAGGAAGGGATCGCCTCCCAGACTGTCGGCGAAGGCCGGGTTCAACGGCACGATGCGCAGGCCCGCCAGGCTGCCCGAGGACACGGTCGAACCGTCGCCCGGCTTGGCGTCGCCCGGCAGGGCCTGGACGCGGGCGTTCAGCGTCTGCGCGCGCCCGTCGCGCAGCACCGTCACCTGCACCGTGTCGTTCGGCGCCTTGGTGCCGATACGGTAGTTTAGGCCGCCCTGGTCGTTGATCTCCACACCGTCCACGGCGGTCACGACGTCGCCCTGACTGATGCCCGCGCGCGAGGCCGGGCTGTCTGGATAGACGTCGGTGACCACCAGCCCCTGCGGCCGATCCAGGCCCAGGCTGCCGGCGATGTCGCTGCTGACCGTGTCGCCCTTCACCCCCAGCCAGGGCCGGACCACGGTCGTCGCGCCCCCCACGGCGGAATCGACCACCCGCTTGACCATAACCGCTGGCACGGCGAAGCCGACGCCGGACGAGGTGCCGCTGCGCGAGAAGATGGCCGTGTTGATGCCGATCAGATCGCCGTCCATGTCCACCAGCGCCCCGCCCGAATTGCCGGGATTGATCGCCGCATCGGTCTGGATGAAGGAGCCGCTGTCGGAAATGCCCGTCTCCGTCCGATTCAGCGCCGAAATGATGCCATTGGTCACCGTCTGGCCAACCCCGAACGGATTGCCGATGGCCAGCACCAGGTCGCCGATCTGCTGCTCCTCCTGATCGTCGATACGCAGGAACGGCAGGGCGCCGTCGACGCCCTGCAGCTTCAGCACGGCGATGTCGCTGCGTTGGTCGGCCAGGACCACTTCGGCGGGGAATTCACGGCGGTCGTTCAGCACGACCTTGATCTCCGACATCCCCTCGATGACGTGATAGTTGGTCACCACCGTGCCGTCGGCGCGCACAATCACGCCCGACCCCACCGACTGGGCCACCCGTGCCTGCGGGCCGAACAGCTGGAAGAAGGGATCGGCGCTCTGCACCCGCTGGACGCCGCGCGCGGCGATATTGACCACGGCCGGCGCGGCTTGGCGCACCACGGGGGCGAAGCTGGCCTTCATCGCCGCGGAGTCGCCCGGAACGACGCGGGGCTGTTCGGCGAACACCCCTTCCTGGGCCTTGGAGTTGTCGGGATTGCCGCAAGCCGACAGGGCCAGGGCGGTGGCGAGCAGGATCGAACGGGTCTTCATCATCTTCCGACGCATGAGGCTTGAAGCGCCGCCATACCGCACCGTCTTTCGGGCCGGATCATGACGACGCCGGGATTCCAAACGACCTTGGCGGCGCGCCGTTCCGATTCCGCCGAGCGGCTCATCGCCGCCGCAGCAGCCGGTCGCGTGCGGCGTTGACTCTCGCCGCCAGGCCCTCGGTTCCGCCCTGGTCGGGGTGCGCGCGCGTCATGACCCGCTTCCAGGCCGTTCGGATTTCCGTGTCGGACGCGCCTTTCGACACGCCCAGCACCGCCCGGGCGTCGGCCTCGCTCATCGGTTCGGATCGAACCTGCGGCCGCGCGCGAGAGCACCAGGCCAGGTACAGCCCTGCTCCGGCCAGGGCGCCCGCCGCCAGCCAGGCGCCGCGAAACGCCGCCAGCGCCCCGCCGGCCAGAAGCACCGCCCCCAGCAGCGTCGCCGTCACGCGCCAATGGCCCCGCCCGCGCCGCTCGGTCTGGCGTCCCAGTCGCACCAGGGCCCAGACGGCGATCGCCGCCAGCGCCAGGCCGATCAGCATCATGCCTCAGTCTTTCAGGCGGCCACGTCCAGCGGCTGGTCGCTCAGCGCCTGCTCCAGGCCCATCGCCTTCATCAGGTTGCGCATTTCCTGGCGCGCCGCAACGTGGGCCAGCGACACGGCCACGGGCCGCACCTCGTTGGACAGGTCCGCCACCGTCAGGCCGAAGGGGAACAGCTCGCGATAGATGACCCGGTCGCGCAGGCCCGGTCCGACCCGGAAGCCGACCCGCTTGGCCAGCTTGGTCATCCGCTCTTCCAGGCGTTTGCGGTTGCGCGCCTCGGCCACCTGCAGTCGGTTGGTGACCACCAGCCAGTCGATGGTCGCATGGCGGCCCTGGGCGATGGCGCGATGCTTGCGCGCTTCCCAGACGCTCTCGGAATAGATCGACGGCTTCAGCAGCTCCAGCGACACCGGATCCACCTCGCCCAGCAGGTCGAAGTCGACGAAGCTGTCGTTCATCGGCGTCACGATCTGGTCGGCGCGGGCGTGGGCGGCGTTGGATACGGCGGTGTCGCCGCCGGGCGTGTCGATCAGGATGCAGTCGACCCCGGCCGCGGCGGCCTCGTCGAAGGCGCGATCGAACGCCGCGATCTGGTCCTCGACCGGCGCCTTGGCCAGCGCCTTGCCGTCGCCCATGTCCGGGATCATCGGCTGGGGCAGGTCATGGCCGTTGGCGGTCAGCCAGCTGGCGCGGTTGGTGAAGAAGCGCTGCATCGACCGCTGGCGCAGGTCCAGGTCGATGATCGCCACGCTGCGGCCGGCGTGCAGCAGGCCCGTGACGATGTGGATGGCCAGGGTGGACTTGCCCGCCCCGCCCTTTTCGTTGCCGAGGACGATCACATGCGGTTGCGTCATGAAGGCAGCCTCTACGGACGGCCGAACGACTCACGTTCGACCTGGGGAGACCGCTAGAGTCGGTCCCCGCGCCCGAAACGTCAACGACCCGTTAATCTCCGCCTGTGGATCAGCCGGCGCGTCGGCACCAGGGATCGTTCACCCCGGCGGCGCGGCACACCTCGGCGGCGGACCGTCCAGGGGCGACCTCGACCTTCAGCCGCGTCAGGGTCCGCTCCCCCACAGAGACGGTCTCGAAGCGCGGGCTCAGTCCCGCCATCGCCGGATCACCGCCCCGCCTCGCCCATGCGGCCCGCGCCGCCGTTTCACTGGCGTAGGCCCCCAGCTGGATCACCCTGATCGGGTTGGCCGGCGGGGTCTGGCCGGACGGTTCGGACGGCGCGCGATCCGCCTCGGGCCTAAGCGTCGGGGCCGATGTCGCCTCGACCACGGGCTCGACCGCGCGCGTGGCGATCACCCGCAGGCCGGTCTGGGCGTCGCGGGCGTCCCACATGTCGTGCGGGTCCATCACCGCCACCTTGACCGGGCTGAACGCGGCCGGACGCAGGCCCCTCTCGGCGCTGGGCGCGCGGGCCGATCCGTTGGGCTTCAGCGGCACGTCTATGGCCGCCACATGATCCGCCAGCGCCTCGAACCGCCCCTGCCCCTGATCTTGGGAGCCGCAACCGGCCGTCATCAGCGCCAGGCTGGCGACAGCGGCGATCAGAACTGGACGGGTCGCTTCTGCGGGCGTCATAACCGCGACCCTAGCCGCCAGCCTTTGAGGTCTGGTTCAGAAACAGCCTTAAGCCGAAAGGTTAACCGCTCCGCCATGACCGACGCCTCCCCCCTCTCCGTGGTCCGTACCGTCGCGGACCTGCGCGCCGTCGTCGGCGACTGGAAGCGACAAGGCCTGAAGGTGGCGCTGGTTCCCACAATGGGCGCCCTGCACGAGGGTCACCTGACCCTGGTGCGCGAGGCGGGTCGGCGCGCCGACCGCGTCGTGGCCTCCAACTTCGTCAATCCGACCCAGTTCGCCGCGCATGAGGACCTGGGCCGCTATCCCCGCCAGCAGGAAGAGGACGCCCGCCTGTTGGCCGGCGCCGGCTGCCACCTGATGTTCGCGCCGACGGTTCAGGAGATGTATCCCGACGGCTTCGCCACCTCCGTCGCGGTTGCGGGTCCGGCGCTGGAGCTGGAGGGCGCCTTTCGCCCGGCCATGTTCGGGGGCGTGGCCCTGGTCGTGACCAAGCTGTTCAACCAGGTCCAGCCCGACGTCGCCGTCTTCGGCGAGAAGGACTATCAGCAGTTGGTGGTGATCCGGCGCTTTACCCGCGACCTGGACCTGCCGATCCAGATCGTCGGCGCGCCCACCGAGCGCGATGGCTGGGGCCTGGCCCTGTCCTCGCGCAACGCCTACCTGTCGGAAAGCGAACTGGAGATCGCCCGTCGCCTCAACGGCGTGCTGGCCGAGGCGGGCGTCATGGCCGGGTCCGGCCGTCCTCTCGCCGAAGTGGAGAAGACGGCCGCAGAGGCGCTTGTCGCGGCCGGGTTCGACCGCGTGGACTATGTCGCCGTTCGCCGCGCCGACGATCTGTCGCCGTTCGAGGTCGACGTGGCCGGAGGCCCCGGCCGCATCCTGGCCGCCGCCTGGCTGGGCCAGACGCGGCTGATCGACAATATGGCCGTCTGAACGATCAGCCGATCGCGCCCACGCAGCCTTCGGCCTCGCCGGGCGTCAGGTCGGCGTCGGTCAGGGCGATGGTCCAGCCGTGGTGGGTGTTCAGCCCCCAACGACGCGCGCCGCCGCCGTCGCCCGCGTCGCCGCCGGCGGTGACGATGACACGGCGGCCCTTGGGCAGCGCCGGCGGATCGATCTTGCCCACGGCCAGGGAGGTCGGCGTTTCGCCGCCATAGCCGTCGAACACGCTCAGCATCGACCACTCGCGACGCAGGCCCATCCACCAGGCGTCTTCCGTGTTGACGGCCAGGACGGCGATCCCGTGGCCCTCGGCGGCGAAAGCCAGGGCCTTCTGCGGATCGCGCACCATCTTGATGTCCGCCGCCGCGCCGAAGCGCAGGCGTGCGCCGTCATAGGCGCGGGTCGGTTCGATGGGGGCCCAGACCTGGACCTGCAGGCGGCCCTGCCGCGCCAGGCCCCAGCCGACGATTTCGCGCCACAGATGTTCGACCGCCTCTGCGTTCTCGGGCTGGGCTTTGGCCAGCATTCGCGAAAGCACCGTCTGTTCGCGATCGGGGCGCAGCTTGGTGTGGGGGCCGGTCGGCGCGTCCTTGGCGCGGCCCACCGTGGCGGCGACCGCCAGGCGATGTTCGAACAACGCCAGGATCTGATCGTCGATGCTGTCGATTTCGGCGCGCAGAGCGGCCAGGGCGGTCTGTTCGGGGGTCATTGCGGCGTCCTCAGGCCAGACCTGGCGGACGGCGGCGGAAAGGGATTGGGTCACGGAAAAAGTCTTTCGGCGGAATGGAATTTCGATATGCGGGCAGGCCGCCGCTCGGGTCAGGAGCGGTCGCCGGCGAGGCTGTCAGGAGCGAGGAAAGCCCGACGCCTCAGCCGGCGTATCGAAAGCCGTAAAAGCCGAAATAATAGCCGGCAGCCGCGCGCGAACGGGCAAAGGATACAGCAAGGGCGCGCGAGCGGGACATGGGTCCGTGTCCGGTTGAGCGGATCGAAGGCGATCCGAGGCCGCCTTAAGACACGCAAAGACCGTGCGCCGTCAACCCGCTTCGGCGCTCAGCAGGACGAAACGCGTTCGGTTATCGCCGGAATCCTGTAAATCGTTGCGCAGAATCGACAGACCATAAACTTCGGCGGCGTTGCGGGGGGCGATGGCGGCCTGGGTCGGATCGCCCGCCTCGGCGACATCGCGGGCCGCTCCGGCGGTGTCGAAATGCTCGACCACGTTCAGCTTCATCCCCTTTAGCGTCTGCTCGCACTGAGCCAGGGCGATCGGGTGGCTCAAGACCCGGCGCAGGTCGTGAATGCGCGCGCCTTCCAGCCCCATCAGCGCGTGTCGGATCGGCCGCCACGCCTCGGCGACCACCCGCAGGCCGGATTCGCGCACCAGGGTCGCCGCCGGTTCCACCGCGCCGATCGAGGAGTTCTCGACCGGAATCAGGGCGCAGTCGCAATCGCCTGACGCCAGCGCGTCGATCGCCGCCTGGAAGGTCTCGAACGCCACCGCCTCGTCCCACGGACGCAGCGCCGTGCAGGCCTCGTGGCTGAAGGCCCCCGGCGCGCCCTGATAGGCCACGCGGCCGGGCTTCTCATGTTGATTGGCAGGCGTTTCCATATCCGTCACTCCCGGCTTTCGCCGCGAGCCCATCCTTGAGCGTGGCAGGCAGAAGAAGCGGCCTCCATGGCCGCCTCATGGCCGCATTTTCACGTATCTGGGGCGCCGCTGCCGTTCACCACAAGAGCGATGAAAGACACGCTCGACCGGAACGAGCCCGATCAGGCCGCCTCGGATCGGCTCACCCGGCCGGACTTCAACCGCTCGGCCACCAGGAACGCCAGCTCCAGCGCCTGGTCGGCGTTCAGGCGTGGGTCGCAGTGGGTGTGATAGCGGTTGGACAGGTCGTCCTCGGTCACCGCCTGGGCGCCGCCGATGCATTCGGTGACGTTCTGGCCGGTCATCTCCAGGTGGACGCCGCCGGGGTGCACCCCTTCCGCCTCCGCCACGTCGATGAAGGTCCGCACCTCGCCCAGGATCCGGTCGAACGGCCGGGTCTTGTAGCCGTTGCCAGCCTTCAGCGTGTTGCCGTGCATCGGGTCGATCGACCAGATCACCTTGCGACCCGAGGCCTTCACCTCGCGCATCAGCTTGGGCAGGCGCTCGCCGACCTTCTCGTGGCCGAAGCGGCCGATCAGCGTCAGCCGGCCCGACACATTGTCCGGGTTCAGCGCGTCGATCAGCGGCAGCAGATCGTCGGCCGTCATCGTCGGCCCGCACTTCACGCCGATGGGGTTTTTGATCCCCTTCATGAACTCGACGTGGGCGCCGTCCAGCTGGCGGGTGCGTTCGCCGATCCACAGCATATGGGCCGAGGTGTCGAACCATTCCCCGGTCGAACCGTCCAGGCGCGTCAGCGCGCTCTCGACATTCAGCAGAAGGGCCTCGTGGCTGGTGAAGACCTCGACGCGGCTCAGGTCCGGATGGGTATCCGGCGTGACGCCGACCGCCTCCATGAAGGCCAGCGCCTCGGTGATCTTGTCGGCCAGCTCACGGTACTGCGCTCCCGCCTCGTTGTCGCCGGCGAAGCCCAGCGTCCAGCGGTGGATGTTGTACAGGTCCGCATAGCCGCCGCCGGCGAAGGCGCGCAGCAGGTTCAGCGTCGAGGCGGACTGGTTGTAGGCGCGCAACAGACGCTGCGGATCGGGCACGCGCTCTTCGGGCGTGAACCCCATCCCGTTGATGATGTCGCCGCGATAGCTGGGCAGTTCGACGCCGTCGATCTCCTCGACCGGCGCAGAGCGCGGCTTGGCGAACTGGCCGGCGATGCGGCCCACCTTCACCACCGGCTTGCGGCCGGCGAAGGTCAGCACCACCGCCATCTGCAGGATCAGGCGGAAGGTGTCGCGGATGTTGTCGGTCGAGAACTCCTTGAAGCTCTCGGCGCAGTCGCCGCCCTGCAGCAGGAAGGCCTCTCCCCGCTCCACCTGCGCCAGTTTCGACGTCAGGTGACGCGCCTCGCCGGCGAACACCAGCGGCGGCAGCGCGCGCAGTTCATCCTCCACGGCCTGAAGGGCGCGAGGATCGGGATAGTCCGCCGGCATGTGCAGGGCGGTCTTGGTTCTCCAGCTTTCGGGGGTCCAGCGTTGGGTCATGATGTGCGCAGGATAGGGCCTTGCGCGGGGCGGAACAACAGATTGTGCACAGGATGTGCGCCGCGCCGACCGGAACCGCACTGCACGGAAACGGTTAAGCTTCCTAAGCCTGTCTTCGGAGCATCGAAATGCACGCACGCCCTCTTTCCGTCATCCTTGTCGCCGCCTTCGCCGCCTCGGGCTGCGCGCAGATGTCGTTCGACCGCGGCGCGGACCGTTTCCAGGGCGGCGTGGGCGAAGCGGCCTCCGCCCCGCTCCAGGACCTGAACATCCAGCAGACCGAGATCCCGCAGGTTTTGGTTGAGGCGCGCGGCGCGCCCTACGCCCGCACCGGCCTGCGTCGCTGCTCGGACATCTCGGCCCAGGTCGCCCGCCTGGACGAGGCGCTGGGCCCCGATCTGGATCAGTCCCAGCAAGGCCCCGGTCGCGACGAGCAGGCGGCGGACCTGGCGTTGGACGCGGTGCGCGACACCGCCTCCGACCTGATTCCCTTCCGCAGCTGGGTCCGGCGGCTGTCGGGCGCGGCCCAGCACAGCCGCGAGGTTCAGGACTCGATCAAGGCCGGTCTGGTCCGGCGCGGCTTCCTGAAGGGCCTGGGCCAGCAACGCGGCTGCCGTCCGCCCGCCGCGCCGGCGGTCTGATCCGGACGCGAGCCGTCATTGGCCGCGCCCTTGAGCGCAGCGACCAACGTGACCGATTGGAAAGAAAATGGTGGATGCGACAGGGATTGAACCTGTGACCCCCTCGGTGTGAAGCGCCTCGATGGGGGTTTCAGGGCTTTTCACGAAGTGCCGTTATACAAAATAATCTATATAGAACAAATAGATAATGTTTCTTCGTTTTTCAGCGCATGTCAATCAATCCTGCATTTTCTGCCCCACTACTGCCCCACCGACTGCTATACTCGTCCGATGCACCCCCTCAGTATAGCGGGCAGAGTCAAGGTTTGCGTGGGACCCAGATCAGCACGGATCGTCAGATCGCCGGCTTGAAGCCCGCCGGGAAGGCCTACGAAATCGGCATCGCCAAGAGTCGAGGCCTGTGCCTGAGAATATTCCCCACCGGCGCCAAGAATTTCGAATTCCGCTATGTCGCGGCCAACGGCGCCCGCCGGCGGCTGGCCCTGGGCGGGTATCCCGACCTGTCGCTCTCCGAAGCTCGATCCAAGGTCGCGGCCCTCCGCGTCGCCGTCGTCGACGGGGCCGATCCCGCGGCCGCCCGGGTCGCGGCGCGCGAGCGCGCGCGGATCGGCGAGACGTTGAACGAACTGGCCGAAGCGTACTGGCGCGCGGCCGCCGTCGGGCTTCACGGGGGTCGCCGGCGGCCGAAGCGGGCCTCCACCATCGAAAGCGAGCGCCAGACCTGGAAGAACCATATCAGGAGCAGTCTCGGGGAGCGCCCCTTCACCGAGATCAAGCGCTCCGACATCAAGGTCTTCATGAGAGCGCTTGTGACGGAGGGCGGCCTGGCGGCCGCCAGCGTCGCGTCGATCGGCGGCCTGCTCCATGCGGTGTTCGGGTTCGCGGTGCTTGAAGAACGCCTGGACGGCAATCCAGTGGCGGGACTCGCCCGGCCCCTGGCGCTGACCTCGCGGGAGCGCATGTTCGACGACGAGGCCCTCACCACCTTGTGGGGCGCGGCCGAAGCGGCCTGTCGGCCCCGGCTGGCGGGGGAGAAGACCGCCGGCGTCCATGCGCGCCTGGACCGGGTCATGGGCCTGGCGATCCGTCTGCTCATGCTGACCCTGACGCGTCGAAACGAGATCGCCGGCGCGCGGAAGGTCGAGTTCGACCGGAAGGCCGGGCTGTGGACGATCCCCTCCGAACGCGCCAAGGCGAAGCATCAGCACGTGGTTCCGTTGGGTCCGGACGCCCTGGAGGTCGTGGACGCGGCCTGGGCCCTCTCACCGGACAGTCCGTTCCTCTTCCCGTCGCCAAGGACGCCGGGCCAGCCCCTCGATGCGCACGCCATCACCCGCGCCTTCGCCCGGACCTGCGTCCGCAAGAAATTGGCTACCGGCTCGCCGCACGACATCCGGCGGTCGGGAGCGACGACCCTGACAGGTCGATACGGCGTGAGCCGCTTCATCATCAGCCTGATCCTGGGACACACCCCGCAGGGCGGCGCCGCCGTGACGAGCGTCTATGACCGCCACACCTATGTGCCCGAGAAGCGCGAAGCCCTTCAGCAGTGGGCGGACCATCTGCCGTGGCCTCGTTGAAGCAGATGCAGTTGAAGCCGGTGGTGCGCTCGCCCGGCGTGCCGTCGGCGCGCCGGAAGCGGGTGGTCTCCAGCACGCGGAAGCTCGCGCGCTTCTTGCCCGAGCCCTGGGCCGACAGGATGGACGGGTCGGCGGCCAGATAGCCTTCGAGGGTGAGGGTCTGCATGGTCAGTCTCCTGAGGATGAAATTCGGTTGAGGATCAGGCGGCGGCGCGATCGGATTCGCGGGCGTCGACGGTGTCGGGGTCGCGGGCCTCGGCCCAGTCGAGGACGGTCAGCCGGTTCACCACCAGTTCCTTGGCGGTGCGTTCGGTCCCGTCCTTGGCGGCGTAGGCCGTGTCGATGAAGGCGCCGACGACGACGGCTTCGCAGCCTTGGGCCAGTCCGCGGGCGATAACCTTCTCGTTGAGCCCCTTCGACCAGCTGACGCAATTGACCCCGACGAGCCGGTCCTTGCCGGCGGCGTCGACGCCGCGCTTTTCGAGCAGCCGGAACACCGCCTTGGCGAAGTCCGGGCTGATCTGGGGGTCGGCCGCCAACCGGCCGGTGAACACCATGGTCTGCATGTCAGTCTCCTATTGATCCGAAGCGCCGGGGAGCCGATCTCCCCAAT
>NZ_DLMO01000003.1 GCF_002479325.1 Brevundimonas sp. UBA7534
GCTCTTCCGATCTATGATCCCCTTCGTGTCCGTGGGCCTGGCGCTGAAGGCGCCGGAATGGCTGATGGGCGCCTTCTTCATCGCCATGCTGAACCTGGTGAACCTGGTCCCCGCGCCGCCGCTGGACGGCTCCAAGGCGCTGGGGCCGGTGCTGACGCGCGTGTATCCGCGGCTGGAGCAGATCGTGCTGCTGGTGATCGGCGCGGCCGTGGTGTGGTGGGGCGTCACGACGGGGCGGTTCATCCTGGCGGTCTTCCTGGGCTTGGCCATCGTCGCCCACCTGAAGCGGGGGGTGTGGCGGCCGGCGTGGGGCACGCTGAGCTGGCCCGAGGCGGGCAAGAGCCTGGTCCTGTATCTGCTGACGGCGGCGCTGTGCGGCGCGGCGGCCGTGGGCGCCCTGATGCCGATGGTCGAGGGGTCGCCCGCCGACGCGGTGCGGCTGGGGCTGGCCTATCTGGGGGTCGGTCGATGAACCGCGAGCGTCATGACGGGGTGCTGGTGGTCGGGGCGGGCCTGGCCGGGCTGTCGGCCGCGCTGGAGGCGGCGCGGGCCGGGGCCAGGGTGCGGGTCGTCACGCCCGAGCCGCTGCTGAGCGGCTGTTCCTCGGCCTGGGCGCAGGGCGGCATGGCGGCGGCGCTGACGGCGACCGATTCGGCCGCGCTGCACGCCCGCGACACCGAGGCGGCCGGGGCCGGCCTGGTCGAGTCCGAGGCGGCCCGCGCACTGACGGACCAGGGCCGCGAGACGGTGGAGTGGCTGGCCGCTCTGGGAGCGCCGTTCGACCGAGACCCCGAGGGCGGCTTCGTCGTCAGCCTGGAGGCGGCGCACAGCGTGCCGCGCGTGGCGCGCGTGGGCGGCGACGGGGCCGGGCGCGCCATCCTGTCGGCCGTGGTCACCGCCGTGCGGGCCGAGAAGGCCATCGAGGTGTGGGAAGACGCCCGGCTGACCGGACTGCTGCAGGACGAGACGGGCCGCGTCGTCGGCGCGGCGCTGGCGCGCGGCGGCCGGAGGGTGGAGATCGTGGCGCGGGCCGTGGTGCTAGCCACCGGCGGCGCGGGCGGGCTCTACGCCGCCACGACCACGCCCGGCGCGCTGAAGGGCGAGGGGATGGCGCTGGCGGCCCTGGCCGGCGCCGAAATCCTGGACCCCGAGTTCGTGCAGTTCCACCCGACGGCGATGGACGTGGGGCTGGACCCCGCGCCGCTGGCGACCGAGGCGCTGCGGGGCGAGGGGGCGCGGCTGATCGACGGGGCCGGACGGCACCTGCTGGGCGAGGCGGCCGACGCCGACCTGAAGCCGCGCGACGTGGTGGCGCGGGCGGTCCATGCCGCGCGGATGGAGGGACGGGGCGCCTTCCTGGACGCGCGCACGGCGGTAGGCGAGGCCCTTCCGCATGAGTTTCCCGCCGTCTTCGCGGCCTGTCTGCGAAGCGGACTGGACCCGCGCGTCAGTCCGATCCCGGTGTTGCCGGCCTGCCACTATCACATGGGCGGGATCGCCGCCGACGTGGACGGACGCACCAGCCTGGCGGGCCTGTACGCGGTGGGAGAATGCGCGGCGACGGGCGTGCACGGGGCCAACCGCCTGGCCTCCAACTCGCTGCTGGAGGCGGCGGCCTTCGGACGCAATGCGGGCCGGGCGGCCGCCGGCGAGACGGGTGGCGGGCGACCGCGCCCGGCGCCGAGGCTGGGCGACCTGCCGGATGCGGCCCTGGCCCAGCTGCGCGCGGCGATGACCGACCATGTCGGGGTGATCCGCGATGCGGCGGGACTGTCGGGCGTGCTGGCGCTGATCGACCGGCTGGAGGCCGAGAACGGCCCGGCGCCGCCGCTGATCGCCGCGCGGCTGATCGTGCAGGCGGCGCTGGAGCGGCGCGAAAGCCGGGGCGGGCACTACCGTTCCGACTATCCGGAAACGGCCGCCGAGGCGCGGCGCACGCGGGTGCGGCTGCCGCAGCCGGAAATGGTGGCGGCGGAATGATGCGAAGCCTTCCCGACGTGATGATCGAGCCGGTGGTGCGCCTGGCCCTGGCCGAGGACCTGGGGCGGGCCGGAGACGTGACGGCGGCGGCCTGCATTCCCGCCACGGCGCGGATGAAGGCGGCCTTCAGCGCGCGCAAGCCGGGCGTGCTGGCCGGCATCGACGCGGTGCGGCTGGCGGTCCTGGCGATGGACGCGCAGGCGCGCATCGAGTTGCGTCATCGCGACGGCGAGGCGTTCGAGGCCGGCACGGTGCTGGCGGTCGTGGAGGCGAACGCGCGCGCCTTCCTGTCGGCCGAGCGGACGGCGCTGAATCTCCTGGGCCGGCTGACCGGCGTGGCGACGCTGACCCGGGCCTATGTCAATACCGTCGCGGGCACGCGGGCGCGCATCGCCGACACGCGCAAGACCACGCCCGGCCTGCGCGCGCTGGAGAAGCACGCGGTCGCGTGCGGCGGCGGGATCAACCACCGCTTCGGCCTGGACGACGCCATACTGATCAAGGACAACCACGTGGCCGTCTGCGGCGGGGTGGGGCAGGCGGTGCGCCGCGCCCGCGCCTTCGCGCCGCACCTGATGAAGGTCGAGGTCGAGGTCGACGGGCTGGATCAGCTGGACCAGGTGCTGGCCCTGCTGCCCGAAGGCGTCGGGCCGGACGTGGTGATGCTGGACAACTTCAGCCTTGCGGACCTGCGCGAGGCGGTGCGCCGCGTGGACGGGCGGCTGACGCTGGAAGCCTCGGGCGGGGTGGACCTGACGACGGTGCGCGCCATCGCCGAGACCGGCGTCGGCGTCATCTCCGTCGGCGCCCTGACCCATTCCTCCCCGAACCTGGACATCGGCCTGGACGCACTCTGAGCCGACGCATCGGGCGGCTTTTAGAAGGCGGTGGCGGAGAGGGGGGGATTCGAACCCCCGGTACCCGTGAAGGCACGCCGCATTTCGAGTGCGGTACATTCAACCACTCTGCCACCTCTCCGCG
>NZ_DLMO01000002.1:0-2237 GCF_002479325.1 Brevundimonas sp. UBA7534
CAGCAGATCGTGGCCCTGGCGGTGCTGATGCCCATTGTCTCGGCGATCGGCGGCAACGCCGGCACCCAGGCGCTGACCGTCACCGTGCGGGCCCTGGCCACGCGTGAGCTGAACTCCGCCAACGCCATGCGGACCTTCCTGCGCGAGCTGGCGGTGGGCATGGCCAACGGCCTGGTCCTGGCGCCCCTGATCGGCGTGGCCGCCGCCTTCTGGTTCCGCGACGAGGACTGGCGCATCGGCCTGGTCATCGCCGCGGCGATGGTGCTGAACCTGCTGGTGGCGGCGATGGTCGGGATGCTGACGCCCCTGACGCTGTCGAAGCTGAAGCTGGACCCCGCGGTGTCCTCGGCCGTGTTCGTCACGGCCACGACGGACTTCTTCGGATTCCTGATCTTCCTGGGCCTGGCGACCATCGTCCTGCTTTAGCCGCGCGGCGGGCGTAGGTCGGCCCGCCCCTTGCTGAGATCGGTGCGAGGGCCCCGCCTCCGTATCGAATTGGGTCAATCGTGTCCGAAGTCATGCTGAAACCGAACAAGGTGTCCCGCGCCGGGGTCATCCTGATCAAGAGCTTCGAGGGCTTTCGCCCCGCCGCCGTGCGCCGCGCCGACGGCGTGTGGGTGATCGGCTACGGCCACACCGCCTCGGCCCGCGAAGGGGCGACCGTCTCGGAATCGGACGCCGAACTGCTGCTGCAATACGATCTGATCCCGGTGGTGCGCGCCGTGCGCGAGGCGGTCACGGTCCCGCTGAACGGTCACCAGTTCGACGCCCTGGCCAGCTTCGCCTTCTCGGTGGGCGTCGAGCGATTCCTGGTCTCCGACGTCCTGGTCCTGGTCAACGCCGGCCGGCCGCAGGACGCCGCCGCCGCCATCCTGGGCTGGCACGACGCGGCCGAGGCCCATCTGCCGCCGCGCCGCCGCACCGCGGAGCGCGCCCTGTTCAACACCGCGCCCGGCGCGCCCGCCGCATTGGTCGATCTGCTGATGCAGCCCCTGGCGCCGTTCCCTGCCGTGGCCGCGGCCCAGGACGTCTCGCCCCAGGACGCCGATGTGGCGCCCTTCCCCAGCGCGAAGGACGCCGATTTCGGGGCCTCGGCTCCGACGGGTTTCGGCACGGACGGTCCCCTCACCGCCCGTGATCCGATAAGAGCGGCCCCGGCGTCCCTCGACGCCGGGGCGGTTCTGACCCTGACGGAACGGGTCGCCTCCGACCGGCTGGCCCTGTCGGCGGCGAACGACGCCCCGCCCGCGACGGCGGAGCCCGCCGCGCCGGACACCCGCGTGGTGTGGTCGGGCGACGCCCCGGCCGCCGAGACGGACGAGGCCCCCGCGACGGACGCCGCCGCCGAGACCTTGAAGCCGGCGCCCACACGCGCCGACCCGGGTAGTCCCTGGCCCTTCTTCATCCTGGGCGCGCTCGGCATGGTGGCCCTGGGGGCCGCCGGAGCCGCCTTTCGTCGCGCGGCGCATCCGGGCGGCGGCGACACGGGACTGATCGGCGTGGCCCTGGGCGTCATCGCCGTCGCCTGCATCGCGGTCGCCGGCTGGAACCTGTATCAGCGCTGGGGCCGTCCCGGCCGCTGAAGGCCGTGCTTGGCGAAGGGCCGTGCGCGATGCTACGCCCTTCGGCATGAGCATTCCCTTCGCGCCGCAATCCATGGAATTCGGCCTCGGCGAGACCGCCGACGCCATTCGCGACACGACCGCCCGCTGGGCCGCCGAGCGCCTAGCGCCCCGCGCCGCCGAGATCGACGCGACCAACACCTTCGCCCGCGACCTGTGGCCCGAAATGGGCGAACTGGGTCTGCACGGCATCACCGTCGAAGAGGAATTCGGCGGCCTCGGCCTCGGCTATCTCGAGCACGTCGTGGCGATGGAAGAGGTGTCGCGCGCCTCCGCCTCGATCGGCCTCAGCTACGGCGCCCACTCGAACCTTTGCGTCAACCAGATCCGCCGCTGGGGCACGCCTGAACAGAAGGCGAAATACCTGCCCGGGCTGATCTCCGGCGAACATGTCGGCTCGCTGGCCATGTCGGAAGCCGGCTCGGGCTCTGACGTCATGTCCATGCGGACCCGCGCCGAGAAGAAGGGCGACCGCTACGTCCTGAACGGGACCAAGTTCTGGATCACCAACGCCCCGCACGCCGAGACCCTGGTCGTCTACGCCCGCACCGGCGACGGCAACGGCGGCGTCACCGCCTTTCTGATCGAGAAGGGCATGAAGGGGTTCAGCGTCTC
>NZ_DLMO01000002.1:2470-6277 GCF_002479325.1 Brevundimonas sp. UBA7534
GGCGAAGGGCGCGGCGCGGCCGTGCTGATGAGCGGCCTGGACTATGAGCGCGCGGTGCTGTCGGCCGGGCCGCTGGGCATCATGCAGGCCGCGCTGGACGTGGTGCTGCCCTACGTCCGCGACCGCAAGCAGTTCGGCAAGGCCATCGGCAGCTTTCAGCTGATGCAGGGCAAGGTGGCCGACATGTACGTGGCGCTGAACAGCGCCCGGGCCTACGTCTATTCGGTCGCGCGCGCCTGCGATCAGGGCCTGACCACCCGCTATGACGCCGCGGGCGCCATTCTGCTGGCCAGCGAGAACGCGGTGAAGGTCACGCTGGAGGCCGTCCAGGCTCTGGGCGGCGCCGGCTACACCAAGGAATGGCCGGTCGAGCGCCTGGTCCGCGACGCCAAGCTCTATGACATCGGCGCCGGCACCAACGAAATCCGCCGCTTCCTGATCGGCCGGGAACTGCTGGGGAGCTGACGGCTTCCTTCCCTCAGGAAGGAGACCGTCCCATGCCCGCCAAATCCGCAGCTCAGCAGAAGGCCGCCGGCGCCGCCCTGTCGGCCAAGCGCGGCGACACGCCCAAGTCCGAACTGAAGGGCGCGTCCAAGTCGATGCTGTCGATGAGCGAAAAGCAACTCGAGGAATTCGCCCACACCAAGCGCAAGGGAAAGCCCGAGCACGTGAAGGATTGAGTCCGCCGGCGCGGCGGCTGCCGATCTTACCAAACGGTATGTGGCGGGCGAGGATTATCTCGCCTAAATGCCTCCAACCGTGACCCGAGCGCCGCTGCCGATGCCCCCTATCGACGACCAGACCGACGCGGCGCGCCGCTTCTCCGACGTTCTGGAATCGCTGGGTGAAGGCGCCAATCCGAAACTGACGCTTCAGGAACTGGTCGCCGCCTTCGGCGAACGCGGCTTCGGCGCGATCATCCTGGTGCTGTCGCTGCTCGCCCTTCTGCCCTGGCCCCCCGGCGGGAAGGCAGTCTTCGCCGTGCCGATCATCCTGATGTCGCTGGAGCTGGCGTTTCAGCGCGACACGGTGTGGATGCCCCGCTGGGCACTGCGCGCCTCGGTCAGCCGCACAGCCTACCGCTCGGGCGTGTCGCGCATCATGAAGCTGATCCGCCGGGTGGAGGCCCTGACCCGGCCGCGGCTTCATTACCTCACCGGCGAGGTCGCTGACGTGGTGACCGGCCTGGTCTGCGTGGTTCTGGCCGTGATCATGGCGCTGCCCATCCCGTTCGGGGACGCCCTGCCCGGCATCGCCCTGGTGCTGTTCGCCCTGGGCATGATGCAGCGCGACGGCGTGGCCATCATCCTGGGGGTGGTCGCCACGGCCGCCTGCGCCCTGTACCTCTTCCTGATCTGGGCCACGGTGGTGGAGGTGGCCCACCATGTCGCCGGCTGGTTCGCCCACCTGGCGCATTAGACGAACAAAAGGGCCGCCGCGTCGCCGCGACGGCCCTTCATTGTCTGACCGCGAACGGCCGGACCGCAACTCAGCCTGAAAGGATCAGGCCCGAACCTCTCCGAGGCCCAGGGTCGCGGCCACCGCACGCGATTGATGACAATGAGACACTGGATCACCTCCTTTCGACTGTTGAACAGGGAGGTGAAAGGTAAGACGCCCCAAGGCCTTATGCAAAGAGGCTTCCCGATTTCGTGAAGAGGCGGGCGTCAGGCCGCCTGCTGTTGGCCCGAAAGCCCCTGCATCATCATGCGGTTCAGGTCGATCAGGTCCTGAAAGGTCTCCTCGCCGCGCATGATCGCCGACGAATGGCGGTTCACGAACAGGCTCAGCGAGATGATCTGCGCGCGCATCGACTGGCCCAGGGCGTTGTGCGGGCTGGTGCAGTCGGTGGCCAGCGTGCTCCACAGCCGCCGGTTCCAGTCCAGGGCGTCGATCCGGGTCGCCACGTCGGCCGCGTCCACGCTCGAGGCATGGACGAGCGCGCGCGTCACCTGACCGAACAGGCGATACTCCATGTCGCGCGGCGACTCAGTCCGGGTCGCCGCCGCCGTGTACGCCTGAAGCGACATTCAGCACTCTCTCTTCGTATTCGACAATCTTACGGGCCGACATCAGGGCCTTGTAGTATTCGCGCGCCAGCACGTGACGCGACGCGGAGACGCACTCCGCCAGGATGTCGGTGTTGCGCGTGGCCCCCATGAACTCGGTGATGCGCAGCGCCATTTCGTCATAGAATTTGGCCGCCGAGCCCTCGTCCAGATACATCATCATGATCGGGAAATAGATGCGGCGCGCAGGCGTCGTGACGTCCTCGGCCTGCATGATGTCCTTCTCTCGCAGGACGCTGGCCTTGTTCTGCAGGATCAGCACGCCGCGCCGGTCGCCGTTCTGGACCACGGCGCCGTTCAGCACGAACTTCTCGCCCGGCTTCAGAGACAGCTTCAAAGGCATCGGCGGAGGGCTCCCACGATCCGGCGCGGTCGCTGGCGTCATACGCCGACCGGAACGAATCCAGGTTAAACAGGCAGGGTTAACCATCCCTTGTCCGTCGCCTCCGGGGGAACGCCTACACCCCGCCTCACGTTGTCCAACCAGACAGGAGGCGAACGATGGCCGACATTGATTTTGACGACGACCAGGAACAGTCCGAGACGTTCGACGAGACCCATCTCGACGACGAGGGCGACGGCGAATTCCTGCTGGACGAGGCCGATCCGGTGCTGGACGTGACCCAGGCCGACGGCGACGCCGACGAAGAGACCTTTGACGAGGACGACCTCGACATCGACGACCAGCTGGCCCTGGACGGGGTCGAGCGTGAAGCCGACGCCCTGCTGGGCGTCGACGGCGAAAAGCGCAACCAGTCCGACGCCGACAGCAACGGCGCCCAGGCCGCCGACGAGGTCGAACTTGTCTATTCGGGCCTGATGCGAAACCAGCGCGGCGCCCAGGCCAGCGCGGCGCACTGGGAGGCCAAGCGGCTTTCGGACGACGATATCGAAGACCTCGGCTACGGCCCCGACGCGGACGCCGATCAGCCGCAACGATAAGGAGACAGATGATGGACAAGGACACCCGGCGCGACGCCGACACCGAGACCCCTCACGCCAAGCGCGCGCCCTCGGACGCCGCCAAGCCCGATCAGTTGAACGAAGGCGACCGCAAGGCCGAAAGCCGCCAGGAGGCCCTCGTCGACGAGGGGATCGAGGAAACCTTCCCCGCCAGCGATCCGGTCTCGGCCAAGCGCATCACCTGATCGCTGTTCAGGATCGCCCCGATCCGCTAACCCGCTTCGTGACATTCACGGAGCGGGTTTTTCATGGGCCGGTTCGAAGGCACCGATCGCTACATCGCCACCGACGACCTGAAGGTCGCGGTCAACGCCGCCGTGGCGCTGGAACGGCCGCTGCTCATCAAGGGCGAGCCTGGCACAGGCAAGACCGTCCTGGCCTATGAGATCGCCAAGGCCTTCGACGCCCCGTTGATCACCTGGCACGTCAAGTCCACGACCAAGGCCCACAACGGCCTCTACGAATACGACGCCGTCAGCCGACTGCGCGACAGCCAGTTGGGCGACCAACGCGTCCACGACGTCCGCAACTATCTGAAGAAGGGCAAGCTGTGGGAGGCCTTCACCGCTCCCGTGCGCCCCGTCCTTTTGATCGACGAGATCGACAAGGCCGACATCGAATTCCCGAACGACCTGCTTCAGGAACTGGACCGGATGGAGTTCTACGTCCAGGAGACCGATGAGACGATCCGCGCCGACATCCGTCCCATCGTCATCATCACCTCCAACAACGAAAAGGAACTGCCCGACGCCTTCCTGCGCCGCTGCTTCTTCCA
>NZ_DLMO01000166.1 GCF_002479325.1 Brevundimonas sp. UBA7534
GGCCGCAGGCCGTTAGCGCGACAGAAGTGCGCTCAAGCAGGCCGCAGGCCGTTAGCGCGACAAAGAGCCTATGATCGTCGAGTTCGGGACCTTCGCCTTGGTCCTGGCCCTGGCGCTGTCGGTGCTGCAGACCGCCATGTCGGCGGCGGGGCGCTGGCGGCGCAGCCCGGTGCTGGCCGGAGCGGGCGAGGGCGCGGCCCTGGCGGCGGCGACGGCGGTCGCCCTGGCCTTCGCCGCGCTGATGTACGCCTTCGTGGTGTCGGACTTCTCGGTCTCGAACGTGGCGGGCAACAGCCACACCGACAAGCCGATGCTGTACAAGGTCGCCGGCGCCTGGGGCAGCCACGAGGGATCGCTTCTGCTGTGGTGCCTGGTGCTGACGGTGTTCGGCGGCGGGCTGGCGCGGGCGCGGGGCCTGCCGTTCGGACTGAAGGCCGCGGCCGTGGCGACCCAGGGCGCGCTGGGGTCGCTGTTCCTGGCCTTCGCCGTCTTCACCTCCAGCCCGTTCACGCGGCTGGACCCGGCCCCGTTCCAGGGGGCGTCGCTGAATCCGCTGCTGCAGGACCCGGCCCTGGCGGTGCATCCGCCGCTGCTCTACGCCGGCTATGTCGGGTTTTCCGTCTGTTTCTCCCTGGCGGTCGCCGCCCTGATCGAGGGGCGGGCGCAGACCGCCTTCTGGCCCGCCTGGGGTCGATGGGTGCGGCCGTGGGCCCTGGCCAGCTGGGCCTTCCTGACGGTCGGCATCACCCTGGGCAGCTTCTGGGCCTATTACGAACTGGGCTGGGGCGGCTGGTGGTTCTGGGACCCGGTGGAGAATGCGTCATTTATGCCGTGGCTGGCCGGCGCGGCCCTGCTGCACAGCGCGGTGGTCACGGAACGGCGTGGGGCGCTGGCCGGCTGGACGGTCTTCCTGGCGCTTCTGGCCTTCACCTTCTCCATGCTGGGGGCGTTCCTGGTGCGTTCGGGCGTGCTGACCAGCGTGCACGCCTTCGCCGTCGACCCGCAGCGGGGGATGATGCTGCTGGCGATCCTGGGCGTCACGGCCGGCGCCGCCTTCGCCCTGTTCGCCTGGCGCAGCCCGCAGTTGAAGGGCGGGGGGATGTTCGCGCCCGTCAGCCGCGAGGGCGCGCTGGTGCTGAACAACCTGTTCCTGACGGCGGCGGCGGCGACGGTGCTGCTGGGCACGCTTTATCCGTTGATCCTGGAGGCGGCGTCGGGCGCGACCATCTCGGTCGGGCCGCCCTATTTCGCCGCGACCTTCGTTCCGCTGATGACGGTCGCCTTCCTGATCCTGCCGGCCGGGCCGCTGCTGGCGTGGAAGCGCGGCGACCTGACGGGGGCGCTGCAAAGGCTGTGGGTCGCCGCCGTCCTGGCCGCGGTCGCGGGCCTGGCCGCCTTCGCCCTGTTCGAGCCGCGAAAGGCGCTGGCCGCCGCCGGCGTCGCCCTGGGGGCCTGGCTGATCGCCGGGTCGCTGGCCGAGGTCGCCGAACGCGGCCGGCTGATGCGCGCACCCCTGGCCGAGAGCCTGCGCCGGCTGCGGGGACTGCCGCTGGGCGCCTGGGGCATGAGTCTGGCGCACCTCGGCCTAGGCGTCTTCATCCTGGGCGCGGTGGTCGAGACCGGCTTCAAGGCCGAGGCGGCGCGCGCCCTGACCCTGGGCCAGAGCGTCTCGGCCGGGCCGTGGGCGGTGACGCTGGACCAGGTGCAGGTGGTCGAGGGGCCGAATTACCTGGCCGAACAGGGCCGGCTGACGGTGCGCCGCGCCGCCGGGACCGGGCGGGCCGCCACGGTGACGCCCGAGCGCCGCTTCTTCCCCGCCGGAGGACAGACGACGACCGAGGTGGGGCTGGATTTCCGGGGACTGGACGACGTCTATGTCGTGATGGGCGAGCGGGCCGAGGTCGAGGGCCGGCCGGCCTGGACGGTGCGCCTGTACTGGAACCCGTGGGCGCGGCTGATCTTCCTGGGGCCGGCGATCATGGCGCTGGGCGGCCTGCTGTCGCTGATGGATCGGCGGCTCAGGCTGGGCGCCGGCGCGCGGCGGAGAAAGCCAGCATGAGGCGCCTGTCCGTTCTGCTGGCCGCGCCGGTTCTGGCGCTGATGCTGACGGCGGCCGAACCGCCTCCAGCGCCCGACCGCCCGCTGCCCGACGCGGCGCAGGAGGCCCGCGCGCGCGCCCTGTTCGCCGATGTGCGCTGCGTGGTCTGCCAGCACGAATCCATCGCCGACAGCCCGGCGGGCGTGGCCGCCGACATGCGCCGCCTGATCCGCGAGGAGATCGCCGCCGGCGCCGACGACGCGTCGGTGCGGGCCGACCTGGTGCGCCGCTTCGGCGACTATGTGCTGTTCCGTCCGCCGGTTCGGCCGGGCACCTGGCTGCTGTGGTTCGGGCCGTTCGCCCTGGTGCTGCTGGCCGGCGGGGTGTTGCTGGCGCGCCGTCGCGTCGCCCCGGCCGAACCCGCGCCCCTGTCGGCGGACGAGCAGCGCCGCCTGGACGGCCTTCTCCAAAATGAGAACCTTCGCCGCGATCCTGACGCATCCTCGCCTCACGACGGGCGCTAGCGGGGAACAACGATCGTCGGCCGGGTTTTGGCCTTCGGGCGGATCGGCCTATATCAGACGCGAACCGGGCCCGCTCGGCCCGGACAGAGGATCGCAAGGACCACGATGCTGAAGCGCAAGGAGTTCATTCTGGGGGCCGCGGCCGGCCTGACCCTGGCGGCGGCCGCGACCGCCGGCGGCGTCATCACCTGGCCCGGCGCGCACGCCGAGCCCCAGGCCGTGAACCGGATCACCCCGGTGCCCGCCAACGGCGACAGCTTCTCGCCCCCGCCGGGCGCGCCCAACAGCTTCGCCACCATCTTCGAACAGGTGGCGCCGGCGGTGGTGCAGATCGACGTGACCGTGCCGGTCGAGCAGCCGCAGGGCCTGTTCCAGATCCCCGGCCTGCCTTTCCAGTTCGTGCCGCCCAACGGCCGCGGCGGCCAGGGCCAGGACGCCGAGCCGCAGACGACCCAGGGCGCCGGCTCGGGCTTCTTCATCTCGCAGGACGGCTACATCGTCACCAACAATCACGTCGTCGCCGACGCCACCGAGATCAAGGTGAAGATGTCGGACGGGCGCGAGCTGCCGGCCCGCCTGATCGGCCGCGACCAGGGCACCGACCTGGCCGTCATCAAGGTGGACGGAAACGACTTCAAGTACGTCAGCTTCGAAGAGACGGCCCAGCCCCGCGTGGGCGACTGGGTCATCGCCGTGGGCAATCCCTTCGGCCTGGGCGGCACCGCCACGGCGGGCATCGTCTCGGCCAAGGCGCGCGACATCGATCCCTCGGGCTACAACGACTACATCCAGATCGACGCCGCCATCAACCGGGGCAACTCGGGCGGGCCGACCTTCGACATCTATGGCCGCGTCATCGGCGTGAACTCGGCCATCTATTCGCCGACTGGCGGATCGGTGGGCATCGGCTTCGCCATCCCGGCCGAGACCGCCAAGTCGATCACCGCCCGCCTGATGCGCGGCGAAAGCATCGAGCGCGGCTATCTGGGCGTGCAGATCACCAATCTGGCCGACGAATATCGCGAAAGCCTGGGACTGCCTGCGACGCAGAAGGGCGCCTATGTCGCCGAGGTGACGCCGGACGCCCCGGCGGCGCGCGGCGGCCTGCGCCCGGGCGACGTGGTGGTTTCGCTGAACGGCAAGGCGGTCGAGGGCTCCACCGAGCTGACCCGCGCCGTCGGCGCCGCCAAGCCGGGCGACAATCTGCGCCTGGAGGTCCTGCGTGAAGGGCGTCGCCAGACGGTCGACATCCGCGCCGGCACCCGCCCGGCGGATCTCGAGATCGCCGCCAACGACGACAGCGGTTCGGGCGCGCCGGCCAATCCCGGCGCCGCCGCCGGCGAGGTGGTCGAGGGCATGACGGTGACGCCGCTGAACGGCGCCCTGCGCCGCCGCTTCGACATCCCCGAGACGGTCGATGGCCTTGTGGTCACGGCGGTCAGCCCGCAATCGCGGGCCGGCCGGATGCAGTTCCAGCCGGGCTTCGTCATCATGCAGGCGAACGGCCGCAGCCTTGGGTCGGCCGCCGACCTGAAGGGCGCCGTCGAGACGGTGAAGAGCGCCGGTCGTCCGGGCGTGTTGCTGCTGGTCCGCACGCCTCAGGGCAATCGTCCGGTGGTGCTGCCGCTACAGGACAAGAACTGATCGGCAGTCTGAACAAGCCTTAACTCGTCAATCGCCGCCGATGCGCTACCATCGGCGGCGATTTTGATTCCGGGAGGGGTTCATGCGGATTCTGGTGGTCGAGGATGACGCCGAGGCGGCGACCGCCATGGTGCGGGGCCTGAGCGAGGCCGGCCATGACGTGACCCACGCCGTGGACGGGGCCTTCGGCCTGCTGGAGGCGCAGAAGGGCGGCTATGACGTCTATGTCGTCGACCGGATGATGCCGCGCCTGGATGGCGTCGGCATGGTCGAGACGGTGCGCAAGGGCGGCGACCAGACGCCGGTGCTGTTCCTGTCGGCGCTGGGCGAGGTCGAGGACCGCGTCACGGGCCTGAAGGCCGGGGCCGACGACTATCTGGTCAAGCCCTACGCCTTCGCCGAGCTGATCGCGCGGGTCGAGGCCCTGGCGCGTCGTCGCGAGACCGGCGGCGTCCAGACGGTGCTCAAGGTCGGCGAACTGGAGATGAACCTGATCGCCCGCACCGTCCACCGCGAGGGCCAGGAGATCGACCTGCAGCCGCGCGAATTCCAGCTGCTGGAGTTCCTGATGCGCCACGCCGGCCAGTCGGTGACGCGCACCATGCTGCTGGAGAAGGTCTGGGAATACCATTTCGACCCCCAGACCAACGTCATCGACGTCCACATCAGCCGCCTTCGCTCCAAGATCGACAAGGGCTTCGACAAGGCCATGCTGCAGACCGTGCGCGGCGCGGGGTATCGGTTGGAGGCCTGATCTTTTCTCCCTCCCCTTCATGGGGAGGGTGGTCGAGCGAAGCGAGACCGGGTGGGGGAGTATCCGTGTCAGAAGCCACAAGCCGCGCTCGCGCCATGCGCAAGACGATGACGCCGCCCGAGGCGCGGATGTGGGTGAACCTGAAGCGTCTTCGCGCCCAGGGGTATCATTTCCGACGACAGGCGCCGTTTCGCGGCTACTTCCTGGATTTTGTCTGTTTCGAGAGACGGCTGGTGATTGAAGTCGATGGTCAGCACCATCTGGAGGACATGCAGGCGCGACACGACGCGCGTCGCGACGCCGTGCTGACGAGCGAAGGCTTTCTGACCCTGCGTTTCGACAATGCGTCCATCCGGGATCATATCGGCGACGTGATGGATCATGCCGTGCGGACGATTGAGGCGCGCCTAGAGCATAGGACAAACGATACCGCCTATAGCGGGGGGGCGGAGACAGGCCCCACCCGGCGGCTGCGCCGCCACCCTCCCCATGAAGGGGAGGGAGAGTAGATGCGCCTTCCCTCCCTTCTTCGCCGGACGCCGTTCCGGCTGACGCTGCTGTTCCTGGCGCTGTTCGTGGCGGCGGCGGGGGCGATCCTGGCCTATGTCTATTTCGCCTCGGCGTCGGAGGCCCAGGCGCGGGCGCAGGCGGACGTGCAGGGCGAGTTGAGCGCCCTGACCGCCATCCACCGGACTCGCGGCGTCGATGCGCTGAACCAGGCGCTGGTGGAGCGCACCATCCGGGGCGGACCGTATCTGTATCTGCTGACCGGACCGGACGGGAAGATCGTCACCGGCAATCTGTCGGTCATGCCCTTCGACCTGAAACAGCCGCGCCAGGCCGGGCGGGGCGAGTGGAGCACCTTCCGCCTGACCACGACCGACGAGGACGGCCGGGTCGAGAACCGCCGCTCGATCGGGGTGATCCTGCCGCTGGCGGGAGGCGACACCCTGTTCGTGGGCGAGGACATCGGCGGGATCGAGGAGTACCTCTCGCGCCTGACCCAGGCGCTGTGGGGCGCGATGGCGCTGGTGATCCTGCTGGGCCTGGCCGGCGGCCTGTATGTCAGCCGGCGCGTCGAGGCGGCGATGGCCGGGCTGAACCGCGTCGTCCAGGCCGTGCAGGAGGGCGACCTGAAGCAGCGCGCGCCCTTGCGCCATTCCGGCGACGAACTGGACGAACTGGGCCAGGGGCTGAACACCATGCTGGACAGGCTGGAGACGTCCATGGCCTCGATCCGTCACGCCGGGGACTCCATCGCCCACGATCTGCGTTCGCCCTTAACCCGGATGCGGGCCAAGCTGGAGGTCGCCCTGATCGACGCCGAGGCGGGCAAGATCGACGGCGTCGACGCCCTGACCATCGCCCTGGACGAGGCGGACCAGCTGCTGAAGACCTTCAACACCGTTCTGGCCATCGCCCGTCTTCAGGCGGGCGGCGCGCCGGATCCCAAGGTGTTCGACGCCGCCGATCTGGCGGCCGACATGGCCGAACTTTACGAGCCCGCCGCCGAGGACAAGTCCATCGACTTTTCCGCCGAGGTGGAGAAAGGGCTGATGGTCGAGGGCAATCAGCCCTTCCTGGCCCAGGCCCTGGCCAATCTGATCGACAACGCCATCAAATACACCCCGGCCGGCGGCGCGGTGAAGCTGAGGGCGCGGCGGCGGTCGTCGGGCGAGATCGAATATTCCCTCACCGACACCGGACCCGGCGTGCCGGAAGAGGACCGCGAGCGGGTCGTGCAGCGCTTCGTGCGGCTGGACAACAGCCGCACCGAGCCGGGCTCGGGCCTGGGACTGTCGCTGGTCACCGCGGTGGCCGAGGCGCATGGCGGCCGCGTCGTGCTGGACGAGGGACCGGGCGCCTATCAGGGGTCGGGGCCGGGGCTGCGGGTGGCGCTGGTGATTCCGCCGGCGGCCGGTTCTCAATGACTTCATCTCCGCTCATCCCCGCGAAAGCGGGGACCCGGACCTTCGGGCGCGCGGCCTTGTGGTCTTGGGTGCGATCGTGGTCCAACGCACGGTGTCGCGAAAGCACTGGGTCCCCGCTTTCGC
>NZ_DLMO01000164.1:0-4664 GCF_002479325.1 Brevundimonas sp. UBA7534
GCGATCCACGTCGGTGATGACATAGCCGACCCGCTCGTTGGTCTTCAGGTGCTGACCCAGGATGTTCAGGCCGGCGGCCGCCAGCGCCTGGTTCAGCTCCGCCAGCACGCCCGGCTGGTTCCTGTGGATGTGCAGCAGCCGGTGCGCGCCCGACACCTCGGCCAGTTGCACATTGGGCAGGTTGACGCTGAAGGTGGTGTCGCCCCGGTTGAGATAGCCCAGCAGCCGCTCGGCCGCGAACTCGGCGATGGCTTCCTGCGCTTCCTCGGTCGAGCCGCCGATGTGCGGCGTCAGGATCATGTTCTTCAGCCCCTGCAGCGGGCTTTCGAACGGGTCGGCGTTGGTGCGCGGCTCCTCGGGGAAGACGTCCACGGCCGCGCCGGCGATGCGACCCGATCCCATGGCCTGGGCCAGGGCGCCGACATCGACCACATGGCCGCGCGACAGGTTCAGGAACAGCGCCCCTTCCTTCATCCGGCCGAACTGCGCCGCGCCGAAGATCGCCTTGTTCTCCGCCCGGCCGTCGACGTGCAGGGTGACCACGTCGCTTTCCGCCAGCAGCGCGTCCAGCGAACGCATCCGCCGGGCGTTGCCGAGCGCCAGCCGTTCGGACAGGTCGTGAAACACCACCCGCATCCCCAGGTTCTCGGCCAGCACCGACAGCTGACTGCCGATGGCGCCGTAGCCGACGATGCCCAGGGTCTTGCCGCGCAGCTCCTTGGAGCCCGTGGCCGACTTGTTCCACTGGCCGACGTGCATGGCCGCCGACTTGTCCGGGACGTCGCGCATCAGGACGATCATCAGCCCGATGGCCAGTTCGACCACCGAGCGGGTGTTTGAATAGGGGGCGTTGAACACCGCCACGCCGTGGTCGGCAGCCGCGTCCAGGTCGATCTGATTGGTGCCGATGCAGAAGGCGGCGACGGCCATCAGCTTGTCGGCCTGTTCCAGCACCCGCCGCGACACCGTGGTCTTGGAGCGGATGCCCAGCACGTGCACCCCCTTGATCGCCTCGATCAGGTCGTCCTCGTCCAGGGCGCCCTTCATCGTTTCGACGGTATAGCCCGCCTCCTCCAGCCGTTCGACGGCGGCAGGATGGATGTTCTCCAGCAGCAGCATCTTCATGCGGCTGCGGGGGAAGGACCAGCGGCCCGTCAGGCCTTCGGCGTGCAGCACCTCGTCCAGCGAGGCGGCCTCGGCGTCCGCGGCCTGGACCACGGGGGGGCGACGCACGACCTCGGTGAAGGCGTAGAAGGCGTCCGCGGCGCCCGCCAGCTTGACCTCCGCGTCGTTCCAGCCGTCGCCGACCATCACCACCCGGCCCGCCAGGTTCAGGCGGTGGATCGCCTGGGGCTTGCCGTTGGCGTGGGACAGGGGATTGGCGTCGTCGACGCCCGTCACCCGGCCGTCGTCGTCATAGGTCAGGTCGTTGCACAGCACCCGGTCGGCGGGCACGCCCAGCGCCTGGGCGACCGGGGCGATGACTTCGCGAAAGCCGCCTGACAGGATGACGACGTCGGCGGCGCCGTTCTGGAAGAAACCGAGGTTGCGTCGCACCGAGGCGGTCAGGCGGTCTGGCGCCTGGGCGGCCAGGGTCTCCACGTGATCGCGGGTCAGGGGCAGCAGGGCCAGGCGCTGGCGCAGCGCCTCGCCAAAGCCGATTTCCCCGCCCATCGCTTGGTCGGTCAGGGCGGCGATGCGGTCGCGGGCCGCCTGGGCGTCGGGCGCGCCGGCCAGGGCGATGTCGGCCAGTTCTTCGAGCGTCTCGAAGTCCACCAGCGTCGAATCGAAATCGAAGATCAGGGTCGGGCGCGCGCTCATGGGCGCTGTCTTAGCGGCCTTCGCAGGCGCCGCAAAGCCAAGGCGTGCTAATGACCGCCGTCAGCTGGGCTCAATCTTGCCGTCCGCACGCCTCGGCGGTGCGCGGACGGCAAGGAATTGTCAGAAACGAACGATGCGCCGCACGCGGCTGTCGGGTCGGCGGCTTTCCAGCAGGGCCGCGCCGACCGCAGCGGCCAGGGTGGCGACGGCGATCAGGGCGCCGCCCTCGCGACGGTGGTCGTAGGCGTAGGCCGCCGCCTCGTCGGCATAGCGGCGCGCGGTCTTGCCGTGCTTCTTGGCCGCCTTCTTGGAGCCCTTGCGGGCCGCGCGGAACCAGTCGCCGGCGTGGTCGCGGGCGTCCTCGGCGACATCGGCGGCGCGGTGACGGGCGTGGCGCGCATAGTCGCCGGCGCGGTCCCCGAAATCCTCCGCGCCGTGGCGGAAGGCGTCCACAGCGTCATGCAAGCGCCCCCGCAGTTCGGCGGTGTCGACCCAGCCGCGCGGGTCGATACGCGTCTTGATGCGTTGGTACCGGGTCGGCCCGGAGCGCTGCGAGAGATAGACCGCCGCCGCCGCGCCCAGCACGATCAGGGCCAGGCCGCCGGCCGTGACGCCGGGGTGCTTGCGGACTTCTTCCATGGCGTCGAAATCGCGGATCATGGGATGTTGAACCTCTGGAGTGTCGTCTGGAGCGAAATCGGTTTCGCGTCAGCGAAGGAGCGAACCGGAGCAGAAACGGTTCCCCCGTGCGGTCAAGCTGGCGAAAAAGACGACGTCCGGCAGGTGGAGCCGCCCGCGCGACGGGGGACTTACCATCGCCGCCTCGGGCGCCTAAATAGCCGCGATCCCGACATGACGACCAGCAAGGACGCCGCGGTGACCGATCACGCGCCCCATTCCCCCATTTCCGACGACCTGGCCGCCGCCTTCCAGATCGAGGGCTGGCCCGTGCGCGGCCGCCTGGTCCGCCTGGGCGCCGCCATGGACAAAATCCTGAGCGCCCACGCCTACCCGGAGCCGGTCGCCGCCCTGCTGGGCGAGGCCTGCGCCCTGGCCGCCCTGGTCGGCTCCAGCCTGAAGTTCGAGGGCCGGCTTCTGGTTCAGGCCCAGGGGGATGGTCCCGTCCGCTATGTGGTCGCCGACTATGGCACCGACGGCACGCTTCGCGGCTACTGCCGCTATGACGCCGCCGAGGTCGAGGCGGCGTCCCAGGGCTTCGCCCGCCCGGGCGCCAAGACCCTGCTGGGCCAGGGCGTCTTCATCATGACGCTGGACCGCGGCCCCGACTTCGAGCGCACCCAAGGGATCACGCCGATCGAGGGCGAGAGCCTGTCACTGTGCGCCGAACACTATTTCGGCCAGTCCGAGCAGGTGCCGACCAAGGTGCGGCTGGCCGTCGGCGTGGTGCAGACCGAAGCCGGTTCGCAATGGCGCGCCGGCGGAGCGATGATCCAGCTGATCGCCGCCGACGACGCGCGCGGATCAACCGAAGAGGTCTGGGACCGCACGCGCGCCCTGTTCCACACCCTGGCCGACGACGAGCTGATCGACCCGACGATCAGCCCCGAGACCCTGCTGTTCCGCCTGTTCCACGAGGACGGCGTGCGGCTGGAGGACGCCCGGGCGCTGAGCGCGACGTGCCGGTGCTCCAGGGACCGGATCGCCTCGGTGCTGGCCTCCTTCGCCCCGGTCGAGCGGGACGCCATGATCGAGGACGACGGCAAGATCCGCGTCACCTGTGAATACTGCTCCACCGTCTATACGCTGGAGCCCGACGAGGTTGTGGCGGCCCAGATCTGATCAGGATGGTCTGATCGCGGCGGGCGGGCGGCGCGGAGCCGCCTGCCCGGTTCGTCAGCCCTCCAAATCCAGCGAATAGCCGGCCGAGCGAACGGTGCGGATCGGATTGGCGCTGTCGTCGCCGATGGACAGGGCCTTGCGCAGCCGGCCGACGTGGACGTCCACGGTGCGCGCCTCGACATAGACGTCGGAGCCCCAGACCGCGTCCAGCAACTGTTCGCGGCTGAACACCCGACCCGGATGCTGCATGAAGTGATCCAGCAGGCGGAATTCCGTCGGGCCCAGATGGACCTCCTTGCCATTGCGCTTCACCCGGTGCGAGACGCGATCGACGACGATGTCGCCGTGGTTCAGGCGGTCGTCGGCCAGGCCTGGCCGGATTCGGCGCAGCACCGCGCGGATGCGAGCGATCAGCTCGACCATGGAGAACGGCTTGGTCAGATAATCGTCGGCGCCGGTGTCCAGGCCGCGCACCCGGTCGCTTTCCTCGCCGCGCGCGGTCAGCATGATGATCGGCAGGTTGCGCGTCTCGGCCTTGCCGCGGATGCGGCGACACACCTCGATGCCCGACAGCTTGGGCAGCATCCAGTCCAGCAGGACCAGGTCGGGCAGACGCTCCTCGACCTGAAGCATCCCCTCCTCCCCGTCGGAGGCGACAGTGACGTCGTAGCCTTCCTTTTCAAGGTTGTACTGGAGCAGGGTCGCCAACGCGTCCTCGTCTTCCATCACAAGGATATAGGGCTGCACGTCGGTTCTCCGGTCTCGGCTCAGTGCGTGTCGGTGGACAGGTTGGGGGTCGGGGATTCGTCCTCGGCCGTCGGCATGGCGCGGGGCCGGTCGCCCAGGATCTCGTCGCCGGTGATCTCGTAATGGACCGTCTCGGCGATGTTGGTGGCGTGGTCCCCGATCCGCTCCAGGTTCTTGGCCATGAACAGCAGATGGGTGCAGGCGCCGATCGTGCGCGGATCGCCCATCATGTAGGTCAGCAGTTCGCGGAACAGGGCGTTGTAGTGTTCGTCCACCTCGTCGTCGGTCTGCCAGAC
>NZ_DLMO01000164.1:4788-14361 GCF_002479325.1 Brevundimonas sp. UBA7534
GCGCAGGTCGCTGGCGACCGGCTGGCGCAGGGCGATCAGGCGGATCGCCTTCTTCTCGATATCGCGGTGCAGGGCGTCCAGCTTCAGGTCGCGCTCGACCACCGCGCGGGCCAGGGCGATGTCGCGACGGGCGACGGAATCGATGGCGTCGGCGACCTGGGCCTCGGCCAGGCCGCCCATGCGGGCGACCTCGGCCGTGATCTGGTTCAGTTCGTCGCCATAGGCCTTTACGGTGTGCTGGTTCATCGGATTAGCCGAAGCGTCCCGTGATGTAGTCGAGCGTGCGCCGCTCGCGCGGATTCTGGAAGATGGTCTCGGTGTCGCCGGTCTCGACCAGGCGGCCCATGTGGAAGAAGGCCGTGCGTTGCGACACCCGCGCGGCCTGGGCCATCGAGTGGGTGACGATGACGATGCAGAACCGCTCGCGCAGTTCGTCGATCAGTTCCTCGATGCGCGCCGTGGCGATGGGGTCCAGGGCCGAGCACGGCTCGTCCATCAGGATGACTTCGGGGTTCACGGCGATGGCGCGGGCGATGACCAGGCGCTGCTGCTGGCCGCCCGACAGGCCCATGGCCGACGACTGCAGGCGGTCCGCCACTTCTTCCCACAGGCCCGCGCGCTTCAGGGCGCTTTCGACCACGCCGTCCATCTCGGACTTGGCCGAGACCAGGCCGTGAATCTTGGGGCCGTAGGCGACGTTCTCGTAGATCGACTTGGGAAAGGGGTTCGGGCGCTGGAACACCATGCCGACCCGCGCGCGCAACAGCACGGGGTCGATGGAGCGATCGTTGATGTCCTCGTCGTCCATGGCGATCCGCCCGGTGACCTTGGCCCCCGAGATGGTGTCGTTCATGCGGTTCATGGTCCGCAGGAAGGTCGACTTGCCGCAGCCGGACGGGCCGATCAGGGCCGTCACCGTCTTGTCGGGAATGTCCAGCGAGACGTCGTAAAGCGCCTGCTTGCCGTCATAGAAGACCGACACGTCGCGCGCCGCGATCTTGATCGGCCCCGTCGGCGGCGTGTCGACCACGGTGGGACCAGGCGCCGGTTCGGCGTCCTCCATGCGCAGCTCGGCGCGGTCGGACGCCTGGGGGGTCGTTTTCGCCGGCGCGGCCTCGGGCAGCACCTGGCCGCCCATGCGCGGCGCCTGGGTCGGGTCGCCGCCGTCATTGTGGCCGTCGGGTGCGCGGAAGATTCGGAACTTCATTCTCTTACCACCGACGCTCGAAGCGCCGCCTCAGGATGATGGCCGCCGCGTTCATCACGATCATGAAGGCCAGAAGGACCATGATCGCGGCGGCGGTGCGTTCGTGGAACGCCCGCTCGGAGGCGTTTTCCCAGATGTAGATCAGCGACGGCAGCGCGCCGACCGGCTGGTCGATGGCGTGCGGCACGCCCGGCACGAAGCTGACCATGCCGATCAGCAGCAGCGGGGCGGTCTCGCCCAGGGCGTGGGCCATCGAGATGATGGCGCCGGTCATGACGCCCGGCATGGCCAGCGGCAGGACGTGGCTGAAGACCGTCTGGGTGCGGCTGGCCCCCATCGCCAAGGCCGCCTCGCGGATCGAGGGCGGCACCGCCTTCAACGACGAACGCGTCGCGATGATCAGCGTCGGCAGGGCCATAAGCGCCAGCACCAGGCCGCCGACGATCGGGCTGGCGCGCGGCAGGTGCATCCAGTTGATGAACAGCGCCAGGCCCAGCAGGCCGTAGACGATGGAGGGCACGGCGGCGAGGTTGTTGATGTTGACCTCGATGATGTCGGTCAGCTTGTTCTTGGGGGCGAACTCCTCCAGCCAGACCGCGGCGCCGACGCCCAGCGGAATGGCGATCAGGGCCGTCACCATCAGCATCAGGGCCGAACCGACCACGGCGCCCAAAACCCCGGCGATCTCGGGCTGGGTGGAATCGCCGTTGGTGAACAGGGCCGTGTTGAAGTGCGAGCCGATGACGCCTTCCGTCTTCATCCGATCCAGCCAGGCCAGCTGCCGGTCATTGAGGCGGCGCTGCTCCTGCGGCACGTCGCGCGAGATCTCGCCCTTCAGATAGAGGTCGGCGTCGTCGGACAGCGGGGCCGCCAACGGAACCGTCTCGCCGATCACGTCGGCGCGGCGCGAGACCAGATCGGCGGCGACGAACTTCAACTCCGACGAGAACAGGCCGCGCATGTCGCGCGAGACGTCGCCCCGGGCGTCGTCGGCGATCCCCCAGCGCGCCAGCTGCTGCTCGGCCGCCATCTGCTCGAAGTTGCTGCCCTGCGGATAGGCGCGGTCGACCCGCGCGGGGTCCATATAGACCGGCACCGTCACCGTGTGGGTGTAGAAGGCGGTGTGCCCCTGCTCGATGATGCGGCCCAGCAGGATGACCAGGAAGACCACCGCGGCGGCGATGGCCAGCTGGCCGTACAGCTTGAAGCGGGTCTCGCGCGCGTGACGACGCTTGAGCCCGGCGCGCAGCCGCTCCAGGCGCTTGTCCGCGGCCGCGCCGACCTGTTCGGGGGTCGCGTCAGTCATATTGTTCTCGATAGGTCTGGACGATCCGCTGGGCGACGATATTCAGCATCAGGGTGACCAGGAACAGCGTCAGCCCCAGGCCGAAGGCCGACAGGGTCTTGGCGCTGTTGAACTCCTGGTCACCGGTCAGCAGGGTGACGATCTGCACCGTGACCGTCGTCACCGTGTCCAGCGGATTGAAGGTCAGGTTGGCGGCGAGGCCCGCGGCCATGGTCACGATCATGGTCTCGCCGATGGCGCGCGACACCGCCAGCAGCAGGGCGCCGGCGATGCCCGGCAGGGCGGCGGGCAGAAGCACCCGCTTGACCGTCTCGGACTTGGTCGCGCCCATGGCGAAGGAGCCGTCGCGCAGGCTCTGCGGCACCGCGTTCAGGATGTCGTCAGACAGGGACGAAACGAAGGGGATCAGCATGATGCCCATGACCGCGCCGGCGGTCAGCGCCATCTGGTTCTGCACCAGCGCCAGATACTGGCCCAGGCCGTCCAGCGGCCCGCCGATCAGGAACAGGCCGATCTCGTTGAAGAAGACCCGCAGCGCCGGCCCCACCGTCAGGGCGGCGAAGAAGCCGTAAACCACGGTCGGCACCCCGGCCAGTATCTCGAGCACCGGCTTGATGACCGCGCGCGCGGTGCGGCCCGCGTATTCCGACAGATAGATGGCCGACAGCAGGCCGATGGGCGCGGCGACCAGCATGGCGATCAACATGATCAGCAGGGTTCCGGCGAACAGGGGCACGGCCCCGAAGGCGCCGCTGGAGCCGACCTGGTCGGCGCGGATCGCGATCTGCGGGCTCCATTGCGTGCCGAACAGGAACTCCGTCACCGGGACGTGCTGGAAGAAGCGGAAGGCGTCGAAGGCCAGGGAGGCGATGATGCCGATGGTCGTCAGCACCGCCACCGCCGAACAGACGAACAGGGCGCCCCAGACCCAGCCCTCGACCCGGTTGCGGGCCCGCACGTTCGGGCGAATCTGGCTGAAGGCGAACAGGCCGCCCAGGATCGCGGCCAGCACGGCGGCGACGGCGGCGCCCCACTGCAGGGTGCGCTCGACCCGCACCATGCGGCGCGCCTCGACCGGCAGCTGCTCGGCCAGGGGGCGTTCCCAGATCTGCAGCGCCGGTTCGCCCCGGCCCAGGCGGTGCGCGTCGGCGAAGAAGGCCTCGCGGCGGAAGGGTTCAAGCGTAGCGACGGCGTCGGGCGCGCCGGCGGCGGTCAGCTGGCGCTCGATCGGCGCGGCGAACACCCCGGCCAGCATCAACACCGCCAGCGCCGGCGCCGCGACCCAGATCAGGGCGTAGGCGCCGTGCTGGGCCGGGCGGGAATGCGCGCGGACGCCCCGGAACCGGCCTTGCGCCATCGCCCGCCCGCCCACGAAGGCGGCGGCGGCCAGCGCCGCGAGAATCAGCAGGAGAATCCAGATCATTCGGGGCCCGGTACGCGTGCGCGAATCGTCGGAATCCCGGACATCCAGGACTGACTTGGCGCGTCTTCTGCCCGCGAATGGTCAGCGGATTAAGACGGCTCCATGACAGTTCGGTTACAGTGACGCCGGGATCGAAGCGTCGGCGGAGGCCGGGCCGGCGCGCCCCTTGGCCGCCATCGGGAACCAGGCGGTGAAGGCCGCGCCCAGGCCGGGCGCGCTTTCGACCAGCAGACCGCCCTGGTGTCGGTTCATGATGTGCTTGACGATCGCCAATCCCAGGCCCGTGCCCTGCCGCTCGCCGCTTTTCTGGCCTTCGACGCGGTAGAAGCGTTCGGTCAGCCGCGGCAGATGCTCGCGGGCCATGCCCGGACCGTGATCGCGCACGGTGACGGCCGCATAGGCCATGCCCGCCGTGCGATCGGGCGTCACCAGCGGCAGGCGGGTGGCGCCGGGCGTCCGCGACGCCCAGGCCTCGTCGAACGACAGGTCGGCGCGCACCGTGATCTCGACCACGCCGCCGGCCGGCGAATATTTGACGGCGTTGTCGAGCAGGTTCTGCACCACCTGGACGATCTCGTCCCGGTCGCCGCTGACCGACGCCCTCGCCTCCCCCTGGTCCAGGACCACGCTGACGTCCTTGTTGCGCACGATGACGCTGACCGCGTCGACGACGTCGGAGGCGGCCCGGTCCAGGTCGACGCGGCCGGAGGGCGGGATGTGTTCGTTCAATTCGATCCGGCTGAGCGACAGCAGGTCCGCGACCAGCCGGCTCATGCGGTCGGCCTGGGCGGCCATGATGTCCAGGAACCGGTCGCGCGCCACGACATCCTCGCGCGCATGGCCCTTCAGCGTCTCGATGAAGCCGCTCAGCGAGGCCAGCGGGGTGCGAAGCTCGTGGCTGGCGTTGGCCAGAAAGTCGACGCGCATCATCTCCATGCGGCGCACGTCGGTCTCGTCGCGCAGAACGACCAGGGCCAGACCCCCGTCCTCGTCGCCCAGCGGCCGGGTCCAGGCCCGCCAGCGGCGGTCCCGCTGGCCCCCGGTGGTGTAGTCGGTGGCCCGCGACACCCCGCCGAACAGCGCCTCGTCCACGGCCTCCAGCACGCCCGGCTCGCGGATGACCTGGACCAGGAGCCCGCCCTGGCGCTGAACCCGCAAGAGATCCCGCGCCGCCTGATTGGCCAGGACGATGCGACGTCCGGCGATATCGTCGGGCTCTCCCCCGCTGACGATCAGCACCGGATCCTCCAGCGCCTCGAACACGCGGTCGAGCAATTCAGCCGAGGCGACGGGCGCCGCCGTTGCGGCCCGGTCATCGACCGGCGTCGGCTCGGCCTCCTGACGCCCCGGCGCGTTCAGCAGCCACGCCGCCCCCGTCGCCACCGCCGCTCCGCCGACCAGCCACGGGGCCAGTTGAGGATGGATGACGGCGAGACCCAGCATCACGCCGACCGCGATGGCGACCGTGGCGCCGATCGTCCACAGGCGCGACGTCGAGGTCGGCGCGACGGGCGATGGCGAAACCTCATAGGGCATGATGGGACGACTCATGAGGACGGAGACGGAGGGAGGCCATCCTTGCACGGATTTCATGACGGCGCTTCGACAGCAGCGCCGGTCGTAAACCGCGCCGTCGTACCTTTTCTTTAGGACTTTGCCGTCAAGCTGGGCGGAACGAGGGGATGCCGTGCAGAGGTTCCTGGAAAGCCTGAGTCAAAGCCATGATTGGCGGCTGATCATCCTGGCGGCGACGGTGTGCGCCGTCGGGCTCAGCGCGGCCTTCTGGCTGATGAACCGCGCCTGGACGTGGGGCGGGGATCGCGGGCGTCGTCCCGGCCTGCTGGCCGCCGTGACGGCGACCGGCGCGGTCTGGACCACGCACTGCCTGATCATGCAGAGCTACGTCGTCGCCATCGACGCCCGTGTCGCCTATGCGCCGCTGCTGACCCTGGCCTCCTTTCTGCTGTGCCTCGCCGCCGTGGGTCTGGCCACCGCCGCGACGTTCCGGGAGGACAGCCGACGCATGAAGGCCGTCGGGGGCGCGGTCGGGCTGCTGGGCGTCGGCCTGATGCACTATGTCGGCCTGGCCGGGCTTCGCGCGGCGGCGACGCTACAGTGGAACCCTTGGCTGATCGCCCTGTCCTTCGTCGCGGCCGTGGCGTTGAGCGCCGGCGCCGGCTTCGCCTATCGCCGCGGTCCGCGCCGCAGCCTGGCGATCCTGGCTCTGTTCGACGCCGCCGCCATCGTGCTGCTGCATCTGCTGGGGCTGTCGGCGGTGACCGTGACGCCGCATGAGGCGGGCGTCGCCGTCTCGGGTCTGTCTCCGGCGACCCTGAACACCCTGACCCTGTTCGCCATGATCGGCATCGCCTGGGCGGTCGGCCTGACGGCCTGGATGAACCACGTGTCGCGCCAGAGCGCCCTGAAGCAGATGCGCGAGGCGGTCGACGCCATGCCGGACGGCCTGGCCTTCTACGACGCCGAAGACCGGCTGGTGCTGTGGAACGCGCGCTACGCCGAGGTCAACCGCGAGTTGGAGACGCAGTTGTCGGTCGGCATGCCGTTCCGCGACGTGCTCCGCATCGGCCTTAAGGAGCGGCGCTACGAGGACGCCCTGGGGCGCGAGGACGCCTGGCTGGACGAACGGCTGGCCGAACGTCGCAAGCTGTCGGCGACCCTGGAGCAGCGCATCGTCGGCGACCGCGTCCTTCGCATACAGGATCGACGCACGGCGGAAGGCGGCGTCGTGACCGTCTGCACCGACATCACAGACTTGAAGCGCGACGCCGCCGCCCTGTCGGAAGCGCGCGACGCCGCCGAAACCGCCAATGTCGCCAAGAGCCAGTTCCTGGCCAACATGAGCCACGAAATCCGCACCCCGCTGAACGGGGTGATCGGACTGACCCAGGCGCTGGCCAAGACCGAGCTGAACGTCGAACAGCGCGAGATGCTGGATCTGATCCAGGCGTCCGGCCGCAGCCTGCAGACGCTGCTGAGCGACATTCTGGACCTGGCGCGGGTCGAATCGGGCAAGCTTGAACTGACCGAGGACGCCTTCCACCTGGCCGGCGCCGTGCGCGAGGCCGCCCAGCTCTACGCCGAGAACGCGCGACAGAAGCGCCTGGACTTCCACGTCGACATCGACGTGGAGGAAACCCTGTGGATCCGGGGCGACGCGGTGCGGCTGAAGCAGGTGCTGACCAACCTGATCTCGAACGCGGTGAAGTTTACCACGCAAGGGTTCGTCAGCGTCACCCTGCAGCAGGGGCCCGAGCGCGACGGCGCGCCGACCCTGAGGTTCGCGGTCGAGGACACCGGCATCGGCTTCGACGCCGCCACCCGCGCGCGGCTGTTCACGCGCTTCGAACAGGCCGACGGCGGCATCACCCGCAAGTTCGGCGGATCGGGCCTGGGCCTGTCGATCTGCCGGCAACTGGCCGAAATGATGGGCGGAGACCTGGATTGCGAAAGCGCGCCCGGCGGCGGGTCGTCCTTCATCCTGACCCTGCCGTTGAACCGGTGCGCCGCGCCCTCGGCCGGGGCCGAGGCCGACGAACCCGTGATCGCCGCCCCCGCCCGCGTCCTGGTCGCCGACGACCATCCCACCAACCGGCGGGTCATCGAACTGATCCTGGCCCAGACCCCGGTGGAGATCGTCGTCGCCGAAAACGGCATGGAGGCCGTCGAGGCCTGTCGTCGCCAGGATTTCGACCTGATCCTGATGGACATGCAGATGCCGGTGATGGACGGCCTGACCGCCACGCGCGAGATTCGTCTGCACGAGACCGCCATGGGCGCCCCGCGCACGCCGATCGTCATGCTGACGGCCAACGCCATGCCCGAACACATCGCCGCGGGCCGGGCCGCCGGCGCCGACCGGCACCTGGCCAAGCCGTTCAACGCGGCGGATTTGCTGGCGATGGTGGCCGATCCCGCCGCGCTGGCGCGCGATCAGGCGCAGGCCGCCTGAAACCGAGCTTAGGCGGTTGCGCGCCCGGCGCGATGCGTGTAATAGCCCGCGCTCTTGAATTCGAGGGTTCACACCCCCCGCCGCGCGGGCCCTTTCGTCAGCGCGGCGTTTCCGTTGTTTGTTGAGGCAGCCAGATGGCCGAGATCATTCTGAACGTGGACGTCCGTGAAGGCGTCGGCACCGGCGGCGCCCGCGCCGTGCGTCGCGCCGGCGGCGTGCCCGGCATCCTGTACGGCGGCGACAAGGCCCCGGTCGCCTTGTCGGTGAACGAGAAGGACTTCAGGAAGTCCCTCTACACCGGCAAGCTGCTGGGCCACCTGGTGACGCTGAAGTACGGCGACGAGACCCAGCCGGTCATCGCCAAGGACATCCAGTTCGACCCGGTGTCGGACCGTCCGGTCCACTTCGACCTGATGCGTGTCGACGAAAAGGGCACGATCAAGATCGAAGTGCCGGTCCACTTCAAGAACGCCGAAGATGCGCCGTTCAACCGCCAGGGCGGTTCGCTGGAAGTCGTGCGTCACGCCGTGGAAGTTTCGGTCCGCGCCGACCGTATCCCGGAAGAACTGGTCGTCGACCTGTCGAAGTCGCAGATGGGCGACACCATTCGCATCTCGGACATCGACCTGCAGGGCGCCGAGCCGACCATCGGCGACCGCGACTTCGTGATCGCCACGATCAAGGTCTCCTCGGCCGCCCTGTCGGCCGCCGCCGATGAAGCCGCCGAATCCGACGCCGCTCCGGCCGAGGACAAGAGCGAAGACTGATCCCGTCGCTCACCTGAAGATCACGCCCCGCCCGGTTCGCCGCGGCGGGGCTTTTCTTTGCCGATCGCAGACGGCATGAGGACGCCATGATCATCATCGCGGGGCTCGGCAATCCGGGCGCGAAGTACGAAAAGAACCGGCACAACATCGGCTTCATGGCGGCCGACGAGATCGCGCGTCGCTGGCGGTTCGGCGCCGAGAGGGCGAAGTTCCAATCGATCGTGAGCGAGGGCGAGATCGAGACGGCGGACGGGCCGGTCAGGGCCCTGCTGATGAAGCCCCAGACCTATATGAACGAAAGCGGCCGCGCGGTCGGCGAGGCGGCGCGCTTCTACAAGATCAAGCCCAGCGAGATCATCGTCTTCCATGACGAGATCGACCTGGCGCCGGGTCGCTTCCGTATGAAGACCGGGGGCGGCGCGGCCGGCCAGAACGGCATCCGCAGCCTGATCAGCCACCTCGGGCCCGATTTCCGTCGCGCCCGCATGGGTATCGGCCATCCGGGCGAAAAGCATCTGGTGATGCCGCACGTGCTGGGCGACTTCCACAAGGCCGATCAGCCGTGGCTGAACGCCCTGCTCCAGGCCTGCGCCGACGCCCTGCCGTTCGCGGCCGCCGGCGACGACGAGCGGTATCAGGGCGAGGTCATGCGCCTGGCGCCCGCGCCGAAGTTCAGCCCTCGCCAGGCGGCGCGGGGCGAGCTGTAGCGCCGCCACGGGTCGCAAGGTCGCAAGACACACGATCGCACTAGGCCGGGGCGCCGAAAGGCCGTAAAGCCCGGACGTGACCCGCAGCCAGGCCGACAATTGGTCCGTCGCCCGATCGCTCGCCTTCCTGGCGGCGGTTTTCGCGCTCGCGCTTGGAAGCCTGCTGCCGTTCGCCGCCCTGGCGGCGGCGCGC
>NZ_DLMO01000062.1:0-23229 GCF_002479325.1 Brevundimonas sp. UBA7534
AAGGGCGATGTCGCCAAGTCCGCCGACGTCGGCCAGGTCATGGCCCTGACGGGGGCGGCCGCCGTGATCCTGGGCGGCGGGGGCTGGTTCGCCTCGTCGATGGCCGAGCAGCTGCTGCCCTTCATCGCCCAGCCGCACGAGATGCTGGGCGCGCTGGACGGCGGCGGCGGAACCGAGATCTTCGCCCACGCCCTGTGGGCCATGGCGCCCTTCCTGGGGACGGTGATGCTGGCCACCATCGTCGGCGGGGCGGGCGGGCACCTGGCGCAGTCGGGCCTGATCTTCACCGGCGACAAGCTGAAGCCCAAATGGTCGAAGGTGAACCCGCTGGAGGGGTTCAAGCGCATCTTCGGGATCGACGGCCTGGTCCAGTTCCTGAAGACCTTCCTGAAGCTGATCGCGGTCTGCGTGGTGTGCTGGTTGGTGCTGAAACCCCACGCGCGCGAGCTGGAGAACCTGGCGGCGATGAGCCCCCTGGCCCTGCTGCCGTTCGCGCGCGACCTGGCCATCGCCCTGTTCGTGGCGGCCATCATCCTGCTGGGGGCCACGGCGGGGGCCGACTTCCTGTGGCAGAAGTTCCGCTTCGCCAAGCGGATGCGGATGTCCAAGGAGGAGCTGAAAGAGGACTACAAGCAGACCGAGGGCGATCCGCACGTGAAGGCCAAGCTGCGCCAGATCCGCATGCAGCGCAGCCGCCAGCGGATGATGCAGAACGTGCCCAACGCCACCGTCATCGTCACCAACCCGACCCACTATTCGGTGGCGCTGCGCTATGAGCCGGATCAGGGCGACGGGGCGCCGATCTGCGTGGCCAAGGGCGTCGACGCCCTGGCGCTGCGCATCCGCGAGGTGGCGCGCGAGCACGCCGTGCCCATCGTCGAGAACGTGCCGCTGGCCCGCGCCCTCTACGCCCAGGTCGAGGTCGACGAGGTCATTCCGAAAGAGCATTTCGAGGCCGCCGCCAAGATCATCGGCTTCGTCTTCCAGTCGCGGCGGCGGCGATAGGGCGCTGGTAAGGGTCCGGCAGCAATTGGGCGTATGATCGGCTTTCTGATTCGCCTTCGCCGCGAGGCCCCATGACCGCTCCCCGACGCCTGCCCTTCGATCCGTTGCTGGTCGTGATGGCGGTCGGGCTGGTGCTGGCCGTGGCGGCGATGGCCTATCCGGCCTTCCGCTCGGACCCGCTATCGGCGCCGGGGCTGATGCTGATCGTCACCGCCGGCCTGATCGCCTTGATCGGCCTGTTCGCCTTCCGCCGGGCCGAGCCGCGCAGCCCCGACAGCGACGCCGCCATCGACATCCTGGACGCGATGGCCGAGCCGGCGGCCCTGGTCTGGGCCTCGGGCCAGGTGCTGGCCTTCAACGCCGCCTGGGCCGAGGCGAACGGGGCGACCACCGCCTTGCCGCGCGGCAAGTCGGCCCAGGCGCTGTACATGGCCTTCGCCCAGGCGCGGAAGGGCGAGCCGGGCCACGCCATCGTCACCATCGGCGCGCGCGAGGTCGAGGTGGTGATCGGTCAGGCGGGCGAGGGTCGCTTCCTGCTGCGCGCGGCGCCCGAGGCCGTCCTGCCTGTGCCGGTGGCGCCGCGTCCCGCGCCCGCCACCGTGACCGGAGAGGCCCGCGCCATGGCCGCCGGCGCGCCCTTCGGTTCGGCGGTGATCGCGGGCGAGGACCTGTTCGCGGGCCGCACCGAGGAGCCCAACGCCGCGCTGCAGGTGCTGACCGGTCCGGCCGCCGCGCGCGACGCCGCCTTCGGTCACCTGTTCGACGCCGCCGGCGTGATCGAGGCGCGGGCCAAGCTGGCCGCCGGATCGTCCGGGCCGATCGAACTGGTGGCGCGCGCCTTCCCCGACAAGGCGCTGCATCTTTATGTGGCGCCCGAGGGCGACCGGCGCCGCATCTGGCTGTTCGACGTCTCGGCGCAGAAGTCGATGGAGCTGCAGCTCAGCCAGGCCCAGAAGATGCAGGCCGTCGGTCAACTGGCGGGGGGCGTGGCGCACGACTTCAACAACCTGCTGACGGCGATCCAGCTGCAGCTGAGCGGCCTGCTGGAACGGCACCCCGTCGGCGATCCGTCCTACGAGGGGCTGAACGAGATCCGCCAGACGGCGATCCGCGCCGCCGACCTGGTGCGCAAGCTCTTGGCCTTCTCGCGCAAGTCGACGGTGCGGCGCGAGCGGCTGGACCTGGGCGAGCTGGTCGGCGAGTTCGCCATCCTGTTGCGCCGCCTGCTGCGCGAGGACGTGCGGCTGGAGACCGACTACGGCCGCGACCTGCCGGTGGTGGTGGCCGACAAGAGCCAGCTGGAGACGGCGGTGATGAACCTGGCCGTCAACGCCCGCGACGCCATGCGCGGCCATGTCGAGCCCGGCGCGGGCGTCGTGACCATCCGCACCCGGCGTCTGACGGCCGAACAGGCGCGCGGCCTGGGCTGGGCCGAGGCGACGACCGACGAGGTGGCCCTGATCGAGGTGGCCGACACCGGGCCGGGCGTGCCGCCCGAACTGGTCGACAAGATTTTCGAGCCCTTCTTCACCACCAAGGCGGTCAACGAGGGCACCGGCATGGGCCTGGCCACCGTTTACGGCATCGTCCAGCAGGCGGGCGGCCACATCACGGTCGGCAATGCGGAGCCGGGCGGGGCGGTGTTCCGCATCTTCCTGCCGGCCGCGGGCGAGGCCGAACTGGCCGAGGTCCAGCCGGTCGAGGTCAAGGTCAAGGCGCCGCGCGACCTGTCGGGCGCCGGCCGCATCCTGTTCGTCGAGGACGAGGCGGCCGTGCGCGGCATCGCCGCCCGCCTGCTGCGCCAGCGCGGCTATGAGGTGATCGAGGCCGCCGACGGCGAGGAGGCCCTGCTGCTGGCCGAGGAGCACGCCGGCCAGATCGACATGCTGATCTCGGACGTCATCATGCCCGGCCTGGACGGGCCGTCCCTGCTGAAGAAGGCGCGACCCTACCTGGGCGACGCGCCGGTGATGTTCATTTCCGGCTACGCCGAGAGCGATTTCTCGGACCTGCTGCAGGACGAGAAGGGCGTGTCCTTCCTGCCCAAGCCCCTGGACATCAAGACCCTGGCCGAGCGCGTGAAGCAGGAACTGCACGCGGCGTAGCAGAGCTGGGCGACCTTACAGGGGTTTAACCGGCCTGGCGCTGCCGGACGACGCATGACCAACCCGTGAAGAGCCGCTGGATGCGGCGTGTATCAGGGGCGGACGATGTCGAAGATCAACGTGGCTGCGGTGATCGCCTTGGGGTGTTTGGCGGCGGGAGCTTGCGCGGGAAAGCGATACCCGATGGCGCCGGCCTGGTCGGTCGCCGAGGGGCAGGCCATGAGCTGCGGCCAGTTGCGCCAAGCCCAGGCGGCGGCGCGCGACATCGAGCGGCGGATACAGCTTGTCGGCGATGCCCGGCCGGCGTCCGGCTGGAACGTCCGGTCCTTTATTCGATGGCTCGGCCCGACGCCGAACGCGCCGTCCAAGCGCGTCTGGACGGCATCGAGACGGCCCTTCGCTCCGCCAACTGTCCCTCTTGAAACGCGAGGCCGCGACGCGGACACATTTCGCTTGCGACGCGGACGGACCGGGGGTCCAGTGTGCGCCTGTCCTTGGGGAGCTGAAATCATGATCGATCGTCGCCGCCTTATGTTCACCGCCGCCGCCGGCGCGGCGCTGGCCGCCTCGGGCCAGGCCCTGGCGCAGGCCGCGCCCGCCGCGGACGCCGCCGGCCAGCTGAACGCGCTGATGGACCGCATCTTCAAGGAGATGCTGCTGGACTCGCCCGAAACCCTGACCAGCCTGGGCTTCGACAAGGGGCCGAACGCGGCGATGAAGTCCCGGCTGGACGACCGGTCCCAGGCCAAGGTCGAGGCCGACAAGGTCAAGTTCCGCCAGGCGATGACCGATCTGGCCGCCATCGATCGCGCGGCCCTGCCGGCCGCCTCGGCCGTGCATTACGATACGCTGAAGTATTTCGGCGACACGGTGGTCAGCGGCTACGACTTCCCCTACGGCGGCGGCTTCTTCCCCTCGCCCTACACCGTCAGCCAGCTGAGCGGCGCCTATCAGAGCCTGCCGGACTTCCTGGACAGCCAGCATTCGATCGAGACGGCCGAGGACGCGGAGGCCTATCTGTCGCGCCTGGAGGCGTTCGGCCCCGCGCTGGATCAGGAGACCGAGCGGGTGCGGGCCGACTTCGCCGCCGGCGCCGTGCCGCCCGACTTCATCATCGCCAAGACCCTGCAGCAGATGGGTGCGATCACCGGCGCCGAACCGGCCAGCCTGACCTTGGTGGAGTCCATCCGTCGCCGGACCGCGGAAAAGGCCATTCCTGGCGACTGGGCCGCGCGCGCCGAAGCGATCGTCACCTCCGGCGTGCTGCCGGCGCTGAACCGCCAGGCGGACGTATTCAAGGCCGCCCAGCCGACGGCGGTGCACGACGCCGGCGCCTGGCGTCTGCCAAACGGCGACGCCTATTACGACTTCGGCCTGCGCTACTTCACCACCACCAACATGACCGGCGACGAGGTCCACGAGATGGGCCTGGCCCAGGTGGCCGAGCTGACGGCGCGGGCCGACGAACTGCTGAAGGCCGAGGGCATGACCCAGGGCTCGGTCGGCGAGCGCATCGCCGCCATGAGCAAGGACCAGCGCTTCATCTATCCGAACACGGACGAGGCCAAGGAAGAACTGCTGGGCAAGCTGAACGAGCAGATCGTCGCCATGGAGGCGCGCCTGCCCCAGTATTTCGGCCGCATCCCCAAGTCGCCGGTCGAGGTCAAGCGCGTGCCCAAGGCCATCGAGGCGGGCGCGCCCGGCGGCTATTACAACAGCCCGGCCCTGGATGGGTCGCGGCCGGGCTACTACTACATCAACCTGCGCGACACGGCGGAATGGCCCAGCTGGACCCTGCCGACCCTGACCTACCACGAGGCGACGCCGGGCCATCACCACCAGATCGCCCTGCAGCAGGAAAACGCCGACACCCCCATGCTGATGAAAATCCTGGGCTTCTCGGCTTACACCGAGGGCTGGGGCCTTTACGCCGAGCAGCTGGCCGACGAGATGGGCGCCTACGAGGACGACGCCTGGGGCCGCATCGGCTATCTGCAGTCGCTGATGTTCCGCGCCGCGCGCCTGGTCGTGGATTCTGGTCTGCACGCCAAGCGCTGGAGCCGCGAGCAAGGCATCCGCTACATGGTCGACACGCTGGGCGACCAGGAAAGCGCAGTCACGACCGAGGTCGAGCGCTACTGCGTCTGGCCGGGCCAGGCCTCCAGCTACAAGGTCGGCCACACCAAATGGGTCGAACTGCGCGAGAACGCCCGCCGCGACCTGGGCGACAAGTTCGACATCCGCGCCTTCCACGACACCGGCCTGAACGCCGGCGGCGTGCCCCTGACGGTGTTGGAACGCGTCATCGGCGACTGGAAGGCCACGGTGGCCTGACGCGCCTTCAGTCCGCCACCGTCCAGCCGTCCGCCCGTCGCAGGGTGTTGTGGATGTCGGTGGCGGCGACGGCGGCTTCTGCGGTCGCGACGGCGATCTGGTTGAGGCCGCGCACCACGTCGCCGGCGGCCCACAGGCCGGGCACGCTGGTGGCCTGGTGCAAATCGACTTCCAACCGGCCGTCGTCGGCCAGGCGCGCGCCAAGGTCGCGGGCCAGTTCGGCGTTCGGCGACGTGCCCAGCGCGGAATAGATCAGGTCGAAGGCCCGGCTCTGGCCGCCCCAGTCCAGGGCGGTGACGCGGTCGTCCTGAAGCTGCACGCCCTCCAGCGGGGCGGCGACGACCTCGATCCCCAGGCGCGCCATCTCGTCCACCTGGGTCAGGTGCTCGGGCGGGCCGACATGGATCAGCGTCACCCGGTCAGAATAGGTGCGCATGAAGGCCGCCTCGCGCGCGCCCTTGTCGCTGTCGCCCAGGATCGCCACCGCCTTGCCGGTCGCCTCGTAGCCGTCGCAGATCGGACAGATGCGGACCAGGGCGCGCTGCACCGCGCGTTCGACGCCCGGCAGGTCGGGGTGGTGGTCGACCACGCCGGTGGCCAGAAGCACGGCGCGGACCGCGATCCGCTCGCCGTCGATCACCGCGACCAGGGCGTCGGCGTCGCGCATCAGCCGCTCGACCCGGCCGGGGCGGATGTCGGCGCCGTATTCGCGCGCCTGTTCGCGCATCCGCTCCAGGATGGCGGGGCCGCCGATGCCGGCGGGAAAGCCGGGCATGTTGTGACTGAGCGGGATCCAGCAGGCGCGGGGTTCGCCGCCGTCGGCGACGCGGACGTTGCGACGAAACCGGCCCAGATAGGTCGCGGCCGTCAGGCCCGCAGGCCCGGCGCCGACGATCAGGATTTCGGGCGGGCTCACCGGCTGCGCCACAGGGTCGGCCACAGGTCGCGCGGCACGCCGGCGCATTCGCGCATCTCGGACTGTTCGGCCAGGGCGAAGCCGCGCCCGTTCCACACCCAGCGCTGGGCGATGCCGCAGTCGCCGATGCCGCGGCCCTTGTTGAAGGCGCTCAGACTGCGGGTCGCGGCGTCGTATTCGGCGTTGACCACGGTGTCGACCGTCCCGCCCTCAGCTGTGGGGAAGGCGACCGGCGTGGGGTCGGCGCCCCTCGACCCGGTCACATAAACCGCCGAGCCGAGGTTGTAGGCCCCGGCGAAACAGGGCACGGCCCACAGCTCTTGGTCTGCCGACAGGCGGGCCGAGAAGACGGCCTTTTGGACATATTCGTTCCAGGCCGTCTCCTGGCGGCAGGCCTTGACGGCGGGCAGGGCCTCGATCGTCTTGGGCAGGGTCTGGTTTTCGTCGCCGAAGCCGGCCTGGTCGGCGGGCGGGGCGGCCGTCACCCGGGGCAGGTCGGGCGCGCGGGTCGAGGCGGGACGATCGCCGACGCGGACCAGGGCGCCGGGCGTGTCCAGCCGGCCTTGCCGTTCGTCGATCCACAGCAGGGACGCCGCGGCGCCGGCCAGGGACAGGTCGACGCGCTGGCCGCCCGCCGACAGGGTCGCCTTGCGCCCCGCCGCCAGCGCCCGCGCCACGATGGGGGCGTCGGCGGCCTCCACCTGGCCGACAGGCAGGTCGGCGTCCGGGTCGCGCTGCGTGACGAAGGCGCGGCCGTCGATGGTCAGGGTCAGCGGGGCGTCGGGGGCCAGGCCTTCCGCGCCGGGCGACCACAGGCCCACGGTGATGCGGGGCGCGGCCTGCGCCTCCGGCGTCAGGTTCAGCCGCAGCCAGCCCTGGTCGGGCAGGGTGGAAGGGGCGAAGGCGAAGCAGGCCGCGCCGTTGTCGCAGGCGGCGCGCCAGTCGCGGAACTCCCGCTGTTCGGGGCGGGCGGACAGAAGATCGCCGGCCGGTCGGTTCGCCGCCGCCGCAGAGGCGGGAGCGGCGGCGTCGCCCTGGTCGTCGCCATTCGGGCGGGCGCCCTGGCCGCATCCGGCCAGCAGAAGGGCGGACAGGCCGCAGATCGCCAGGGGTCTCATCGGTGGTCTCCCGCTCAGGCCCTGCGCAGGGCGTCGGGCTTGTGCGCGGCCCGGGCGCCGGTCTTGTCGCTCTCGACAAGATACTCCGGTTCCGATTTCGAGGCAGCGACCTTGTGGCCCTTGATCTTGGTCGGCCGCGTCAGCTTGCGCACCACCTCGCCCTGGCTGGAGCCCTGGCTGTGGTCCCAGCGCACCGTGTCGCCGGCCTTGAAGGTCTTTTCGGTCATGGCGTCCTCCGTCTTGGCGTCATGCTCAGCGAGCAGGCGGCTGGCGATGACCGACTTCGGGTTCGTCCAACTGGGCCTTCAGCGCCAAGGGGTCGATCTTGCCGGAAAATCCCGGCAGGCCGATCAGCCCCAGTCCGTGTCCGAAAAAGCCGGGCGCGCCGGTTTCGTCGGTGCAGACATGGGCGGCGTTGTGGGCCAGCACCGCTTCAAACGGCAAGGCCAGCATCGACAGGGCGATGGCGTTGGCCGCCGTGCCGCTGAAGACGAACCGCACCTCGGCGTCCGCGTCCAGCCGCTGACGGATCTGATCGGCCGCCCGCGCGGTGACGTCGTCCGCTCCATAGGCGCGCGCGAATCCCTCGTTCGCCCGGACCAGCCCATCCACCGCACTCGGCGCCATGCCGGCGGTGTTGTCGGACCCGAAATCGTAACGCATCACTTGTCCTCGTCGACGGTCCCGACAGCTCTCAGCTGAACCAGGGGAACCACATCCTCCCGATAGGGCACGGCAACCTGATGCGGGAACGGAATTTCAATGTCGGCGGCGTCCAGCGCCTCCTTGCCGGCCTGCATCAGGTCGGCCTGGGTCTGCCACCAGTCGCCGACCTGGACCCAGGCGTGCAGCGTCACTTGAACCGCGCTGTCCAGCAGGCCCGTCACCCCGGCCCACGGCGCGGGGTCGTGCAGCACCTTGGCGTGCGCCCCGGCGACGCCGGTCAGGACCTCGCGCGTCTGGCTCAGGTCCTCGCCGTAGCCAACGGTGAAGTTGATCTCGATCCGCCGCGTCTGCTGGCCGGTGATGTTGGTGACCGTGTCGCCCAGAACCTTGGCGTTGGGGATGACGATCTTGTGGTTGTTGGCGTTCGACAGCTGCGTGGTGAACAGGTCCAGCCTCTGCACGGATCCGGCGATCCCGCCCACGTCGATCACGTCGCCGACCTTGTAGGGCCGCAGGATCAGCAGCATGATGCCGGACGCCACGTTCGACAGCGTGCCCTGCAGCGCCAGGCCCACGGCCAGGGACGCCGCGCCCAGCACCGCGATGATCGAGGTCGTCTGCACGCCCAGCCGTTGCAGAACGGCGATCATGCCGATGATGATGACGACCACCCGAACCACCTGGGTGGCGAAGCTGAGCACCGTCGGATCGTGACGGAAGCCGCGCACGCGCGACAGCGCCCGCCTCGCCGCCCCCGCCGCCCATTTGGAGGCGAACACGGTGATGACGAAGATCAGCACCGCAATGGTCAGGTTGATGGCGAAGTCGCCGGCCAGGTCGACCAGCTTGGCGACCAGGGCGGCGTCGACGGCGACGGCCTGTCGACCCGCCGCGACGGCTTCGGCTATGGGCGTGGGATTGGACATGCGGCGGGTCTAACGCCTCAGCGGGCGATTGGAACCCCGCCCGGGAAATTCTGCGGCCGAAACGCAGTTGCGCGACACCGCGTCGCCTTGTCGAATCGCAAAACGGTCACCAACTGCAAAGCATTCCGCAAGCCGACCCCTCGCCCGCGACAGGAGCCCCGATGCCGCATGCCGACAGCCTGATCCTCACTCTCGTCGGGGGCTTCGTCCTGGCCTTCGTGTTCGGCATGTTGGCGCATCGTCTGAAACTATCGCCCCTGGTCGGCTATCTGGTCGCCGGCGTTCTGGTCGGCCCCTACACCGCCGGCTTCGTCGCGGACACCGAACTGGCTCCTCAACTGGCCGAGATCGGCGTCATCCTGCTGATGTTCGGCGTCGGCCTTCACTTCTCGCCCAAGGATTTGATGCAGGTGAGGAAGGTCGCCGTGCCCGGCGCCCTGGTCCAGATCGCCGTCGCGACCGTCCTGGGCTGGACCCTGGGCCGCTTCGTGCTGAAGCTGACGGACGTCGAGGCCCTGCTGATGGGCTTCGCCCTGTCCGTCGCCTCCACCGTCGTGCTGCTGCGCGCGCTTGAGGAACGCAAGCAGGTCAAGGGCGAGATCGGCCGTATCGCCGTCGGCTGGCTGATTGTCGAGGACCTGGTCATCGTCATCGCCCTGGTGATGCTGCCGATGGTGGTGGTGCCGGCCGGCACGCCGATGGACCTGGGCGCCCTGGGCGCCAACGTCGGCTGGACCCTGCTGAAGGTGGCGCTGTTCGTCGGCGTCATGCTGGTCGTGGGCGGCCGCGTCATGCCGTGGCTGCTGATCCGCATCGCCCACACCAAGTCGCGCGAGCTGTTCACCCTGGGCGTCCTGGCCATCGCCTTGGGCATCGCCTGGGTGGCCTATTTCCTGTTCCACTCGTTCGCGCTCGGCGCCTTCCTGGCCGGCCTGGTGATGAACGCCTCGCCGCTGGGCCATAACGCCGCCGAGCGGTCGCTGCCGCTGCGCGACGCCTTCGCCGTCCTGTTCTTCGTTTCGGTGGGGATGTTGTTCGATCCGATGATCCTGGTGCGGGAACCGTGGGCCGTGCTGGGCGTCCTGGGCATCATCATCGTCGGCAAGTCTCTGGCCGCGCTGGCCATCACGCATCAGTTCGGCCTGGATCGCCCCACCGGCTTCACCGTCGCCGCCAGCCTGGCCCAGATCGGCGAGTTCTCCTTCATCCTGGCCGCCCTGGGGGTCAGCCTGGGCGCGATGAGCCGCGAGACCCACGACCTGATCCTGGCCGCAGCCCTGCTGTCGATCTCGCTGAACCCGTTCGTGTTCAAGCTGACCGACCGGCTGGGCGGCAAGCCCAAGCCGCCCAGGGGCGCCGAGCCCGAGGCGGCCGACGGCCCGGTGTTGGACGCCGTCAGCCCGCCCGCATCGGCCTAAAGGCCCCTTGCGGGCGCCGCCGGCCGCGCTATCGTCGCCCCATGGACACCGCAACGACCGAACTGGCGACCCTCCACTACGGCGACGGCGAATTCGCCGTCCTGAAGCCGGGGCGCTTCGTGCGGTGCGCCGTCACCGACAAGGCGATTCCCCTGGAGGCGCTCCGATACTGGAGCCCGACCCGCCAGGAAGCCTATTGGGGTCCGGGCGAGTTCATAGCGCGCCTGAACACGGCCGATTAGAACCCATCGTACGGCGAAGCTTGAACACTGATCCTCAATGGTTCGGCGTCATCGTGGCGGTCCATAGACTGAGCCTTTCATGACCGCCGCCCTGCAATCGCTCAACGTCCTTCTGGTCGATGACAACCAGCACATGCGCGCCATCGCGGCCGCCGTGTTGCATTCCGCCAATATCCGCAACGTGCGCGAAGCGCCGGACGGCGCGACGGCCTTCGAACTGCTGCGCCAGTATCCCGTCGACCTGGCCATCGTGGACTTCAACATGTTTCCGTTGGACGGGGTGGAGTTCACCCGTCTGGTGCGCAACAGCCCCGACAGTCCCAACGTCTATCTGCCCATCATCATGATGACCGGCCACGCCGAGAAGAAGCGCGTGACCGAGGCGCGCGATGCGGGCGTCACCGAGTTCGTGGTCAAGCCGATCACGGCCAAGGCGGTGCTGGACCGGCTCAATGCGGTGATCTTCAAGCCCCGCGCCTTCGTCAAGACGGACGGCTATTTCGGCCCCTGCCGTCGCCGCCGCGACCTGGAGGGCTACGCCGGCCCGTTCAGGCGGTCCGCCGACGGACGATCCAGCGCCGCATAGACCTTGTCGGGCCAGCGCTTGTGGACCCAGAACCAGTCCACGGGATGTTCGCGCACGCGATCCTCGACGAAGCGGTTGGCGGCCTGCACGCCGGCCAGCACGTCGGCGGCCTTGTCCTGGGTTTCCTGGACCACGATCGGCTCATGCGCGGTCACGCGGAACCTCACGCCCGGCAGTCGCGTCACCGACAGCGGCTGCATGATCGTCCCGAACTTCAAGGCCAGCCGCGCCGCGCCGGGCGAGGCGTTGACCGGCTGGCCGAAGAACTCGACCTCCGGCCCCTGATTGTATTTCTGGTCGACCAGCAGGGCGATGGAGTCGCCGCGCTTCATTCCCGCCATCAGCTCGCGCGTGCCGTCGCCCTTGGGCGCGAACAGCCGGATGCCGTAGCGCTCGCGGCTCTGGCGGATCAGGGCGTCGACGTAAGGGTTGTTCGCCGCCCGATACGTGACCTGGCACGGCACGCCCGAGGCCATGATGACCGCCGCCATCACCTCGAAATTAGCCAGATGGCCCGAGATCAGCACGGCGGGCCGGCCGCTGTCGCGGATGGCGTGCAGCCGCTCCATCCCCTCCACCTCGACGCGTCCGCCCTCGGGCGTCAGCCGGTCCATGACCGCCAGTTCGGCGAAGGTTCGACCGGTCTGATCCCACTGGTCCAGCGCCAGTTGCTGTCGCTCGGCCGCCTCCATGTCGGGGAAGGCGATCCGCAGGTTGCGCATCACCGTCTTCTGGGTGCCCGTCAGCGGTCCCAGGGTCCGCAGCAGCCAGCCGCCCAGGCCAGAGGCCCGCTCCACCCCCAGCAGCCGCAGGAAGGCGAACAGCGACCGGAAGGCGAGCGCCTCCAGCCGCCAGACGACATCCTGCCGAAAGTCTTTTGCGCCACCGCCCTTTGGGCTGCTTGGGCGCAGATTTTGCTCCGCGCTACCGCCCTCTGGGCTGCTTGAGCGCTCGTGTTCACCAGGCAATCGTCAGTCCGCCGTCCACCACCAGGGTCTGGCCGGTCACATAGGCCGACGCAGGGCTGCACAGATAGACCGCCGTGCCCGCGATTTCATCGGGCTGGCCGATCCGTTTCAGCGGCGCGGGCTCGGTGACCGTCTTCAGCAGCTCGGGATTCTCCCACAGATATTTGGCGAAATCGGTCTTCACCAGGCCGGGCGCGATGCAGTTCACCCGCACGTTCGACGGCCCGTATTCAACCGCCAGGTTGCGCGCCAGCTGCATGTCGGCGGCCTTGGAGATGTTGTAGGCGCCGATCAACGCATTCCCACGCAACCCGCCGATGGACGAGATGATCAGGATCGCCCCGTCCTTACGCTCCAGCATCTGCGGCGCGACCATCTGGATCAGCCAGTGGTTGGAGATGACGTTGTTCTGGAGAATCTTCTCGAACTGCTCGTCGGCGATGCCCGCCATCGGCCCGGCGTAGGGGTTTGTCGCGGCGTTGCAGACCAGGATGTCGACCCGGCCGAAGGCGCTGTTGGTCTCGACCACCAGGCGCTGCAGTTCGTCCTTGGAGGCGATGTTGGCGGGAACCGCGATCGCCCGCCCCTCGCCGTACTTGCCGTTGATCTCGGCCGCCACCTCGTCGCACGGTCCGGCCTTGCGCGACGAGATCACGACCTTGGCCCCGTGTTCCGCCAGCCGTTCGGCGATCGCCTTGCCGATTCCGCGCGACGAGCCCGTGATGACGGCGACCTTTCCGGTCAGATCGAACAGTTCCATGCGTTTCCCCTGGGTTATGGACGGGGATATTTCCCGCGCCGCTCTAGCCGAATGTCCTTGATACCCCGATACTCGGGCGATTCCATACGGGAGCGACAAGCGCCACGATGCGCACCATCACCTCGGGCTTCCTCTATTTCGCCTATCTGTTCCTCGGCCTGACCGTGGGCGCCTTCCTGTGGCGCGCCGGACTGGGGATCGGCGCGGGCGTGGCGGGGGCGCTGGGGGCGCTGGGTCTGCTCGCCGCCTTCCACGGCATCGTCACCGGCGTGGCGGAGCGGCGCGCCCTGAAAAAGGAGATCGCCCAGGTCCGCGAGGCGCACCGTCTCTTGGCCGATGCGATGGAGTCGACCCAGGGCGCCCTGACCGAACTGGCCGAGGCGATCGAGACCGGGGCCCTGGCCGGCGCCGACCAGCTGACCGGCGAGGTGCGGATGCTGGAAAGCCTGGTCCAGCAGATGAGCGACAGCATCGACCAGCGCCTGTCGGCCGCCCCGACCATCGGCCTGGACACCTTCGAGGGCCGTCGCCAGGCCCAGTCCAACGTCCTGCTCCAGACCATCCACGAGGCGCTCAGCGAGAACCGGGTCGATCTCTACCTGCAGCCGGTGGTCTCCCTGCCCCAGCGCCGGACCATATTCTACGAAAGCTTCACCCGTCTCCGCGACGCCTCGGACCGGGTCATGATGCCGGCCGAGTATCTGTCGGTCGCCGAAGGCGAAGGCCTGGTGCCGGCCATCGACAATCTGCTGCTGTTCCGCTGCGCCCAGATTGTGCGCCGGCTGGCGCGCCAGGACCGCAAGGTGGGCGTCTTCTGCAACGTCGCCCTGACCAGCCTGGGCGACGAGGCCTTCTTTCCCAAATTCCTCGACTTCCTGAGCGAGAATCGCGACCTCAACCAGGCGCTGATCTTCGAACTGGGCCAGGCCACCTTTGACGCGCGCGGCGCCGTCGAGGCGCGCAACATGGCAAAGCTGGCCGACCTGGGCTTCCGCTTCTCGCTGGACAAGGTCCAGACCCTGGACCTGGATTTCGCCGACCTTCAGCGCTCGGACGTCAAATTCATCAAGGTCTCGGCCGACCTGCTGATCGAGCAGTTGCTGGACCTCGACGGCGGCGCGCCCCTGCGCTCCATGCCCGACATCCAGGCCGCCGACTTCGCCGGCCTGACTCGTCGCTACGGCGTCGAGGTGATCGCCGAGAAGGTCGAGAACGAGCGCCAGGTGGTCGACATCCTGGAACTGGACGTCGGCATGGGCCAGGGCCACCTGTTCGGCGAGCCGCGCGCCATCAAGGAGCAGGTTCTGGCCGAGACCGACCCGCCGGCCGAGTTCCTGCGCTCCACCCTGCGCAGCGCCGAACAGCGTCGCCGCTTCCACTGAGGCACGCCCTTCTCGCGGCGCATCGGACGGGCTAGGACCGCTCCATGACCCTCCCCCAAGCCCTGCCCCATCTCGGCGCCGTCGCCGACGACTACGACATCCTGCTCTGCGACGTCTGGGGGGTGATTCATAACGGCCGCGAAAGCTGGCCGGACGCCTGCCAGGCCCTGACCCGATTCAACCAGCAGGGCGGCCATGTCGTCCTGATCTCCAACTCCCCTCGCCCGGCCACGGACGTGATCGCCCAGCTGGATGGCCTGGGCGTGCCGCGCGACAGCTGGAAGGCCTTCGTCACCTCCGGTGACGCCACCCGTGCTGAACTGGCCAAGCGCGCCCCCGGCCCGGCCTGGATCGTCGGTCCCGAGCGCGACGCCCCTCTCTACGCCGGACTGGGCCTGGACCGGGCCGCCGGCGCCGCCGACGCCGCCTTCATCTCCGTCACCGGCCCGGTCGACGACGAGGTCGAAACGCCAGAGGATTACCGTGAGCGCTTCCAGCAGGGCGCCCAGCGCGACCTGGAGCTGATTTGCGCCAATCCCGACCGGGTTGTGCAGCGCGGCGACAGGCTGATCTACTGCGGCGGCGCCCTGGCCGACCTCTATGAATCGCTGGGCGGCCGCGTGGTCATGGCGGGCAAGCCCTACGCCCCCATCTACGACCTGGCGATTCGCGAAGCCGAGGCGCTCCTGGCCGGACCGGTCGACCGGTCCCGCATCCTGTGCATCGGCGACGGCGTGGTGACGGACGTCATGGGCGCCAATGCGCAGGGCCTGGACTGCCTGTTCATCGCCCAGGGCATCCACGGCGACCAGGCCAAGGGTCCCGACGGCGCCCTCGATCCCGCCCGCGCCGCCGATCTGCTGAAGGCGGAAACGACCTACGCCCGCTACGCCGCGCTCGAACTGGCGTGGTGAGGATGGCCATTTCGCCGCACCCCCGCTAAAGCCGTCCGATGGTCGATCTGGTTCAACAGCATCCGTCCGGGGGCTATATCCTGGATGAACTTCACGTCGGCATGGCCGCCGAGAAGATCGTCGTGGCGACGGAGCAGCGAATCCAGCTGTTCGCCGAGGCGTCCGACGATTTCAACCCGGTGCATCTGGACGAGGCTTTCGCCTCCAAGACCGCCTATCGCGGCCGGATCGCCCACGGCCTGCTCAGCGCCTCGTTCGGCTCGGCGGTGGTCGGCACCATCCTGCCCGGCGCGGGGTCGATCTACATTTCCCAGACCCTGGCCTTCCACCAGCCTGTTCGCATCGACGACGAAGTCCGCGTCGTCATCACCGTCATCGAGGTCGAGCCGGATTCGGCCCGCGTGAAGCTGAGCTGCGAGGGCTTCGTCAACGGCGCCCTGATCATGGATGGCGTCGCGGTCGTCCGGGTGCCGCGTCGGCGCAAGCCTTCCGCCCGCTGATGCGGATCGTCCGGGACTGGCGCGGCCTGTCCGACGCCGACCGGGGCGCGGCGGTCGCGGTCGGCGCCTTCGACGGCGTGCACCGGGGCCACCAAGCCGTGATCGCCGAGGCGCGCGCCGCCGCCGAACGCCTGGGCGTCCCACTGGGCGTGGTCAGTTTCGATCCGCATCCCCGCCGCTGGTTCCAGCCCGACGCCGCCCCCTTCCGCCTGATGACGGCCGACCAGATGGCCCAGGCCCTGGCGCCGCTGGGCGTCGACATCCTCTACCTCCTGCCCTTCGACGACGAGATGGCCGGCATGGGCGACGCCGATTTCGCCGAGCGCGTCCTGGCCAAGGGCCTGGGAATCCGCCACGCCGCCGTCGGCTTCGACTTCACCTTCGGCAAGGGCCGATCCGGCTCTCCCGAGGCGTTGCGGGCCTATGGGCAGCGCCTGGGCTTCGGCGTCTCGGTGGCCCAGCGGATCGACGACGCCGACGGGCTGAAGCTGTCGTCCAGCGCCGTTCGAGAGGCGCTGAAGGCCGGCGACATGGCCCGCGCCGCCGCCATCCTGGGTCGCCCCTTCGCCATCCGGGGCCCGGTGATCCACGGGGACAAACGCGGCCGCACCATCGGCGTGCCCACCGCCAACATCGACCTGGCTGACTACATGCGCCCGGCCTACGGCGTCTATGCGATCCGCGCGCGCCTGCCCGACGGCCGCCTGGTCGACGGCGTCGCCAGCCTGGGCGTGCGGCCCATGTACGCCCTGGAAACGCCCCTGCTGGAGGCCTGGCTGTTCGACTTCGACGGCGACCTCTACGGCCAGGCGCTGGACGTCCAGTTGATCGCCTGGCTGCGCGGCGAACAGGCCTTCGACGGCCTCGACGCGCTCAAGGCCCAGATCGACAGGGACGCGGCGGCCGCGCGGCGAATTCTGAAAGCCTAACCCATTTTCGTCATCCTCCGGCGAGCGTAGCGAGACCGGGGGACCCAGCGGCGCCGAAGGCGAAATGGTTCAGAAGCACTGACCGCTGGTGTCCGCGACAGGTTCGCACTCACGCGCGCCACTGGGTCCCCCGGTCCGCGCCGCTGCGCGGCTTGCCGGAGGATGACGAAAGAAATCACACCGCTCGCAGCCCCGCCGCATACCGCTTCCAGTTCGCCACATAGTGGTCGGCCGACATCTTCAGCACCGCCACATGCTCGGGATCGCGATCGCGCACCACCTTGCCCGGCTGGCCGACGACCAGGCTGTTGTCGGGGATGACCTTTCCCTCGGTGATCAGGGCGTTGGCGCCGATGATGCAGTTCTTGCCGATCCTCGCGCCGTTCAGCACCACGGCGCCGATGCCGATCAGGCTGTAGTCGCCGACCTCGCACCCATGCAGCATGGCCTGGTGCCCCACCGTCACCCCGCGCCCCAGCGTCAGCGGCGAGCCCGGATCGGTGTGCAGCACCGCGCCGTCCTGGACGTTCGATTCCTCGCCCAGTGTAATGGGCTCGTTGTCGCCGCGCAGCGTCGCGCCGAACCAGACGCTGGCGTCGCGGTGCAGAATCACATTCCCTATCACCACAGCATTTGGCGCGATCCAGTATTCGCCTTCCGGCGGAAGCTGAGGACTTTTGTCGTCAAGCGCGTAAACAGTCATCCGAACACCGATCATCTTCAAAAAAGAACGCTTTAAGCGTTTGGAAACCACGTTAGCATCACAGTGTTGATGCGATTCGAGACCGACATATCGGCCCCGAATCCGAAGCCGGATCAAGCCCGGTCCGGTCAGTGACGGAGCTTCGCGTGGCGCGTTGGGATCCGGGTGCGGCGGTCAGGCGGCGGGACATCCCCGTTGCGGACGGCCCCGCTGTCGATCCGGGCGGCCATTCGGCAGGCTTCGATTTCTTCCTCCCCAAGTCCACCCAAGGCGGCGCCCACGCGGGTCCGCCTTTTTTCATGCCCTGGAGGCGTCCATGACCAAGCGTGCGGCGATCAAGCGTCAGGCCCGTGAGCACGGGATTCTCGATTCACGGGACTTCATGGAGGAATCCAAGGTTCGGCGGCTCCATGCCCATGAGCAGCGCACGGATCGGGGCGGCTGGTCGCCCTATCCGTCCAACGACGACCGCGACCAGGGCTATCTGAAGACCCTCAAGCCCAAGTCGGACGGCCAGGCCGAACTGATGACGGCGATCGACCACCACAACCTGGTCATGGCGCTCGGCCCGGCCGGCACCGGCAAGACCTATCTGGCCGTGGCCAAGGCAGTCGAGGCGCTGGAGGCGGGCAAGGTCGGCCGCATCGTGCTGAGCCGTCCCGCCGTCGAGGCCGGGGAATCGATCGGCTTCCTGCCCGGCGACATGGAGGACAAGCTGGCCCCCTATCTGCGGCCGCTCTACGACGCCCTGTCGGACCGGCTGTCGATGAAGCGGGTCAAGGCGCTGATGGCCGAGGGCCTGATCGAGATCGCCCCCATCGGCTACATGCGCGGCCGCACGCTGAACAACGCCTTCATCGTCGTCGACGAGGCGCAGAACTGCACCTACGTTCAGCTGAAGATGCTGCTGACGCGCCTGGGCTGGCACTCGACCATGGTGGTGACGGGCGATCCGCACCAGTCCGACCTGCTGCCCGGCGTCTCGGGCCTGGCCGACATCTCGGCGCGGCTGGAGGCGGTCGACGACATCGCCGTGGTCCGCCTGGCCGAACGCGACATCGTCCGCCACCCTCTGGTCGCCTCGATGATCGGGGTGCTCTGAAACCCAGGCTCAGAGTTCACCTTCGCACCTAGCCGAGCCGGCGGGCTTCAGATGCTGAAGTCCGTCGGCGGTTCGGCCTGGTCCAGCCAGGCGGCGATGCGTTCGGCGGCCTGTTCGGCGGTCATGGTGGTGGTGTCCACCACGATCTCGGGCGCTTCGGGCGCCTCATAGGGGCTGTCGATACCGGTGAAGTTCTTCAGCTCGCCGGCGCGCGCCTTCTTGTACAGGCCCTTGACGTCGCGGGCCTCGGCGACGGCCAGGGGGGTGTCGACGTGCACCTCGACGAACTCGCCCGGCGCCATCAGGTCGCGCGCCAGGCGGCGCTCGGCGCGGAAGGGCGAGATGAAGCTGACCAGGACGATCAGGCCGGCGTCCACCATCAGCTTGGACACCTCGGCGACGCGGCGGATGTTCTCGACCCGGTCCTCCTCGGTGAAGCCCAGGTCGCGGTTCAGGCCGTGGCGGACGTTGTCCCCGTCCAGCAGATAGGTGTGGCGGCCATCGGCGTGCAGGCGCTTTTCGACCAGATTGGCGATGGTCGACTTGCCGGCGCCGGACAGGCCGGTCAGCCAGACGACCCGGCCGCGCTGGTTCTTGATCGCGGCGCGGGCGGCCTTGTCCACCGACAGGTCCTGCCAGTGGATGTTGTGCGCCCGACGCAGGGCGAAATGCAGCATCCCCGCCCCGACCGTACGGTTGGAGATGCGGTCGATCAGGATGAAGCCGCCCAGGTCCCGGTTCGCCGCATAGGGATCGAAGGCGACGGCTGCGTCCAGCGACAGGTTGCAGAGGCCGATCTCGTTCAGCTCCAGCCGCTTGGCCGGGCGCTGCTCCAGGGTGTTGACGTCCACCTTGTGCTTGGGCTCGGTGATCGTCGCCCCGACCAGCTTGGCGCCGATCTTCAGCAGATAGGGCCGGCCCGGCAGCATGGCCTCGTCGTCCATCCACACCAGGGTCGCCTCGAACTGGTCGGCCGCCTCGGGCGGGGCGTCCGCCGCCGCCAGCACGTCGCCGCGCGAGATGTCGATCTCGTCGGCCAGGGTCAGGGTGACCGACTGGCCCGCCACCGCCCGCTCCAGGTCGCCGTCGGCGGTGACGATGCGCCGAACGGTCGAGGTCTTGCCCGACGGCGCCACGCGCACCCGATCGCCCGGCCGCACCGTCCCCGCCGCGATCAGGCCGGAAAAGCCCCGAAAGTCGAGATTCGGTCGATTGACCCATTGCACGGGCATGCGGAAGGGATCGGCGGCCAGTTCGTCGTCGACCGGCAGGGCTTCCAGCAAGGTCATCAGCGGCGGCCCGGCGTACCAGGGCGAGCGGCCGCTGGCCTCGGCGATGTTGTCGCCGCGCAGGGCCGACATCGGCACGGCGTGGAAATCCTCGACCCCGATCCGCTCGGCGAAGGCGGAGAAGTCGGCCACGATCTCGTCGAACACCGCCTGGGACCAGCCCATCAGGTCCATCTTGTTGACCGCCAGGATCACGTGGCGGATGCCCAGCAGGCTGACCAGATAGGCGTGCCTGCGCGTCTGGGTCAGCACGCCGCGCCGCGCGTCGATCAGGATCACGGCCGCGTCGGCGGTGGAGGCGCCGGTGACCATGTTGCGGGTGTATTGCTCGTGCCCCGGCGTGTCGGCGACGATGAACTTGCGCCGATCGGTCGAGAAGAAGCGATAGGCCACGTCGATGGTGATGCCCTGCTCGCGCTCGGCCGCCAGCCCGTCGACCAGCAGGGCGAAGTCGATGTCGCCCCCTTGGGTGCCGATGCGGCGGCTGTCCGCCTCCAGCGCCGCCATCTGATCCTCGAAGATCATCTTGGAATCGTAGAGCAGCCGCCCGATCAGGGTCGACTTGCCGTCGTCCACGCTGCCGCAGGTGATGAAGCGCAGCAGGCTCTTGTTCTGGTGCGCGTCCAGATAGGCCGCGATGTCGGTGGCGATCAGGTCGGACTGGTGGGCCATCAGAAATAGCCCTCCTGCTTCTTCTTCTCCATCGAGGCGGACTGGTCGTGGTCGATCACCCGTCCCTGTCGCTCGGACGTCGTCGTCAGCAGCATCTCCTGGATGATGTCGGGCAGGGTCGCGGCCGTGCTCTCCACCGCCCCGGTCAGCGGATAGCAGCCCAGGGTGCGGAAGCGGACCGAGCGCATCTGCGGCGTCTCGCCGGCCTTCAGGGGAAAGCGGTCGTCATCGACCATGATCAGCGCGCCGTCGCGCTCCACCACCGGCCGTTCGGCGGCGAAATACAGCGGCACGATGGGAATGTTCTCCAGGTGGATGTATTGCCAGACGTCCAGCTCGGTCCAATTGGAGATCGGGAAGACGCGGATGCTTTCGCCCGGCCGCTTGCGGGTGTTGTAAAGCCGCCAAAGCTCGGGCCGCTGGTTCTTGGGGTCCCAGCGATGCTCGGCGGTGCGGAACGAGAAGATCCGCTCCTTGGCCCGCGACTTCTCCTCGTCACGCCGGGCGCCGCCGAAGGCCGCGTCGAAGCCGTGCAGGTTCAGCGCCTGCTTCAGCCCTTCGGTCTTCCACAGGTCCGTGTGCAGCGCCGAGCCATGATCGAACGGATTTATCCCGCGCGCCACGGCGTCCGGGTTTTGGTGCACCAGCAGGTCGAAGCCCAGTTCGGCCGCCATCCGCTCGCGCATCTCGTACATGGCGCGGAACTTCCAGGTCGTGTCGACGTGCAGCAGCGGGAACGGCGGCTTGGACGGATAGAAGGCCTTCCTGGCCAGATGCAGCATCACCGCCGAATCCTTGCCGATCGAATAGAGCATCACCGAACGCTCGGCCTCGGCCGCCACCTCGCGCATGATGTGGATGCTCTCGGCCTCCAGCCGCTGCAGGTGCGTCAGCCGCTCGCGCGGGACGGCGGGGGTCTTCAGGGATGCGGCGGGACTGACAGGCAAGGCGTTCGCTCGTTCAAAGGCGGCCCACTCACCGCAAAGCCATGCCGGGCGCAAACGATTGATACTATGACCGCCGAGCAGAAATCATCCCCGCATCTTTGTCGTCGCAGCTTCTTGCCCGATTTCCGCCACAAACGAACCGGCCATGCCGCAAATCCCCGTCGCCCCTGTGGACGTTTTGAAAATCCGTCATTTTGTGATAGGTTCTGTTTCATTGGATCGGGCGGTCCGCGGAATCTTCGCGCCGCCCGTGTTTGCGACAGAATCCCGTCCATGAAGGCGGGATCGGCCAGAGGTTTGGTGATCCGTTTCCGCATCTGACGCCTGCATCTTTTCATCCAGCGGCCCCGCCGGTGGATGAGAACCTGTCTGCGTTCGACGCGCCTTCGCTTCGCCCGGCCCTGACCGGGAAAGGACGATTATGACGAGCAAGACGGGTCTGGAGTTCAAGGTCGGCGATGCGGTCGTCTATCCGGCGCACGGCGTCGGCAAGGTGGCGGCCATCGAAACCCAGGAAGTCGCGGGCATGAGCCTGGAGGTCTATGTCGTGACCTTCGACCACGAGAAGATGACCCTGCGCGTCCCGACCAAGAAGGCCAAGACCGCCGGCCTGCGCACCCTGGCCGCCGACGACACCGTCTCCAAGGCTCTGACGACCCTGAAGGGCCGCGCCCGCGTCAAGCGCACCATGTGGTCGCGTCGCGCGCAGGAATACGAAGCCAAGATCAACTCCGGCGACCTGATCTCCATCGCCGAAGTGGTCCGCGACCTGCACCGCGCCGACACCCAGCCGGAACAGTCCTATTCCGAGCGCCAGCTCTATGAATCGGCCCTGGACCGCATGGCCCGCGAAGTCGCCGCCGCCAACAAGATCGACAAGGACGCCGCCATGGCTCTGCTGGGCAAGTCGCTCAGCGCCAAGAAGCCGGTGGCTCCTGCGGCCGAAGAGGCCGAGGCCGCCTGACCTCAGGCGACCGACTGATGAAAAAGGCCCGGCGGCGACGCCGNNAGATCGACAAGGACGCCGCCGTCGAACTGCTGGCCAAGTCCCTAAGCGCCAAGAAGCCGATCCCGACCGCCGAAGCGGCCTGATCGCGACACATCGCCGAACAAGCGAAGGCCCGGGAGCGATCCCGGGCCTTTTGCTTTTGCGTGGTCGACCGGCCCTTAATGATTGTCGCCGAGGCTGGTCCGAACGTCGGCGGAGGGGATGAGCATGAGAGCAATGGCCATCGGGGCGGTGGTGACGCTTTTGTCGTTCGTCGCGGCGGGTTTGTTCATCCGCCTGCCATTCTCCACATCGCGAACCATCCCTCGCGATCCGCTCGCGGAGGACCTGACCGACTGGCCCGGCCTAATAGGCCTGATGCTCAAGCCGCGATGGCGGCGCATCTACACCGCCATCGTCCTGGCGGGCGTGCATCTGTTGGTTCTTGCGCTTCACGTGTTCGTTGTCGTCGGCTTCAGTCTAGAACCTTCCTGGCTTGGCTTCGGCATCTTGCTCTTTACGCTCATCATGGCGTCCGGCATGTTCGCGATCTGGAGCGCCGCCTTCCGGTCTACGCGAGCACCCAAGAGCGGATCGGCTGAGGAAACCACTGGGTGAAGATCGACAAGGCGTGGACGCTGATCTACGCCTGAACGCCCTCCTCCTCAGCTCAAGATCCCGCCCATGCCTTCCGGACTCATCGCCCTGCTCGACGACGTGGCGGGGATCGCCAAGCTGGCGGCGGCGTCGATCGACGAC
>NZ_DLMO01000062.1:23281-23667 GCF_002479325.1 Brevundimonas sp. UBA7534
CGGCGGCGTCGATCGACGACGTCGGGGCGGCCTCGGGCAAGGCGGCGACAAAGGCGGCCGGGGTGGTGGTCGACGACGCGGCGGTGACGCCCCGCTACGTCACCGGCCTGTCGCCCAGCCGCGAACTGCCCATCATCGGCAAGATCGCCGCCGGCTCGGTCCGCAACAAGCTGTTGCTGATCCTGCCCGTGGCCCTGCTGCTGGCCAGTTTCGCACCCTGGGCTCTAACGCCCATCCTGATGTGCGGCGGAACCTATCTGTGTTTCGAAGGCGCCGAGAAGCTGATGGAGATGTTCGGCGGCGGCGGTCACGCCGACGCCGCGCCCGCGGCCGGCGATCCCGCCGCCCTGGAGGCCGCCACGGTCTCCGGCGCGGTGCGCACCGAC
>NZ_DLMO01000031.1:0-581 GCF_002479325.1 Brevundimonas sp. UBA7534
CGCCGTCAGCGCCGGCCGCCATCGCGAAGGCGCCGCCCATCGCCAGCACCAGCGCGAGTAGGAACAGCCTCCGCGGCCGTTCCTTCAGCACGAACCAGGCGAAAAGGGTCACGACCACTGGCGTCAGGTTGCACAGCACCGTGGCGTTGGCCACCGACGTCATGACGATGCCGTAGTGCCAGAAGCTGAGGTCGAGCGCGAAGAACAGGCCGGCCAGCAGCGCCCACTTCGACGGCCGGGCCACGCCGCCCGGTTCGCGCCCCGCCAGGATCGCCAGAAGCGGCAGGGCGAAGGCGAAGCGCCAGAAGCCCGCGGCCGCCGGCCCGGTCTCGGTCAGGCGCACAAGAATGGGGGCCAGCCCCAGGACGCAGGCCGCCACGAGCAGCACCGCCAACGCCGGCGCGAGCGGAGACAGTCTGGGGGGCGGGGCGATCATGGCCGCTCTTTAGGCCGCGCCGCGAGCCCGCGCCATCCGCATCGGCGAGGGGGCGAGAGGCGGCGTCAGGCCAGCGGGTCGATGCGCGCCTTCAACGTCACTTCCAGCCCCGGCTTGCGGTCGCGATAGGCCAACTGGCCGTCCA
>NZ_DLMO01000031.1:657-2357 GCF_002479325.1 Brevundimonas sp. UBA7534
TAGGCCAACTGGCCGTCCAGCTGGCCGACCAGGCTGCGGATCATCATGGAGCCGAAACCCTTGCCCGTCTCGTGTCCGCCCTTGCCCTCGTCGGCGACGGTCAGGCGCAGGTGGTCGTCGGCCTCGGTCAGGGTGATGGTCACCGGCCCCGGCTGGCCGCCGTAGGCGTACTTCTGGGCGTTGATGATCAGTTCGGTGAGGATCAGCCCCAGGGTGACGGCCCGGCCCGCGTCGACGCAGACCGGCGCCAGATCGGTCCGGATCGCGGCGGCCCAGTCCGGCCCCATGCTGTCGCCCAGATCCGTCACCAATTCGCCGATGTAACGGCTGAGGTCGATGGAGGTGGTGTTGTCGCCGCGGTAGAGGCGGCTGTGCACGGTGGAGACGGCGCGTACGCGCCGGCGCGCTTCGTGCAGAGCGGCGGCGGCGGGCCCGTCGGCCTGGTCGCGCGCCTGAAGGCCCAGGAAGCTGGACACCAGGGTCAGGCTGTTCTGCACGCGGTGGTTCACCTCGCGCATCAGATACTGCTGCTGCTCCAGGCGCAGGTCGCGCTCGCTGAGGCGGGTCTGGAGCGACTGGTTCAGCGTGCGCAACTGATTGACGGCGGCGAAGTCGGCCAGGGCGTCGCGCAGCCGGGCGGCGGACTCCACGGCCGCGGCGGACCAGCGACGCGCCCGGCCCGAGACGGTCTGGGACCACTCCTCGAAGGAGGCGCGCGGGTTCAGGGCCCCAGACGCGCCGGACTTGACCGCCGTTTCGGGATTTCCGGCCCAGCGCACCGTCTCGACGATTTCCGAGCGGAACCACAGGATCGAGACCGGTGCGCGGCCGGTCAGACGCACGCCCAGCAGCCCGCTGCCGTGGGTGCGCCACGCCTCCGCCTCGGGCAGGATGCTGGACAGGGCGTTGGTCGAGACGGGGCGAAGGCCGGGAAGACCTTCCAGCCAGTCGCCGAGGCGGGCGACGCCGTCTTGCGGCGGGGTATGGCCGAAGCGGGCGATGCGCCCGTCGCAGATGAGGGCCAGACCGTCGGCGTCGACCAGTTCCATCAACTGCCCCGCGCGGGCAGCCAGCGCCTCGTCGAGCGCGGCGTCGGTGGGCAGGCGGGCGATCAACTCGTCCTCGAGACGGCGCAGACGGACCCGCTCGCGATACAGTTCCGCATCCGCCTTGGCCTTCAGTTGACGCGCCAGGTTGCGGGCCAGGGTCGTGCAGGCCACGCGGATCTCGTACGGCATCAGCTGCGGCGCGGCGCTGTGGCAGGCGACCAGGCCCCACAGGGCGTCGTCGACGATGATCGACACCGAGGCCGAGGCCCGCACCCCCATGTTGCGCAGATATTGCAGATGGACCGGCGACACCGAGCGCAGGCCGGCGTCGCTCATGTCCAGCGGCGGCTCGTCGGGATCGAGGGGACGCAGCGGCTGGGGCGTGTAGTGGCTGTCGGGGATGACCCGCACGGGGTTTCGCAGATACAGGGCCCGAGCCTGGCGCGGGATGTCGGTCGCCGGAAAATGGTGATTGAGGAAGGACGCCGCGCTGCTGTCACGCGCCTCGGCCAGAACCTGGCCGGCCTCGTCGTCCAGGAAGCGGTAGATCATGATCCGGTCGAAGCCGGTCAGCTTGCGGAAGGCCTCGGCGGCCTGTTCGCACACGCCCTGCAGGGTGGCGGCGCGTTCCATGTCGGCGCCGGCGGCGTC
>NZ_DLMO01000031.1:2421-2882 GCF_002479325.1 Brevundimonas sp. UBA7534
CGGCGCCGGCGGCGTCCAGGCGCGCGATCAGTTCGACGCCCAGGCGGGTCTGCTGCGAGCTCTGCTCCACCTCGACGATCACGCGCGGCGCCTGGCCGGAAATCGACGGCGCCGCATAGTGGATGACGATGTCGTACTCCAGGCGGTTGACAGCGCGCCAGCGGCTCGCGAACCCCTTGTCCTCCATCCGCGCCATGTCCCGCACGCGCCGCGCCACCGGATCGCCCAGCAGGTCGGCGAGCGGGCGATCCAGCCAGCTGTCGCGCCCGGTCAGGTCCTCGATCGGGCCGGCGCCCTTGAGCACCACCTGGGCGTCGGGGTCCAGCACCAGCAGAAAGCCGTGAGGCTGAACGGCCTGGGGGATGTGGATCGGCTCGCGATCGCAGTCGGTCAGGTCGCTCTCGTTGCGGATGGCGGAATCGGTCATGCGGCCGCCCGCTGCGACACCGGCGCCAGCGTGG
>NZ_DLMO01000146.1 GCF_002479325.1 Brevundimonas sp. UBA7534
CTCTTGCCCCGGAACGCCCCCCGGTGTAAACGCCGCCCCTCGCTCCCGTCGCGCCTCGTGGCGGGATTCTCTAATTACGCGCAGTGACGGTCGGCATCGTCGTCGCGCAGAGACGGACAAGATCGATGAAAGCGGACACGCACCCCGACTACCACTTCATCACTGTTGTGATGACCGACGGCACCACCTACCAGACCCGTTCGACCTACGGGAAAGAAGGCGCCACGCTGAACCTGGACATCGACCCGACGTCTCACCCGGCCTGGACCGGCGGCAACCAGCACCTGATGGACCGCGGCGGCCGCGTCTCGCGCTTCAACAACAAGTTCGGCGGCTTCATCAAGCTGGACGCCACGGCCTCGAACTATTCCGGCGGCGATCCGGCCAATGGCGACGCGCTGCGCGAATTCTACCTGCCGGGCTCGATCCCCGTCGGCGGCGCGGACGAAGACACAGCCACCGATTTCAATGCACGCCAGACCCGCTTCTGGTTCACGACCGACGGCATGGTCGGCGGCCACAAGGTCGGCAGCCGCGTCGAGATGGACTTCCAGGTCCTGCCCGGCGCCGGCGACCAGCGCACCACCAGCCCGGCCAATCCGGCGCTGCGCCGCGCCTTCGTCACCATCGACAACTGGCTGTTCGGCCAGGAGTGGACCAACTTCCAGAACACCAACGTGCTGCCCGAGACGGCCGACTACATCGGGCCGGCGGAAGGCACCGTCTTCGCCCGCCAGGCCCAGATCCGCTACACGCGCGGCCCCTTCTCCATCGCCGTCGAGAACCCGGAGACGACCGTGACCCCGTTCGGCGGCGGCGCGCGCATCGTGGCCGATGACAACAGCCTGCCCGACCTGACCGCCCGCTATGTGGCGACCCGGCCGTGGGGCGAGGTCCAGCTGTCGGGCCTGCTGCGCCAGCTGAAGTACGAGAACCCCGGACTGGCCATCGACAGCTCCGCCACCGGCTGGGGCCTGTCCGCATCGGCCAAGGTCAAGGTGGGCGCCCAGGACGACCTGCGCCTGATGCTGAGCGGCGGCGAGGGGATCGGGCGCTACATCGGCCTGAACTTCTCCAACGACGCGGTGCTGGACGCCTCGGGCGAACTGGACGCCATCGGCGTCGTCGCCGGCTTCGCCGCCTATCGCCACATCTGGTCGCCGGGCTGGCGTTCGAATCTGATCTATTCGGTGCAGGAAGTCGACAACGACACCGTCCTGACTGGCCTGGGCGTCAACAGTTCGGCCCAGAGCGTTCGCGGAAACCTGATCTGGAGCCCGCTGACGGGATTTGATGTCGGGGCCGAGTTGATGTTCGGTGAGCGGGAACTGGAATCCGGCGCCAACGGCGACATGACCCGTCTGTCCCTGTTCGCCAAATACGGATTCTGATTGATGCTGGAGACGTCTCGCGTGCCCGATTCCGAACTCTATCCCGTTCCCGCCGACCTGGCCGCCCATGCCCACATGGACCGGCGAGCCTATGAGGCGGCGCGGATCGCGGCGCGCGAGACCCCCGACGCCTTCTGGTCCGAACAGGCCCGCCGCCTGGACTGGATGACCTTCCCGACCAAGATCAAGGACGTCTCCTTCAGGAAGGAGGACTTCCGCATCCGCTGGTTCGAGGACGGCGTGCTGAACGTCTCGGCCAACTGCATCGACCGCCACCTGCCCCACAGGAAGGACGAGACGGCGATCATCTGGGAAGGCGACGACCCGGCCGACAGCCGCCGCATCACCTTCGGCGAACTGCACGCCGAGGTGTGCCGCATGGCCAATGTGCTGAAGGCGCACGGGGCCAAGAAGGGCGACCGGATCACCCTTTATCTGCCCATGATCCCCGAGGCCGCCTACGCCATGCTGGCCTGCGCGCGGATCGGGGCGGTGCATTCGGTCGTGTTCGGCGGTTTCTCGCCCGACAGCCTGTGCGGCCGTATCGAGGACTGCGGCTCCACCCTGGTCATCACCGCCGACGAGGGCGTGCGCGGCGGCAAGGTCGTGCCGCTGAAGGCCAATGTCGACGCGGCGCTGGAGAAGGTGAAGGTCGACACGGTGCTGGTCATCCGCCGCACCGGCGCCGACGTGCCGATGGTCGAGGGCCGCGACGTGGACTACGCCGTCGAGGCGGCCAAGGCCGCGACCGACTGCCCGCCCGAGCCGATGAACGCCGAGGACCCGCTGTTCATCCTCTACACCTCGGGCTCGACCGGAAAGCCCAAGGGCGTGCTGCACACCACGGGCGGATACCTGTTCTGGGCCGCCTGGACGCACGAGATCGTCTTCGACTATCGCCCGGGCGAGGTGTTCTGGTGCACCGCCGACGTGGGCTGGGTCACGGGCCACAGCTATCTGGTTTATGGACCGCTGGCGAACGCGGCGACGACCCTGATGTTCGAGGGCGTGCCCAACTATCCCGACACCAGCCGCTTCTGGCAGGTGGTGGACAAGCACAAGGTCGAGATCTTCTACACCGCGCCCACGGCGCTGCGCGCCCTGATGCGCGAGGGCGACGCGCCGGTGAAGCGGACCTCGCGCAAGTCGCTGCGGATCCTGGGCACGGTGGGAGAGCCGATCAATCCCGAGGCCTGGCGCTGGTATCACGAAGTGGTCGGCGACGGCCGCTGCCCCATCGTGGACACCTGGTGGCAGACCGAGACGGGCGGCCATCTGATCACGCCGCTGCCGGGCGCGACCGACCTGAAGCCCGGCTCGGCCACCCTGCCCCTGCCGGGCGTCGAACTGCAGATCGTGGACGCCGAGGGCCAGCCGCTGGAGGGCGCCGTGTCGGGCAACCTGTGCATCACCGAAAGCTGGCCGGGCCAGATGCGCACCGTCTATGGCGACGACCAGCGCTTCTTCGACACCTATTTCTCGACCTATCCGGGCCGATATTTCACCGGAGACGGCTGCCGCCGCGACGAGGACGGCTACTACTGGATCACCGGCCGGGTCGACGACGTCATCAACGTGTCGGGCCACCGCATGGGCACCGCCGAGATCGAGAGCGCCCTGGTTCTGCACGACGTGGTGGCCGAGGCGGCGGTGGTCGGCTTCCCCCACGACATCAAGGGCCAGGGCATCTACGCCTATGTCACCCTGAACGCCGGGATCGAGGCGACCGAGGACCTGCGCAAGGCCCTGGGCGCCCATGTGCGGCGCGAGATCGGGCCGATCGCCACGCCCGACGTGATCCAGTGGGCGCCGGGCCTGCCCAAGACCCGCTCGGGCAAGATCATGCGGCGCATCCTGCGCAAGATCGCCGAGAACGAGGTCGGCGCCCTGGGCGACACCTCCACCCTGGCCGACCCGTCCGTCGTGGACGATCTGGTCAAGAATCGCGCCGGCGCGTGACGTCGGCGGCTGTCGGACGGCCTGAAGGGGATGGAGCGGGTAGCGAGAATCGAACTCGCGACATTCAGCTTGGGAAGCTGACGTTCTACCTCTGAACTATACCCGCGCTCCCGGTTCCCATAGCCTCGCCGGAGGCGGGGCTCAAGGCGGAAGGCGGGCGGACGGATCATGAGGCGCGACAAGGGAGCGGGCGCGGGCAAGGCCGCGATGTTCGGTTGCCTGGTCGTGATCCTGATCGGGGCCGGGGTGGCGGCGGCGCTCTGGGTGATCTTCGTCTGGGACGTCAATCAGGGCTGAGGCCGCCGCCTTTGCCGGTCAGTCGGCGACGCGCGTCACGTCAACGCCGCGCTGCGCCAGCAGGGCCTGGACGCTGTCGTCGCCGGCCAGGTGGGCGGCGCCCACGGCGATGAAGGCCGTGCCCGAGCCTTGCAGCAGGGTCTCGATCTGGTTGGCCCAGTCGGTGTTCCGGTCGACCAGGATCGCCTGATAGACGTGCGGCGCCGTGTCCTTCATGTCCTCGACCACGACGCGATCCAGTTCGGCCACGTCGCCCCGCGACCAGGCGTCGACCATGCCGTCCAGCATCTCCACGGCGTCGTCGAAGTCTTCCAGCGTCTGGCGGATGAACTCCAGCTGCACCGGCTCGTCCATCGTGGCCAGGATGCGAATTTGCTTGTCGATGGTCTCGAACGCCTTGATCGGCTTGCCGGCGGCCTCGGCGCGCGCCTTGAGAACCAGCTCCACCCCCGACTGGGGATCGTAGCCGGCCTTGACCAGCGGGGCCACCGACAGGGTCAGGCCCGCCAGCCACGGCCGCATCGGGTCCAGCTGCGCGGCCGTCATGCCCACGGTGCGAGCCGCGGCGTCCAGTTCAGCCACCTCCTCGGCGGTCAAGATGCTGGACAGGGGCTTGTCCGGCGACAGGCCGTACTGCTGGACCAGCGGCATGACGGCGGCCTGGTTGTCGGGATCGCTGATCTCGAACCAGATCTCGTCGGCGCTGTCGAAGGCGGCCTCCACGCGCGGGCTGGACCAGCCGGTCGTCGGGCGCAGCACATGGACCGTGCCGAACAGATAAAGGGTCGAGTCCGCATCCCTGACCACCCACAGCGCCGGGCCGTCGCCCTGGATCGCCGGCTGGGCGGCGGGAACGGCGGCCTCCTGGGCCAGGGCCGGCTGGCCGCTAAGGGCGAAGTAGAGCGCCAGGCCGCCGGCCACGCCGGCCGCGCCGCGCGCAAGGGTGGAAGCGGAGGTCTTCAGAAGGGTCGACAGGGTCATGGGTTCAGTCCTCTTTTTTGAGAAGGCGGTGAAAGGGGGCGGCGCTCAGGCCAGGCCTCGACGGGCCGAGGCGACGGCGGAGACGAACAGGTAAAGGGTCATCAGGACGGCGTAGATGTCCCAGGCGGTCAGGGGCGCCAGCACGCCCAGCCGCTCGGCCGCCGCCCACAGGAACAGCAGGCCCTGGCCCAGGAAGAAGGTCGCGGCCGCGGCTTCCAGCGTCGTGCGGCGCAGCAGTTCATCGACGCCGCGCCAAACCTTGACGTTCAGCACCGTGTGGACGGCCAGCAGCAGGACGATCAGCCCCATCGCCACGCCGCCCGCCAGCCCGGCCAGGGCGGAGACGATCGGCAGCATCAGGATCAGGCCGGAGAAGCCCATGACCGCCGCCTGGAAGCGCGCCTGGCGCCCTTCCTCGGCAGATGCGGGCTCGTCCATGCCGTACATGCGGCCCAGGCGGCGCGGATTCAGGCTGATGACCATGACCGCGCCGGCGCCGATCATCAGGGCGATCCCGGTCAGGGCCGCCAGGACGTCGGACCAGCGCACGTCCACGCCGTCCAGGGCGTCGGGCCCGATCAGGTCGGGCAGGATCAGCCGACCGAACAGATAGCCGGCGACGCCCATCGCCAAGCCAAAGCCAAAGGCGGTCAGCAGGCGGCGCGGCAGGCGCGAGTTCTTGAAGGAAGAGACGGTCATCCGTCGGTCTCCTGTTCCGAAAAGATGGATTCGATGGGTTGGCCGAAGACGCGGGCGATCTTGAAGGCCAGGGGCAGGGACGGGTCGTAGCGGCCGGTCTCCAGCGCGTTGACGGTCTGTCGCGACACGCCCAGCAGCTCGGCCAGGTGGGCCTGGGACCAGTCGCGCTCGGCGCGCAGAACCTTGAGGCGATTGTTCATGACATTCTCCTCATCGACGCCGGAACCACCACCACGCCCAGGCGACCGTGTAGCCGGCCAGCATCAGGACCAGCAGGCCGCCGGCGCCCAGCGCGGCGTGGGCCACCGGATCGTTGCGGCCGTAGAACCAGTCGGGCAGGCGCCAGTCCGCGGTCTGCGGCAGGGTGGCGATCAGCATCAGCGGAAGGCCCAGCAGCAGCGCGCCCGATCCGCCCCAGAACCAGGCGGCCTTGTGCGCCTCGCGCGCCGCCTCGTCGATCGAGCGCATCCAGTAGACGCTGACCCACAGGCTGACGCCGACGGCGATCAACCCGAACACGCCGAAGCCGATGATCTCGAACGCGGCGATGCGGTCGGCGACTTCAGGGCTGGACGCCGACAGATAGCCCACGCCGAACCCGGCCAGGCCCGCCAGGCCGCCGGTCAGCAGCCCGCCCAGAAACACCCATCCCAGAAGTCGCTTCAACTTCGGCTGCATGACAGCCCTCCTTGTCTTTATGACAAGGTCACTTTACGTATAAAACGATAAGCCTGTCAAGCGAGCTTTCCACATAGACAAGATCGCTTGCTATTCGGCGGATCGACCCTCGGTGGTCGCCAGCAGTTCCGGGCGATTGAGCGCGCGCGGACTGGCCTCCACCGGCACCAGCTCGGGCAGGGCCTTGCCTTCGTGATCGACCTGCAGATCCTCGAACCGGCGGGCCGAGACCATGACCTGGCTTTCCAGCGAGCCGACGAACTGGTTGTACTTGCCGACCGCCGTGTCCAGGGCCCGGCCGACCGCCGAGGCATGGCCGCCCATGACCGAAAGCCTCTTGTAGAGTTCGCGCCCCAGGGCGGCGACACGGTCGGCGTTGGCCGCCTGCTCCTCGGCGCGCCAGCCGTAGGCGACGGCCTTGCACAGGGCGAACAGGGTCGTCGGCGTCACGATGACCACGCGCGAGGTCATGGCGTGGGTCATCAGGTCCGGCTCGTGGTCCAGGGCGGTGGACAGGAAGGCGTCGCCGGGCACGAACAGGGCGACGAAGTCGGGGCTGGGCTTGAACTGGTCCTGATAGGCCTTGGACGCCAGCTGCCGGACGTGGGTCTTCAGGCTGGCGGCGGTGCGCAGGCCGACCGAACGGGCGCGCGCCTCCTCGTCCCCCTCCCCGTCGTCGAAGGCCAGGGGGACCTTGGCGTCGATCACGAACATGCCGCCCCCCGGCAGGCGCACGATGAAGTCGGGCCGATTCTGACGCCCCTCGTCGTCCGCGCTGGACGTCTGTTCCGTGAAATCGAACCGACCGGCCATGCCGGCGGCCTCCAGAACGTTGCGGCAGGTCTGCTCGCCCCAGCGACCGCGCCGGCCGGTGTTGCCGCGCAGCGCCTCGGTCAGCTTGCGCGCCTCGTCCCGCGTCGCCGAGGAGGCCGCCATCAGTTGGGCCAGCTGCTCGCGAAGGCCGCCGGTCTCCTCCGAGCGGGTCTTCTCCAGCGCCGCGACATGCTCCTGGAACTTGGTCAGGGTGTCGGCGACCGGCTTCAGCTGGGCCGCCATCCGCTCGCGCGCCAGCTGGTCCTGCGCACGGAAGGTCTCGGTCGCCCGACTGACCATCTGGTCGGCCACGACCTGCGCCGACTGCGCCGCCTGGGCCTTCAGCAGTTCACCCAGGGTGACCCGGCTTTCCTCGACCACCTCGATCCGCGCCAGGGCGGCGGACAGTTCGGCGCGGGCGCGCTGCCACCCCATGAAGGCCCACAGGAAACCGCCGCCCAGGGCGACGGCGACGACGGCGAGGATGGGCGCGAGCATGTTCATGGTCCGTTCCTTAAACGGAGTCGAAGGATCAGGCCAGTTGCCCGCTGGCTGCGACGGAATCGGTCGTCAGGTGGGCCGGCGGGCGCGCAGGGCCTGGACGATGGTGCCGTCGTCCAACCAGTCCAGTTCGCCGCCGACCGGGACGCCGCGCGCCAGCGACGTCACCTCCACCCCCGGCCCGGAGATGCGCTCGGCGATGTAGTGGGCGGTGGTCTGGCCGTCGACGGTGGCGGGCAGGGCCAGGACGACCTCGCGCACCTCGCCGCCCCTGACGCGGCCGTCCAGCTCGGCGACGCGCAGCTGGTCCGGCCCCACGCCGTCCAGCGCTGACAGCAGGCCGCCCAGCACGTGATACTTGCCGCGAAAGGCGCCCGACCGCTCCATCGCCCACAGGGCGCCGGCCTCCTCGACCACGCAGATCAGGCCGTTGTCGCGCGATCCGTCCGCGCAGATGGCGCAAGGATCGCGCGTGTCCGGCGCCCCGCATACCGAGCAGGACACCACCTTGTCCGCGGTTTCGGCCAAAGACGCGGCCAGCGGGACCAGCAGCTGCTCGCGCCGCTTCAGCAGCGCCAGCGCCGCGCGGCGCGCCGAACGTGGGCCGAGCCCCGGCAGCTTGGCGAGAAGGGAGATGAGCCGCTCGATCTCCGGCCCGGCGGAGGCGGCCATCAGAACAGTTTCGGCATTCCGGGAATGTTCATCCCGGCCATGGGTCCGGCCGCCTCGCGCATCAGGGCGGTGTTGACCTCGTCCAGCTTGCGCTTGGCGTCGGCATGGGCGGCGACGATCAGATCGGCCAGGATCTCGCCCTCGCCCGGCGTCAGCAGGCTGTCGTCGATCTTGATCGCGGTGATCTCGCCCGCGCCCTTCAGCGCCACGGTCACCAGGCCGCCGCCGGACGTGCCCTCCGCGGAGGTTTCCGCCATCTTGGCCTGGGCGTCCTGCAGCTTTTGCTGCATCGCCTGGGCCTGCTGCATCAGTTGGGTCAGGTCTTTCATGGCTCCTAGATAGGGCCAAGCGCCCCCGCCGCACAGGGGTCTTCGCCCACATCACGCAAATGGAAACGCTGCGATGCGCAATTCGCACTTGCGACTGTTGCGATAGGGATTAATTGCACCTGCATTCGTTGCTATTGAAGTCAGGAACGCTCCCATGGCCTATGACGCCATCACCCAACGCGACGCCCCGCTGTCGGACGCCGCCCTGTCGCAGCTTTTCACCGAGGCGCGCACCCGCAACGGCTGGACCGACCGGCCGGTCGCGCCCGAACTGCTGCACCGACTTTACGACCTGACGAAGTTCGGGCCCACGGCGCTCAACATGACGC
>NZ_DLMO01000078.1 GCF_002479325.1 Brevundimonas sp. UBA7534
CCTCCCCATTGCATGGGGAGGAAAGAAGACGACCTTCTCCCCTCGCCCGTCTCGGGCCATAAGCCTGTCATGGCCACCACCCTCTACATCGACGCCGACGCCTGCCCGGTGAAGGAGGAGGTCTATCGCGTGGCGCGGCGCTATGGGCTGAAGACCTATGTGGTCTCCAACGGCTGGATGCAGGCGCCGCGCGAGGCTCTGATCGAGCAGGTGGTGGTCGACGCCGGCCCCGACGTCGCCGACGACTGGATCGCCGAGCGCGCGGGCCTGGGCGACGTGGTGATCACCGCCGACATCCCGCTGGCCGACCGCTGCCTGAAGGCGGGGGCCCAGGCGCTGAAGGCCAACGGCCAGCCGTTCACGCCTGACTCCATCGGCTCGGCCCTGGCGGGGCGGATGGTGGGCGAGCATCTTCGCTCGATGGGCGTGGCGACCTCGGGCCCGCCGCCCTTCTCGGCCGCCGATCGCTCGCGCTTCCTGCAGGCGCTGGACCAGGCGGTGGTGAAGGCGCGCAAGGCCGCGCCGCCGGCGTCGACATGACGACCATCCCGGAAGAGGAGCTGGACTTCCGCTTCTACCGCGCCGGCGGGCCGGGCGGTCAGAACGTCAACAAGGTCGCGACCGCCGTGCAGATGCGTTTCGACGTCCGCAACTCGCCCAGCCTGACCGACCCGGTGAAGACGCGGCTGATGAAGCTGGCGGGCAGCCGGCTGACGCTGGACGGGGTGATCGTCATCAGCGCCGTGCGGTTCCGCACCCAGGAGCGCAATCGCGCCGATGCGATGGAGCGGCTGCAGGCGATGGTGGACCAGGCCTCGGTGCGGCCGACCTATCGCGTGCCGACCCGGCCGACCAAGGCCTCCAAGGAACGTCGGCTGAAGGCCAAGACGACGCGCGGCGCGATCAAGTCCGGCCGGGGGCGGCCGACGCTGGACTAGGTCCGCGCCTCGCCCAGCGCCAGCATGCCCGCCCGCGAAGGGCACAGGTCGGCGACCACGCAGGCCAGGCAGTTCGGCTTTCGCGCCGTGCAGGTGTAGCGCCCGTGCAGGATCAGCCAGTGATGCGCCTTGGGCAGCCAGTCCTCGGGCACGACGCGGAACAGCTGGACCTCGACCTTGTCGGGGGTGGAGGCGTTGGCCAGGCCCAGCCGGTGCGACACGCGAAAGACGTGGGTGTCCACCGCGATGGCCGCCTCGATCCCCAGTTCGTTCAGCACCACCGAGGCCGTCTTGCGGCCGACGCCGGGCAGGGCCTGCAGGCCCTCGCGCGTCAGCGGAACCTCGCCGCCGTGCTGGTCCAGGACGATACGGCTCAGGGCGATGACGTTCTTCGCCTTGTTCCGGTACAGGCCGATGGAGGCGATGTAGGGGATCAGGCCTTCCTCCCCCAGCGCCAGCATCTTCGCGGGCGTGTCGGCGACCTTGAACAGTCGGTCGGTGGCCTTGTTGACCGAGACGTCGGTGGCCTGGGCCGACAGGGCGACCGCCACCACCAGGGTGAAGGGATTGCTGAAGTTCAGCTCGGTCTTCGGGTCGGGCATGACCCCGCTCAGCCGCTCGAAGATGGCCTCCACGCGGTCGGGGTCGGGCGGCCAGCCCAGAACGGGAATGGCCGCGCCGGTCATCACCGACGGGCGGCGTTGCGCCGGCGTGGCCTTGCGTTTGGCGGGGGGCTTGCCGGCCACTAGCTGCGGTAGTCGCCGTTGATCTCGATGTAGCCCTTGGTCAGGTCGCAGGTCCACACCGTGGCCGAGGCGCGGCCCGAGGCGACGTCGACGGTGATGTCGATCTCCGGGTTCCTCATATAGGCGCTCATCTTGGCCTCGTCGTAGGTCGGCGACGGGGCGCCGTCGACGGCCGCCTGATGCGGGCCGAACCGGATGGCCAGGCGGTCGCGGTCGACCGGCTCCTCGGTCTTGCCCACCGCCATGACGACGCGGCCCCAGTTGGCGTCCTCGCCGGCGATGGCGGTCTTGACCAGGGGGCTGTCGGCGATGGACTTGGCCAGTTTGCGGGCCGAGGCCGGGCTGGCGGCGCCGTCGACCGTGACCTTGACGAACTTGGTCGCGCCCTCGCCGTCGCGCACCAGCTGGTGCGCCAGGTCCAGCATGACCTTGTCCAGGGCGGCGGAAAAGCTCTTCAGGCGGCGGTCGCCGACCCGCCCGATGCGCGGCGCGCCCGAGGCGCCGGTGGCGAACAGCAGGCAGGTGTCGTTGGTCGAGGTGTCGCCGTCCACCGTCACGCTGTTGAAGGTCGTGCGCACGTGCAGACCCAGCAGGGCGCGCAGCACATTGGGATGGATGTCGGCGTCGGTGACGATGAAGGCCAGCATGGTCGCCATGTCCGGCGCGATCATGCCCGATCCCTTGGCGATGCCGGCGATGCGGACCTTGTAGCCCTCGATCTCGGCCTCGGCGTAGGAGCCCTTGGGGAAGGTGTCGGTGGTCATGATGCCCCGACCCGCCCGCGCCCACTGTTCCGTGGGCGACAGGTCGCCGTCCAGGGCGTGCTCGATCTCGGGCAGGCGGGCGACGATCTTCTTGTCGTCCAGCACCACGCCGATCACCCCGGTCGAAGCCAGCATGACGTCGCGCTGGCGGCAGCCGAAGCGCTTGGCCACCTCCGATGCGGTGCGGCGCGCGGCGTCGGCCCCGGCCTTGCCGGTGAAGGCGTTGGCGCAGCCGGCGTTGACGACCAGGGCGCGCACGTCCTTGCCGCCCTCGCTGGCGCCCAGCTGTTTCTTGCACCAGTCGACCGGCGCCGACCCGACCTTGTGTCGGGTGAACACGCCCGCGCAGCTGGTTCCGCGCGCGAAGCGGAACACCACCAGGTCGTCGCGCTCATGCTTGTAGAAGCCGGCGCGGGCGGTGGCGATCTCGACCCCGCCTACGGGGGGCATGGTCGGGAAGGGCACGGCCAGCGGCGAGACCTTGAGGCCCGGTTTGCCGCCCGCCGGCGGCGTGGCGGCGGGTTCGGCGGCGGCGGGCCGCGTCGCCCGCTTCAGCGCCGAGGCGAAGGGGTCCAGGGCCTTTTCGAACGCCTGCTCGATCTTCTGGCTGGCCTTGGGGCCGGGCTTGCTCGGGGTCTTGGACATGTCAGGCGGCCGGTGCGGGAGCGGAAGGGGCGGGCGAGGGCGGGGACGCCGGGGCGGGCGGGGCGGCGGGCGTCATCACCTCGACCTGGGCCTTGCCGCGCAGCTGCTCCAGCAACTGGCGCACGCCCTCATAGGTCAGATAGCGCACGATCTGGGGCCGCGCCTGCTCCAGCGTGGGCGGGTTCTCCTTGCGGCGATCCTCGACCTTCAGCACGGCCCAGCCGCCCTCGGTCTGGAACGGACCGACCACGGCGCCGGCGGGCTTGTCGCGCAGGGCGTCGGCATAGGCCTGGGGCATGACGTCCAGCGTCGAATAGCCCAGGTCGCCGCCCGAAAAGCGCGTCGCCTCGTCGATGGAACGTTCCGTGGCCACCGCTTCGAACCCGGCGCCCTGGGCCAGGATGCCGACCACGGCGTCGGCCTCGGGCTTGGTGCGCGACAGGATCAGCCGCAGCCGATACTCGTCGGACGACCGGGCCAGCCGCAGCTGTTCGGCGTAGAGACGCTGGACGTCCTGGTCGGTGATGGCGTCGTTGACCACGCTCTCGACCAGCATGTCGCCCAGAATCCGTTCGCGCGTCGCCTCCAGCCGCCGCTGCGCCAGGGGCGCGGCGTCCAGCCGGCGCCGTTCCGCCTCTCGCGCCAGAAGCTTCTGGTCGATCACCTCGTCCAGAACGCGGCGGAACAGGTCCGAGGTGGCGTCCAGCGGCTCGCCCTCGCCGACCAGCCCCTGGGCCACGGCCTCGCGCCGGACGTCCGAAGCCCAGATCGTCTGGTCCTGCACCCGCGCCACGGCCTGGTCGCCCTTTTCCGGCGGCGTGTCGTCGCCCCCGCGCGAACAGGCCGACAGGGCCAGAGCGGCGCTCACGGCCGCGAGGGCCAGGAAGGAGAACGGTCGCCGGACAGGGATCAAGGGGGCGCTCCGTCGCTGGGCGGGAAGGCCCTCGCGTTGACAGGGATAAGGCCGGTGCTTAAGTCCCGCCTGCGCCCAAGTCGAGGGGTTTTGATCGTCTGCGCGGCCCTTCGCGCGCGCCCGTGGCGGCGCTTTCGAGGGTCGCCGCCGGTCCGGGCCTCTCCCGCGGCGTCCGTATCGCCGCCCCCTTCAGGGATTCCAGAGCCGCTCCTTCGACGCTCGACCGCCCATCGGACCCACCATGCTCGGCTTCGCCAAGAAACTCTTCGGCTCCTCCAACGATCGCAAGGTCAAGGCCTTCCAGGACCAGGCCCAGCGCATCAATGCGCTGGAGCCCAAGTTCGCCGCCCTGTCGGACGACGAGCTGCGGATGATGATGTAGTCCTTGTCGCGCTGATACAGGGTGTTGGCGCGCAGGGCCTGGTTGACGTGGTGGACCAGGCTGA
>NZ_DLMO01000045.1 GCF_002479325.1 Brevundimonas sp. UBA7534
CTGACCGGGGCGGCGCCCAGATGCTGGCGGAACAGGCGGCGCAGGTGCCGCTCGCCCACCCCCAGTCGGGCGGCCAGGGCGTCGACGTCGCCCTCATCCAGCGCCCCCGCCTCGATCATGTTCAGCGCCCGGCTGACGGTGTTGGAGGTGCCGCGCCATGCGCCCATATCGGGCGCCGTCTCGGGCCGACAGCGCAGGCAGGCGCGAAAGCCCGCCGCCTCGGCCGCCGCCGCGCTGGGGTGGAAGGTGACGTTCTCGCGCCCCGGCGTGCGGGCCGGGCAGACCGGCCGGCAGTAGATCCCCGTCGAGGTCACGCCGGTGAAGAACCGCCCGTCGAAGCGGGCGTCCCGCGCCACGACGGCGCGCCAGCAGGCCTCGAAATCCAGGGTCGGTTCCATCAGCGCAGGATGGGCCTTCGCCGCCGCCCTGTCTCGCGGTTTTCGGACATGGATCGTCAGAAGGCCTTGGGCGGCAGGGCGAAGAAGGTCGCGAACCGCTCGGCCTTGGCCCGGTCGCCGGTCAGGACCAGCAGGCCGTCGGCCTCCAGCGCGGCGAAGGGCGCCCCGCCATAGATGGTGCCCGCCAGCACGGACGGCTGGGTGTCGAACACCACCTCCGCCCCCTCGACCTCCGCCCGCTGGGCCGTCAGGGTTCCGTCGGCGATGCGCAGGCGGAAGCTCTCGTCCCCAAAGACCAGGCCGACGTCCAGCCGCGCCTTCCCCGCCCTGGCGGCGTCGAACATGGTCTCCAGCGACATGACCACCGACACGGGGCTGAGCGGCAGGGTCGGATCATGGGTCGGGGACCGCGCGGCCCAATGGCCCAGCAGGGCGAAGATCGGCTTCAGCTCGCAGCCCCAGTCGGTCAGTTCATAGACGTGGACGGAGGCCGGCGGCGGCAGGCGGCGCCGGCGCACGATCCCCGACGCCTCCAGCCCTTCCAGCCGCTGGGTCAGGACGTTGGCCGACAGGCCGCACAGGTCCTTCTTCAGGTCGGTGAAGCGGCGCGGGCCGAACATCAGCTCGCGCATCACCAGGAGCGCCCAGCGCTCCCCGATCAGGTCCAGGCCGTGCGCGGCCCCGCAGGCGTCGTGATACCGACGACCGGGCTTAGCAGTTACTTTTTCTAACTTCATGGTTGACTATCATAATCCCCAGCGTCAGGGTGCGCAAACACAACAAGAGGAGAGAACGCCGTGCCCAAGCTGATCTTCATCAACCTGCCCGTCGCCGACCTGGACCGGTCCATCGCCTTCTACAAGGCCGTCGGCGCGACGAAGAACCCCATGTTCAGCGACGAGACCGCCGCCTGCATGGTGGTGTCGGACACGATCCACGTCATGCTGCTGACCCACGACAAGTGGAAGGGCTTCACGGACCGCGCGATCCCGGACGCCCACGCCTCGGCCCAGGTGTTGCTGTGCCTGTCGGAAGACAGCCGCGAGGCGGTGGACGCCGTCGTCGCCCGGGCCGCCCAGGCCGGCGGCCAGGCCGACCCGAACGCGACCCAGGACTATGGCTTCATGTACGGCCGCAGCTACGCCGACCCGGACGGCCACATCTGGGAGACGATGTGGATGGACCCCGCCGCCATCGCCGCCGGCCCGGAGGCCTTCGCCGCCAACGAACTCCAACCCGCCTGAGGAGGCCAGGCCATGGCCGACAAGATCGTTCTCTGCCTGTGGTTCGATGGCGACGGAGAGGAGGCGGCGCGCTTCTACGTCTCCCTTCTGCCCGACAGCCGCATCGACGCCGTGCATCGCTCGCCCATCGACACCCCGTCCGGCCCCGCCGACAGCGTGCTGATGATCGAGTTCACCCTGGCCGGCCGGGCTTACCTGGCCCTGAACGGCGGGCCCGACTTCACGTTCGACGAGGCCGTGTCCTTCATGGTCATGACCGAGGACCAGGCCGAGACCGACCGGCTGTGGGACGCCCTGATCGCCGACGGCGGCCAGGAAAGCGTGTGCGGCTGGCTGAAGGACCGCTGGGGACTGTCGTGGCAGATCACCCCGCGCCGGCTGATGGAGCTGACCACCGACCCGAACCGCGCGCGGGCCAGGGCCGCCATGGCGGCCATGATGACCATGCGCAAGATCGACATCGCGGCCCTGGACCGCGCCGTCGCCGACCTCTGAAAACTCACAGCCAAAGGAGAGACGCCATGACCTACGTCAGCGGCTTCGTGACCCCCGTGAAGACCGGCGACAAGGATCGCTACATCGCCAGCGCCCGGGCCGCCGCGCCCCTGTTCAAGGAATACGGCGCCCTATCCCAGGTCGAGGCCTGGGGCGACAACGTGCCCGACGGCAAGGTCACCGACTTCAAGAGGGCCGTGAAGGCCGAGGAGGGCGAGACGGTCGTCTTCTCGTGGGTCACCTGGCCGGACAAGGCCACCGCCGACGCCTTCGAGACCAAGATGATGGACGATCCGCGCTTCAGCGAGCTGGACATGCCCTTCGACGGCAAGCGGATGATCTACGGCGGGTTCGAGACGATCTTCGAGGCCTGATCGGCGTCAGGCGGCGACGACCGCCAGGGTCGGCGTCGGTCGCGGTATGGTCAGGAAACGGCTCGGCGGCGGCGTCTTGGCTTCCGCCTGCACGGCGAGCGCCGCCGTCAGTATCTGCGCCTGGACGATGACCGGATGGGGCGCCAGCACCTCCGGCGTAGCCAGCAGGTCGTCGCCGACGGCCCGGGCCGTCACGGCGGACAGCCAGAAGGCGCCCGCCAGTCCCAGCGCCGGCGGCGCGGCCCACAGCAGCGCGGCCGGGTTCAGCGCCAGGCACAGACCCGCCAACGTCAGGCCGAACACGAACTCGGCGCGGTGGGCGACGAAGGCTTCGCCCCAGGAAAGGCCGTCCAGGTCGCGCCGCTGCGGCGTCCACCCTGAATCCCGTCCCGACAGCACCGACACCACCGCTCGCGTCTGGGCGAACAGGGAAACGGGCGCCAGCAGGGTCGACAGCGCCGTCTCGATCAGGATGTTCCTCACCGTCGCATCCGCGCCGCCGAACCGGCCCAGTTCGCCCCGCGCCGTCGCCACGGCCAGGGCCATGAACTTGGGCAGGATCAGGAAGGCCGCCGACACCGCCATCACCCCCAGCAGCGCGCCGGCCGCGGACGGCGAGGCCTCGCCGATCCGCGCGCCCGCGAGGTCGTCGGGGAACACCATCAGGCCGATGCTCAGCGCCAGCAGCGCGATCCACATCGGCGCGGCCAGATAGGTCGAGAAGCCCCGCACCAAGTGGAAGCGGCTGACCGAATTCAGCCCCCGCGCCGCCACCACGCCCAGGTGCTGAAGATTGCCCTGGCACCAACGGCGGTCGCGCACGATCTGGTCGATCAGGCTGGGCGGCCCCTCTTCCCACGATCCGCCCAGATCCGGCTCCAGCCGCACCCCCCACCCGGCGCGCCGCATCAGGGCGGCCTCGACGAAGTCGTGGCTCAGGATATGGCCGCCGAACGGCTTTCGTCCGGCCAGGTGCGGAAGGCCGGCGCGTTCGGCGAAGGCGCGCACGCGGATGATGGCGTTGTGGCCCCAGTAGTTGCCTTCCGTGCCGCACCACCAGGCCATGCCGCGCGCGAACATCGGCCCGTACAGGCGGCTGGCGAACTGCTCCAGCCGCGCGAACAGGGTGCTGGCCCCGATCACGGCCGGGACCGTCTGAATCAGGCCAGCGCGCGGATCGGCCTGCATCATGCCCGACAGGCGGCCCAGGACCGCGCCGGTCATCAGGCTGTCGGCGTCCAGCACCACCATGTGGTCATAGGCCCCGCCCCAGGTCCGAACCCAGTCGGCGATATTGCCCGCCTTGCGGTCTATGTTCTCGGCGCGGCGGCGATAGAAGACACGCATCCCGCCGCCCAGGGCCTGCCGCAGCCGGCGAAACGCCGCCTGTTCCGCCACCGCGATCATCGGCGCGCGCGTGTCGCTGAGGATGAACAGGTCGAAGCGATCGCCCAGGCCCTCGGCCTCGACATCGCGCATCATCGCCTCCAGCCGCGCGAACACCGGCCCCGGCGCCTCGTTATAGACCGGGGCCAGGATGGCCGTCCGCGCCGTCAGCGGCGCGGTCGTCCCTTCGTCGCGGCGCGACGCCAGGCTGACCACGAACCCGGCGAAGGCGGAGGCGAAGGCGAAGGCGGTCCAGGCGAACAGGCTGGCGAACAGCACCAGATGGACCACCTCGGCGCCCGTCAGGAAATCGGCGGCGAAGGCGTCGTGAAGCACCAGGACCGCCAGCACGGTCGTCACCACGGTGAAGGCGATCAGCGCCGACCGCCGCGCCCACGGCTGCCCCATCGTCCGGCCGAAATCGCGCGCGGGCGGCTGGTCCAGCGCCTGCGCCGGCATCGCCAGCGGCGCGGCCGCCGGCAGGTCGGAAAGAAAGTCGCGTGTGTCCGGCGCGGACAGGCCCGCATCCCGGAACGCCGCCGAAACTGACGCCATGGTCGATCCTGATTGTCTGTGAAGCGGGGAGGCTCGACCCACGGAACGACCGAACACCGTTCAGGTTGCGCGTTCCGCGAAAATCTGAGCCGTCCACGTCTCGGTGAGACGCCGCCCGCTCCGCGTTCGAAGCCAGGCTTTCACGTCCGCCGGTTCATCCGATGACGGCGCCACGTCGAAAATGAGGCGCCAGGTGCGCTCAAAGCCGGTCTCCGCCGGATCGGCGGCGACCAGTTCGATGTTGGACACGGCGCCGCGCATGCCGGTCACGGAAGATCGGAAGAGCG
>NZ_DLMO01000129.1 GCF_002479325.1 Brevundimonas sp. UBA7534
CTCACCGATCGACTGGGCGGCGATGACGCCCACGGCTTCACCGATGTTGACGTTGGTGCCGCGCGCCAGGTCACGGCCGTAGCAGTGGCCGCAGATGCCGGCTTCGGCCTCGCAGGTCAGGGCCGAACGCACCTTCACCGACTGAACGCCGGCGGCCTCGATCGCTTCCACGACCTCTTCCACCAGATAGGTGTCGGCGGGGAACAGCACGGTCTCCGTGCCCGGCTCCTTGATGTCCTCGGCCGCGTAACGACCCAGGATGCGGGCGCCCAGGGACACCAGCACGTCGCCGCCTTCCATGACGGCGCGCAGGGTGATGCCGCGCGTCGAGCCGCAGTCGTCCTCGGTGACGATGGAGTCCTGCGCCACGTCCACCAGACGACGGGTCAGGTAACCCGAGTTGGCGGTCTTCAGCGCGGTGTCGGCCAGACCCTTCCGGGCGCCGTGGGTCGAGTTGAAGTACTCGAGGACGGTCAGGCCTTCCTTGAAGTTCGAGGTGATCGGCGTCTCGATGATCTCGCCCGACGGCTTGGCCATCAGGCCGCGCATCCCGCCCAGCTGCTTCATCTGCGCCTGCGAACCGCGGGCGCCCGAGTTGGCCATCATGAAGACCGAGTTGATGTCGGGGTTCTCGCCCTCGATCAGCACGCGCGGCTGCGCGATCTCGCCCATCATGGCGTCGGCGATCCGGTCCGTGGCCTTGGCCCAGGCGTCGACGACCTTGTTGTACTTCTCGCCGCGCGTGATCAGGCCGTCGGCGTACTGTTGCTCGTACTCCTCGACCTGGGCGCGGGTCTCGTTGACCAATTCGACCTTCTTGGCCGGGATGACGATGTCGTCCTTGCCGAACGAGATGCCGGCCTTGGCGGCTTCGCGGAAGCCCAGGCCCATCATCTGGTCGGCGAAGATGACCGTCGCCTTCTGACCGCAGTGGCGATAGACCACGTCGATCAGGTTGCCGATTTCCTTCTTGGTCAGGTTCTTCTCGAGCAGGCGATAGCCGACGTTCGGGTTCTGCGGCAGCAGGGCGGCCAGCTTCATCCGACCCGGGGTCGTGTCGATCACCTTGGTGACCAGTTCGCCCTCGGCGTTCATCTCGGTCCAGCGGGCCTTGATGCGGGTGTGCAGGGTGACGACCTTGGCGTCCAGCGCCGCGTCGATCTCGCCGATGTTGGCGAACAGCTTGCCCTCGCCCGGCTCGCCATCCTTGACCAACGAGAGATAATACAGACCCAGGACGATGTCCTGCGACGGCACGATGATCGGCTTGCCGTTGGCGGGTGACAGGATGTTGTTCGTCGACATCATCAGGACGCGCGCCTCCAGCTGGGCCTCGAGGCTCAGCGGGACGTGAACGGCCATCTGGTCGCCGTCGAAGTCGGCGTTGAAGGCGGTGCAGACCAGCGGGTGCAGGCGGATGGCCTTGCCCTCGATCAGCTTGGGCTCGAACGCCTGGATGCCCAGGCGGTGGAGCGTCGGCGCGCGGTTCAGCAGAACCGGGTGCTCGCGGATCACCTCGTCCAGGATGTCCCAGACGGCCGGCTGCTCGCGCTCCACCATGCGCTTGGACTGCTTGACGGTGCCCGACAGGCCCTTGGCGTCCAGACGCGCGTAGATGAACGGCTTGAACAGCTCCAGCGCCATCTTCTTGGGCAGGCCGCACTCGTGCAGCTTCAGTTCCGGACCCACGGTGATGACCGAGCGGCCCGAATAGTCGACGCGCTTGCCCAGCAGGTTCTGGCGGAAGCGGCCCTGCTTGCCCTTCAGCATGTCGGCCAGCGACTTCAGCGGACGCTTGTTGGCGCCCGTGATGACGCGACCGCGACGGCCGTTGTCGAACAGCGCATCGACGGACTCCTGCAACATCCGCTTTTCGTTGCGGATGATGATGTCCGGCGCCCGCAGCTCCATCAGGCGCTTCAGGCGGTTGTTGCGGTTGATGACGCGGCGATACAGGTCGTTCAGGTCCGACGTCGCGAAGCGGCCGCCGTCCAGCGGCACCAGCGGGCGCAGCTCCGGCGGGATGACCGGCACGATGGTCAGGATCATCCACTCGGGCTTGTTGCCCGATTCCAGGAAGGCCTCGATCAGCTTCAGGCGCTTGGACGCCTTCTTGGCCTTCATTTCCGACGGATTGTCGGCCAGTTCAGCGCGGTGCTTCTCGGCCTCGGCGTGCAGGTCGATGCCCATCAGCAGGTTGCGCACGGCCTCGGCGCCGATCTCGGCGGTGAAGCCGTCGTCGCCGAACTCTTCCTGATAGCGATAGAACTCGTCTTCCGTCAGCAGCTGGTTCTGCTTCAGCGGCGTCAGGCCCGGCTCGGTGACGATGTAGTTCTCGAAGTACAGGACGCGCTCGACGTCCTTCAGCGCCATGTCCAGCATCAGGGCGATGCGGCTGGGCAGCGACTTCAGGAACCAGATGTGGGCGACCGGCGCGGCCAGTTCGATGTGGCCCATCCGCTCGCGACGGACGCGGGCCAGGGTGACCTCCACGCCGCACTTCTCGCAGATAATGCCCTTGTACTTCATGCGCTTGTATTTGCCGCACAGGCATTCGTAATCCTTGGTCGGGCCAAAGATACGGGCGCAGAACAGGCCGTCACGCTCGGGCTTGAACGTGCGGTAGTTGATGGTTTCCGGCTTCTTGATCTCGCCGAACGACCACGACCGGATCTTCTCCGGCGAGGCCAGGGCGATCTTGATCTGGTCGAAGGTCGGGGTGACCGGGACCGGGTTGAAGATGTTCAGGACTTCCTGGTTCATCTTGAGTTCCTTGCTGCGGTCAGGGACCGCGAAAAATCTTCGTCGATGGAGAGCGGGGTCGTGATTCGTGAGCCGTGAATCGTGACGGGCGCGCCCACTCACGATTCACGGGTCACCATTCACGTCTCAGCTGTTCTCCAGCTCCACGTTCAGACCCAGCGAACGCATTTCCTTGATGAGCACGTTGAAGCTCTCGGGAATGCCGGCCTCGAAGCTGTCGTCGCCGCGGACGATGGCCTCGTAGACCTTGGTCCGGCCGGCCACGTCGTCGGACTTCACCGTCAGCATCTCCTGCAGGGTGTAGGCGGCGCCGTAAGCTTCCAGAGCCCAGACCTCCATTTCCCCGAAGCGCTGACCGCCGAACTGCGCCTTGCCGCCCAGCGGCTGCTGGGTGACCAGCGAGTACGGGCCGATGGAGCGGGCGTGGATCTTGTCGTCGACCAGGTGGTGCAGCTTCAGCATGTAGATGTAGCCGACCGTAACCGGGCGCTTGAACTGCTCGCCGGTCTGACCGTCGTACAGGATCGACTGGGCCGACTTGTTCAGCCCCGCCTCTTCCAGCAGACGCTCGATGTCGCCGATGTGCGCGCCGTCGAAGACCGGGGTCGCAAAGGGCACGCCCTTGGACAGGTTCTTCGCCAGTTCGACCAGCTCTTCCTCATCATCCGGCAGCGGAGTGTCCTTGCCGTAGATTTCGGTCAGCCGCTCGACCAGGGCCTGCTTCTGACCGCCGTGCTGCCAGGCTTCCAGCAGACCGGAGATCTGCTTGCCCAGGCCCGCGGCGGCCCATCCCAGGTGGGTCTCGAAGATCTGACCGATGTTCATGCGCGACGGCACGCCCAGCGGGTTCAGAACGATGTCGACGTGCGTGCCGTCTTCCAGGTGCGGCATGTCCTCGATCGGCAGGATCTTGGAGATGACGCCCTTGTTGCCGTGACGGCCGGCCATCTTGTCGCCCGGCTGCAGCTTGCGCTTCACCGCCACGAAGACCTTGACCATCTTCATCACGCCCGGGGGCAGTTCGTCGCCGCGCTGCAGCTTCTCGACCTTGTCCTCGAAGCGACGGTCCAGCTGCTTGCGGGCGTCTTCGAACTGGCGCTTCATCGCCTCCAGCTCGCCCATCGCCTTTTCGTCGTCGAGCGCGATCTGCCACCACAGGCCACGGCTGACCTCGGCCAGCTTCTCGTCGGTCAGTTCGCCACGGCCGATGCCCTTGGGGCCCGACACGGCGTTCTTGCCGACCAGCAGCGGCTTGAGACGGCCATAGACGTTGCGCTCCAGGATCTTGAGCTCGTCGTCGCGGTCCTTGCCCAGGCGTTCGATCTCGGCGCGCTCGATGGCCAGGGCGCGTTCGTCCTTGTCCACGCCGTGGCGATTGAACACGCGCACGTCGACGATGGTGCCGGCGACGCCGGGCGGCAGGCGCAGCGAGGTGTCGCGCACGTCCGAGGCCTTTTCGCCGAAGATGGCGCGCAGCAGCTTCTCTTCCGGGGTCATCGGGCTCTCGCCCTTCGGCGTCACCTTGCCGACCAGGATGTCGCCGGGCTGAACCTCGGCGCCGATGGCCACGATGCCCGCTTCGTCGAGGTTGCGCAGGGCTTCCTCGCCGACGTTGGGGATGTCACGGGTGATTTCTTCCGGCCCCAGCTTGGTGTCGCGGGCCGCCACTTCGAACTCTTCCAGGTGGATCGAGGTGAAGACGTCGTCGCGCACGATGCGCTCGGAGATCAGGATCGAGTCCTCGAAGTTGTAGCCGTTCCAGGGCATGAAGGCGACCAGGGCGTTGCGGCCCAGGGCCAGTTCGCCCAGGTCCGTCGACGGGCCGTCGGCGATGACGTCGCCGGCCTTCACCGCATCGCCCACGCGCACGATCGGGCGCTGGTTGATGCAGGTCGACTGGTTGGATCGCTGGAACTTCGACAGGCGGTAGATGTCGACGCCCGAGCGGGCGGCGTCCACGTCGCCGGTGGCGCGCACGACGATCCGGGTGCCGTCGATCTGTTCGACGACGCCGTCACGACGGGCGACCACGACAGCGCCGGAGTCCACGGCCACGACCGCTTCCATGCCGGTGCCGACCAGCGGCGCGTCCGACTGCACCAGCGGCACGGCCTGACGTTGCATGTTGGCGCCCATCAGCGCGCGGTTGGCGTCGTCGTTTTCCAGGAACGGGATCAGGGCGGCGGCGACCGAAACGACCTGCTTCGGCGACACGTCCATCATGTCCACGGCGTCCTTGTTCAGGAGCTGGGATTCACCGTTGATCCGGCCGGGGACCAGGTCCTCGACGATCTGGCCGTCCTTCAGTTCGATGTTGGCCTGGGCGATCGTGTACTTCGACTCTTCCATGGCCGAGATGTAGACCACCTCGCCCTGGGCCTGGCCGTCCTTCACGCGACGGTACGGGCTCTCGATGAAGCCATACTTGTTCACGCGGGCATGGGTGGCCAGCGAGTTGATCAGGCCGATGTTCGGGCCTTCCGGCGTTTCGATCGGGCAGATCCGGCCGTAGTGGGTCGGGTGCACGTCGCGGACTTCGAAGCCGGCGCGCTCGCGCGTCAGACCGCCCGGGCCAAGCGCCGACAGACGACGCTTGTGGGTGATTTCCGACAGCGGGTTCGTCTGGTCCATGAACTGCGACAGCTGCGACGAACCGAAGAACTCGCGAACCGCGGCGGCGGCCGGCTTGGCGTTGATCAGGTCGTGCGGCATGACCGTGTCGATATCGACCGAGGACATGCGCTCCTTGATGGCGCGCTCCATCCGCAGCAGGCCGACGCGGTACTGGTTTTCCAGCAGTTCGCCGACCGAACGGACGCGGCGGTTGCCCAGGTTGTCGATGTCGTCGATCTCGCCGCGGCCGTCCTTCAGGCCGACCAGGATCTGCAGCACCTTCAGTACGTCTTCCTTGCGCAGGACGCGGATCTCGTCGGAGACCTCCGGGCTTTCCAGACGCATGTTCATCTTGACCCGGCCGACGGCCGACAGGTCGTACCGCTCGCTATCGAAGAACAGCGAGTTGAACATGGCTTCGGCGGCTTCCGGCGTCGGCGGCTCGCCCGGACGCATCACGCGATAGACGTCGAACAGCGCGTCCTCGCGGTTGTCGTTCTTGTCGACGCGCAGGGTGTTGCGCATGTAGGCGCCGACCGTGACGTGGTCGATGTCCAGCACTTCAATGGTGGTGAAGCCGTTTTGCTCCAGCACCTCGATCGTCGGGGCGTCCAGTTCGTCGCCCGCCTCGGCGAAGATCTCGCCAGTCTCCATGTTGACCGCGTCATTGGCCAGATACTTGGTGACCAGGGCGTCGGCGGCCAGCGACAGCGACTTGACCGTATCGCCCAGCTTCTTGGCGGCGCGCGCGCTGATCTTCTGGCCGGCCTGGGCGACCACCTCGCCGGTGTCGGCGTCGATCAGGTCGAACTCGGGCTTCACCCCGCGCCAGCGCTCCGGCTTGTAGGGCGTGACCCAGCCTTCGCCGCGCTTCTCGTAGGGGACGGTCTCGTAGAAGGTCTTGAGGATTTCCTCGCCGTCCATGCCCAGACCCATCAGGAAGGTCGAGGCCGGCAGCTTGCGGCGACGGTCGATGCGGACATAGACGATGTCCTTGGCGTCGAACTCGAAGTCCAGCCAGGAACCGCGATACGGGATCACCCGTGCGGCGAACAGCAGCTTGCCCGACGAGTGCGTCTTGCCCTTGTCGTGGTCGAAGAAGACGCCCGGCGAACGGTGCATCTGGGACACGATCACCCGCTCGGTCCCGTTGACGATGAAGGTGCCCTTGTCCGTCATGAGCGGGATGTCGCCCATGTAGACGTCCTGCTCCTTGATGTCCTTGACCGAACGCGCCTGCGTTTCCTCGTCGGTCTCGAACACGATCAGGCGCAGCTTGACCTTCAGCGGCGCGGCATAGGTCATGTCGCGCTGGATGCATTCCTCGACGTCGTATTTGGGCTCCTCGAACTCGTAGGAGACGTACTCCAGGATCGCGCGCTCGTTGAAGTCCTTGATCGGGAAGACCGACTTGAAGACCGCCTCGATGCCCTGCTCCTTGCGCTCGCCCGGACGGACCTCGCGCTGCAGGAACTGTTCGTAGGACGCGCGCTGGACCTCGATCAGGTTCGGCATCTGGATCGCTTCGGGGATACGCCCGAAGGACTTGCGGATGCGCTTCTTGCCGGTGAACGAAGTGGCGGTGGCGACCTGACCGTTGATGGCGAGATCGTGGGCGACGTCAGTCATTCAGTTTTTCCCAATCCGCGCGGTCCGGGGAAAACCACGCGTCAAATGCGGCAGCCACGGCCCGCCTTTCGGCGTCCGCGACCAGTGTTTTCGGCGTCTGCCCTCGGCCCGCGAACGGGCCGGACGCCTGAAATCATGGGGCTCCCTTGGGAAGGAGCCGCGCCTTCGCTCCGGTCGGAGGGCGACGGACCGGGCCTCGGCGCTTTACGCGCAGACTCATGCGGAGTGTTGCGGAACGCGGACATATACGCGCTTCCGCGGCGAAATAAAGACCCCCCGCGCCGCGTTAAGCGTCTTTTGCGAATTTGTCCCGGCGCGGTCCAGCGGGCAGAACCGTTCGCGACCGTCTCAAGGAGCCCGATCATGGACCAGACCCGCATGAACGCCATCGTCGTCGACGGCGGCAAGGGACCGCCCGAGACGCTGCGATGGGTCGAGACGGACCGTCCCGTTCCCGCCGACGGCCAGTTGCTGGTCCGGGTCCGCGCGGCGGGGGTCAACCGCCCCGACCTGCTTCAGCGGCGCGGCTTTTATCCGCCGCCGCCCGGCGCGCCCGACACCCTGGGCCTGGAGATCGCGGGCGAGGCGGTCAACGACGCCGGGCGCTGGCGCGCGGGCGACCGGGTCACGGCCCTGCTGGGCGGCGGCGGCTACGCCCAGTACGCCGTGGTCGATCCGCGCCACGCCCTGCCCCTTCCCGCCGGCCTGTCGTTCGAAGCCGCCGCCGCCCTGCCCGAGACGGTCTTCACGGTCTTCGCCAACCTATTCGAGCACGGTCGGCTGGTCGCCGGCGAGACGCTGCTGGTTCACGGCGCCAACTCCGGCATCGGCGTCACGGCGATCCAGATGGGCAAGGCGGCCGGCGCCCGCGTGATCGGCACCTGCCGAGGCGCGGCGCGGGCCCAGGCCCTGACGGCGCTCGGCGCGGATCGCATCGTGGACGTCCAGGCCGAGGACTTCGGGGCGGTCGTCGAGGACATGGGCGGCGCCGACGTGATCCTGGACATGATCGGCGGGGCCTATCTGGAGCGGAACCTTCGCGCGCTGAAACTGGACGGTCGCATCGTCTATATCGCCGCCCTCGACGGCGGGACGCTGGAAGTCCCGGTCATGGCCCTGATGCGCAAGCGGGCGACCCTGACCGGTTCGACCCTCAGGAACCGCCCCGCCGACGAGAAGGCGCGGTTGGCCCAACGCATCGAGGCGACCGTCTGGCCCTGGATAGAGACGGGCCGCTTCCGCCCCGTCATCGACGTCGTCCTGCCCCTGTCCCAGGCGGCCGAGGCGCACCGGCGTCTAGAAGCCGGCGCCCACCTGGGCAAGATCATCCTGAAAGACTGAACAACCTTCACTCAGACGACGGAAGTAAAAACCTGGGTTCCATTCGGAACCGGCCGGGATTCCCAACGGTTGATCCTCCACAAGCGCAACAGCAGCGGGAAAGGACAACCGATGGAAGGTCAACCGACGCGAGGCTCGGGCGTTTCGAAGCGAGGCTTCGCTTCGATGGACCCGGAACGTCAGCGTGAGATAGCGCGAAAGGGCGGCGCAAGCGTCCCCAGCGAGAAACGCAGCTTCTCTCAGGATCGCAGCCTGGCGGCGCAGGCGGGACGCAAGGGCGGTGAAGCCTCCCACGGCTCGCGCAAGGAACCGGCGACGCCGCAGCGTCCTCAAGAATAGGCGGCTGCAAGCCGGTAAAAGAAAGGGCGGCGCTTCCGGCGCCGCCCTTTTTGCTGCCGATGCGGCGGCTCAGTTCGACAGCAACGCCAGGGCGACGCTGGGCTCGGCGGAGGCGTCGAAACGCACCAGGCGCCAACCCGCCTTCGCGGCCATGTCTTCGACCGCCTCGCGCGTGAACTTGCGCGAGCTCTCGGTGTGGATGGTCTCGCCTTGCTGGAAACGGAACGCGCGGCCTTCGACGGTCGCCCTGGTCGACGCCTGGGCCTCAAGGTGCATCTCGATCCGCGACTGTTCCGCGTTCCACACCGCAAGGTGGGCGAAGGCGTCCAGGTCGAAATCGGCGCCCAGCTCGGCGTTGGCTCGGACCAGGACGTTGCGGTTGAAAGCTGCGGTCACGCCCTGGCTGTCGTCATAGGCCCGCACCAGCGTGGCCGGATCCTTCACCAGGTCGACGCCGAGGACGAACAGCGCCCCCTCCCCCAGCATCCGACGCGCCGCGCCCAGAAAGCGCACCGCCTCGTCGGACGAAAGATTGCCGATCGTGGAGCCCGGGAAGAAGCCGATGCGGCGCCCGCGCGGCAGATCGTCCGGCAGGGGCGCCAGGTTCTCGAAATCCCCCAGCAGCGGCCGCACCTCCAGAGCAGGATAGGCCTGGCGCAGGCGTTCGGACGCCTCGAACAGGGCGCTCTCGCTGATGTCCAGCGGCACATAGGCGCCCAGGTCCGGGGCGGCGTCCAGCAGGATGCGGGTCTTCTCGCTGGCGCCAGAGCCGAACTCGACCAGCACCGCGCCCGGGCCGAACGCCGTCGCCAGATCGCCGGCACGCTCGCGCAGCAGGGCCGTCTCCTGCCTGGTCGGATAGTATTCGGGCAGATCGGTGATGGCCTCGAACAGGCGCGAGCCCTCGGCGTCGTAGAACCACTTGGGCGGCAAGGCCTTCTGCGGGCGCGACAATCCCTCGATCAGGTCGTCGCGGAACGCCCGCGTCGTCTCGTCCTCGACATCGGTCTTGCGCCCTGCGGGCGCGTCCTCGGCCAGTCTCACGCCCATGAAGGCCCACCTCTGAAAAGGATAGAAGAAGTTGCGATAGGTCGGCCTGTCGTGACCCTCGGGCGTGGCGAAGGCGCCGCCCCGCAGCACCATCTGGTTGGCCATGAACTTGCCGTTGTACTCAGCGGCCGTCCCCTCCGTTGGCGCGAAGCCGGGATATGGCCCATAGGCGCTGGCCGTCCATTGCCAGACCTCGCCCGAGAGGTTCGAAAATACGTCCGGCGCGCTGGTCGCGGCGTGCTCCCATTCGAACTCGCTGGGCAATCGCTTGCCGGCCCAGCGGGCGTAGGCGTCGGCTTCGTAGAAGCTGACATGACGGACCGGCGCGGAAGGGTCGACAGGCCGACGACCGGTCAGGCTCATGACGGTCCAGCCGTCGTCGTCTCGTCGCCAGTACAGCGGCGCGGTCCAGTTTTCGGACGTGACGGTCGCCCAGCCGTCTGACAGCCACAGTTCGGACCGGCGATACCCGCCGTCTTCGATGAAGGCGATCCAGTCGCCGTTCGTGACCAGGTCGTGCGCCAGGATAAAGGGCTCTAGCCAGACGCGATGCGCCGGCCCCTCGTTGTCGAAGGCGAACCCCCGACCGTCGTGGCCTGCCTGGATCAGACCGCCTTCAAAACGGGTTGCGCCGCCCCGCGCCGGCTCGATTGGCCAGCGACGCGGCTCCTGCGCGTAAGCCGCCGGGTCCAGCGGCGAGCGCGACATCAGGTTCAGCAGGTCCATCAGGAACAGCTCCTGATGCTGCTGGTCGTGATGCAGCCCCAACTCCAGCAGATAGCGTTCGCGCCCGCCGGTCGGCGCCTCCGCAATCCAGCCGGCCATCCGCCGGTCGATCTCGCGGCGATAGGCCAGAACCTCGTCCAGCGACGGGCGTGTCATCAGGCCGCGTTCGGGCCGCGCCACCCGCTCGCCCAGCGCCTCGTAATAGCTGTTGAACAGCTGTTGGAAGCGATCGTCGACCGGTTCGTAATCCGGGTCGGCGGGGGCCAGGATCATGGCCTCGAAAAACCAGCTGGTATGCGCCAGGTGCCACTTGCCGGGACTGCAATCGGCCATCGACTGCGCCGACAAGTCCTCCGCCGACAGCCGTTCAGCCAAGGCCGGCATGGCGGCGCGGACCGCTCGGAACCGCGCCAGGTCCGCTGTCGCCCGCGCGTCGGGCTGAAAGCGTGCGTTCATGGTGCGGGGTTCCCTGCGGCGTCGCGTCCAAAAGGCGAACGCCAGGCCAAGGCTCAGGTTCCCCTCCCGACTTGAGGTGGGAATGCGGACGCTTGTCGTCAACGCACGGATTTGCCTCCATGTTTGGCGTACTCCAACCGGGCGATGGTGCGGTTATGCACCTCGTCGGGACCATCGGCGATCCGCAGCGTGCGAACCCCGGCGTACAGTTCGGCCAGCGGCGTGTCGCCCGACACGCCCGCCCCGCCGAACGCCTGAATGGCGTCGTCGATGACCTGCAGCGCCATCCTCGGCGCCGCGACCTTGATCTGGGCGATCTCTGAGCGGGCGTTCTTGGCGCCGGCGACGTCCATCATCCAGGCCGCCTTCAGCACAAGCAGGCGGCACATCTCGATATTGGTGCGGGCGTCGGCGACGCGCTGCTCCCACACCGAATGTTCCGAAAGGGTCTTGCGGAAGGCCGTGCGGCTCAGCAACCGCTCGACCATCAGGTCCAGCGCCCGTTCCGCCGCCCCGATCACGCGCATGCAGTGATGGATGCGGCCGGGTCCCAGGCGCCCTTGCGCGATCTCGAATCCCCTGCCCTCGCCCGCGATCAGATTCTCGGCCGGCACGCGGACGTTCTCCAGCACCACCTCGGCATGACCGATCGGCTTTTCGTCATAGCCAAACACCGACAGCATCCGCTCGACGCGGAAGCCGGGCGTGTCGACGGGCACGATGATCTGCGACTGCTGGGCGTGGGTCGCGGCGTCCGGGTCGGTCTTGCCCATGACGATCGTCATGGCGACGTTCGGATGGCCCATGTTGGTCGACCACCATTTGCGGCCGTTGATGACAAAGTGGTCGCCGTCGCGCTCGATCCGGGTCTGGATGTTGGTGGCGTCGGACGAGGCGACCTCCGGCTCGGTCATCAGGAAGGCGGAGCGGATTTCGCCGGCCATCAGCGGCTTCAGCCAGCGCGCCTGCTGCTCGGCGTTCCCGTAGAGGTGCAACACCTCCATGTTGCCTGTGTCGGGGGCGTTGCAGTTGAACACCTCGGCCGACCACAGATGCCGGCCCATCAGTTCGGCCAGCGGAGCGTATTCCAGATTGGTCAGCCCGGCCCCGTGGTCGCCCGGCAGGAACATGTTCCACAGGCCCGCCTCGCGCGCCTTGGCCTTCATTTCCTCCATGACCGGGGGTTGGCGTTCCGCGTCCTCGCGCACCTGGGCGAAATAGTCGGCTTCGCGAGGAATGACCTGTTCGTCCAGAAAGCGGCGGACGCGGTCCTGCCATTCGCGGGCGCGGTCAGAAGGTTGGAAATCCATGGTCGTATCCTCTTTTCCCGTTTGCGCCTCTGTCGGACGCTGAAACGACAACGGCGCGATCCCGTCAGGGACCGCGCCGTCAAGATCGTGACGTTCAGCGCGTCATCAGCGCTTCAGCAGCGGAGCCAGCTTCTGGGCGATCATCATGTCGCCGGCGATCTTCAGCTTGCCCTGCATGAAGGCCATCATCGGGTCCAGCTTGCCTTCCGACAGAGCCATGAAGTCATCCCACTTCATCGACACCGTGGCGTCGGCGGGCTTGTCCTCGTTGGTGACGGTGTTCGGCACGGACGCGCCGTCGATGAAGATCTTGCCCTCGTCGCCGAGGTCGAGCTTCACGGTCTTGCCGAGGCCGGAGTTGTCGCCGACGGCGCCGCGGATGTGTTCAGTGACTTGAGCGAGATCAGGCATGGGGGGCGTCTCCCTTGAGAACGGTTGAGGAGACGGCGTAACCCGCATCGGCCGGGGCGCCAAGATCACGTCGGGTAAAGCTGGCGTCACTTGGGCCGGGCGTTGGACCAGGCCGCGCCACCGCCCAGAGCGCACATGAACACGGCGAAGGCGGCGACGACCAGAATGACGACGGGAATGGCGGATGCGGGCATGGGGTCTCTCCTTTGACCGTATGCTGGACCCCGCGCGAATCCGCCGCCTTGATCCGCATCAAATCGTCACGCCCCGTTTTCCCTCGCGTCCGGATCGCCGTCGCGGAAGCGCCACTTCATCGCCAGCACCCAGGCCGCCATCACCAGGGCGCAGCTGTTCGCCGCCGTCACCGGCCACGCCTGGGTCATCACGCCGTAGACCACCCACAGGGCGAAACAGGTCACGGTCAGCGAATAGGTCTTCAGGCTGACCGAGGAGGCGTCGCGCTCCTTCCAGATCTTGATCGCCTGGGGCGCGAAACTGGTCACCGAACAGACGGCGGCCGCCGAACCGAAGATGTTGGCGATGACGTCGCTCATGGAGCCTCCGTGCGGCGGCGCCCCGGCGGCCCGCCCGCACCTCAAGTCTGCGCCGGCCCTGCCGGTTCCTCAGTGCGAAACCGCACCCGGCGGGCGGCGTGCGTGGGTCGCCTGCTCGAAGGCGTAGCCCAGCGACAGGATGCGCGCGTCCTCCCATTTTCCGCCGATGAAGCTCAGGCCCACGGGCATGCCCCGGTCGAAACCCATCGGCACGGTCAGATGCGGATAACCGGCGACCGCCGCCAACTGACTGGCCGAGCCCTGCATGTCGTCCTGGTCCTCGCGATCGTTGGTCCAAGCGCGCGAGGTCGTGGGCGCGATCAGGGCGACCAGATCGTGCCCACGCATCAGCCGGTCGATCCCGTCCGCCCCCGCCAGCCGCAGCGAAACGGCGCGCGCCTCGACATAGGCCGGGTCGTCCAGCCCGGACGTCGCCTGCGCGCGCTCGAACAGGTCCTGGCCGAACAGCACGGTCTCGCGCGGCTCGGCGGCGTTGAAGGCGATGACGTCGGCCAGGGTCCGGGTCTTCACCTGCGCCGGGTCGGTCGAAGCCAGATAGACGTTCAGATCGTGCTTCAGCTCGTAGAGCAGCACCTTGATTTCGGCCGCGCCCAGGGCCCGCCCGTCGGGCCCCTCGGGCAGGTCGACCAGGATTGCGCCCGCGTCGCGCAGGGCCTGCAGGTTTCGCTCGAACACGGCCTGGGTCTCGGCGGAATAGCCCGTCAGGAAACGCATCACCCCGATGCGCGCGCCGCGCAGCGACCCGACGTCCAGCGCGGCGGCGTAATCGACCTTGCGCGCATCGGCTTCGGCCGTCGCCGGATCGGCCGGGTCGGCCCCCGCGATCGCCGTCAGCACCCGTGCGGCGTCACGCACGGTCGTGGCCATGGGGCCGGCGGTGTCCTGCGAATGGCTGATGGGCACGATGTGGGTTCGCGACACCAGTCCTACGGTCGGCTTGAAGCCGACCACGCCGTTGACCGAGGCCGGGCAGGTGATCGAGCCGTCGGTCTCCGTCCCGATGGCGACCGGGACGAGGCCCAGCGCCACCGCCGCCCCGCTGCCGGAGGATGAGCCGCACGGCGTCCGCGCCGGGTCGTACGGGTTCAGCGTCTGCCCGCCCACCGCGCTCCAGCCGCTGATGGAACGCGACGAACGGATATTGGCCCATTCGGACAGATTGGTCTTGCCGACGATGGCCGCGCCGGCGGCTCGCAGACGGGCGACCAGCGGCGCGTCACGACCCGGCGCGTTGTTCGCCAGCGCCAGGGAGCCAGCAGTGGTCGGCATGTCCGCCGTCTCGATATTGTCCTTCAGCAGGATCGGCATGCCCGCCAGCGGGCCGCGCACCGGCGCCGAGACCGCGTCATTCCAGCGGAGGACGGCGTGCGCGGTGTCGGCCGCGCGTCCGGCCTCGACCACCGTCGCCGGCGCCGGATAGCCGCCCTGCCCGACCGCGCAGCCCGACAGGGCCAGCGCGGCCGCAAGCGCGATCAGTCGGTTTCGGAAACCGAGCGCGGCCCGATCGTGCGGTCGAGGAAGTCCAGATAGGTTCGCCATTGCTGCAATTGCCGAGGATCGCCGCGGACGCCGTGCCGCTGGCCGGGATAGAGCATCATCTCGAACGGGACGCTCTTGGCCTGCAGGGCGTCGATGACGCGGGTGGCGTTGGCGAAGATGACGTTGTCGTCGGCCATCCCGTGCAGGATCAGCAGCCGCCCGGTCAGGTCATCCAGGCGCGGCAGGATGTCCGTCTCGGCATAGCCTTCGGGGTTGTCCTGCGGCGTGGACATGTACCGCTCGGTATAGTGGGTGTCGTACAGGCTCCACTCGGTCGGCGCCGCGCCGGCCAGGGCGGCGGCCAGGCCCGCCTCGGGCTGGGTCAGGGTCAGCAGGCTCAGGAAACCGCCGAAGCTCCAGCCCATGACCGCGATCCGGTCCGGGTCGACATAGGGTTGCTGCTTCAGCCATTGGGCCGCCAGGGTCTGGTCCTCGACCGCCGCCAGACCCAGCTGGCGATAGATGCTGGTCTCGAACCGCTGCGACCGGTCGCCCTCGCCCCGGTTGTCCAGCCGGAAGACGACATAGCCCGCGTCGGCCAGCAGCTGGTTCGTCAGCGGCTGCCAGCTCTTCTGCACACCGGCCCCAGTGCCCGGCCCGCCATAGACCTGCATCACGACGGGGTACTTCTTCGACGGATCGAACCCCGGCGGCGTGGTCATGCGCCACACCAGCGTCTCGCCGTGGCTCTGCAGCGTGCCGTATTCCGGCGTCGGCAGGTGCGAGACGTAAGGGTGGAAGGGATGCCCCTCGTCCAGCCGGTTCTCCTCGATCCAGCGGATGCGCTGGCCGTCGATGCTGTACAGGGCCGACTGCGGGGGCGTCTTCGGATCGGAATAGTTGCCGACATAGGCGGTCGCCGGCCCGTTGACCGAGACGTTCCACCAGCCGCCGGCCGGCGTCACCGCCACCGGCTCTATGGTGCGGTTCAGGCTGGCGCAGAACATCTGCTGCTCGATCGGCATCTCCTCGTCGTCGCGCATGGAGGCGGTGAAGAAGACGTCGCCCGTGGTCTCGTCCACGCCGTCCAGATGCTTGACCGGATAGTCGCCGCGCGTGATCGGCCGGACCATCCGACCGTTGCGGTCGTACAGATAAAGGTGCCGCCAGCCCGAGTCCTCGTTCGACCACAGGAAGCGGCCGTCCTTCAGCACCCGGAAATCATTGTTCAGATCGACCCAGGCGTCCGCCTTCTGGCTCAGGATCACGCGTGAGGCGCCGGTAGCCGGATCCACGCTCAGCAGGTCCAGCGTCTTCTGATCGCGCGAATGGCGCTGAACATATACCGTCTTCCCATCGCCGGCCCAGTCGACCCGCGCCAGGTAGATGTCGGTGTTCGCGCCCAGGTCGACCTTCACTCGACGGCCGCTCTGACGATCCTGGACGTACAGTTCGACCAGGGCGTTCGGCCGACCGGCGCGGGGATAGCGCTGCTGCACCACCGTCGCGCCGTCGCCGCTGATCTCGAAGCGCGGCACCACGTCGACGGGGCTTTCGTCCACCCGCGTCAGGGCGATGTAGCGTTCGTCCGGGCTCCACCAATAGCCGGTGTCCCGGTCCATCTCCTCCTGGGCGATGAACTCGGCCGTCGCCCAGGTGACCAGGCCGTCGCCGTCTGTCGTCACCGGCGTCTGCTGGCCGTCGGCCAGATCATAGACGACCAGATCCTGGTCACGGACGTAGGAGACGAAGTTGCCCAGCGGCGAGACCTTGGCGTCGATCTCGTCCGCCTCCGTCTCGGTCAGGCGCCGCACGGAGCCGTCGGCCCGCGTGGCCAGGAAGATATCGCCCTCCAGCGGCGCCAGGATGTAGCGGCCCTGCTTGTCCCAGGAATATTCCACGACGCCGCGCGCGCTGATCCGCATCCGCTCCCGCCGGGCCTTCTCGGCCTCCGACAGCTCCCCGGCGTCGGGGACCAGGGCGCGGGAATCGATCAGCTTGTAGGGCTCGCCCGGCCCGACCGGCGCGGCCCACAGGTCCTGAACGTCGTTGTCGTCCTCGCGTGGACGCAGGAAGGCGACCAGTTGCCCGTCCGGCGACAGGCTGACGCCGCGCGCCACCGGACCGTTCAGCCCGGGGCTGGAAAAGACGCGCTCGGGCGTCAGGATCGAGGGATCGGCGCTTCCTCCCTCCTGGCCCTGGGCATGGGCCGAACCGGCCGACAGGAGGATGGTCGAGGCGAGCAGGAGATTGCGCATGACCGGCAAGCTAGCGGCCGGGCTTACAGCCGTCACGAGGAAATCTCGTCATGCCCGACCCGGCTTTTCCTTCCCTGCGAAGTGTTCTCACACTAGATACCGCGCGATGACCGACGCCGCCCTCTCCCCCGCCCCCGTCAAGGCCAGCCCCTTCCATGACCTGGAGGTGCTGTGGGTTCGCCACTGGACCGACAGCCTGTTCAGCTTCGGCATCCGCAGGCCCGAGGATTTCCGCTTCCGCTCGGGCGAGTTCGTGATGATCGGCCTGCCGGGCGAAGACGGAGGCAAGCCGGTCCTGCGCGCCTATTCCATCGCCAGCCCCTGCTGGGCCGAGGAGCTGGAGTTCTTCTCCATCAAGGTCCAGGACGGCCCCCTGACGTCCCGCCTGCAGAAGATCCAGCCCAGCGACACGGTCCTGATGGGCAAGAAGCCGACCGGCACCCTGGTGCTGGACGCCCTGACCGGCGGCGAGCGGCTGTTCCTTATCGGCACCGGCACCGGCCTGGCGCCCTGGCTCAGCGTGGCGCGCGACCCGGAGACCTATTCCCGCTTCGGCCATGTCTATGTCATCCACACCGTTCGCAACGTGGCCGACCTGGCCTATCGCGACTTCTTCGGCGGCGAGATCCACGACGACCCGCTGGTCGGCGACGAGGCGCGGGCCCAGCTGACCTACTACCCCACCGTCACGCGCGAGGATTTCCAGACCCCCGGCCGGATCACCGACCGGATCAAGTCCGGCGACTTCTTCCGCGACCTGGGTCTGCCGGAAGGGTTCGATCCCGCAAAGGACCGCGCCATGCTGTGCGGCTCCATGGCCATGATCAAGGAAGCCGGCGAACTGCTGGAGACCTACGGCCTGAAGGAAGGCTCCAACGCCGAACCCGCCGACTACGTCCTGGAGCGCGCCTTCGTCGGCTAAGGGTTGAAAAATCCGCTCATCCCGGCGAAAGCCGGGCCATGCACCACCCTGCCCTTGTCGCCGTCGATCCCCGTGTCGATCCCGCCGAATGCCAGTCGATGGCCGAGGTCCGCCAGGGCGTCGACGCCCTGGACCGCGCGCTTGTCGCCCTGATCGCCGAACGCCAGCGCTACATGGACGCCGCCGCCCGCATCAAGCCGGATCGCGACGCCGTCTTCGACCAGGCCCGCATCGACGACGTGGTGGCCAAGGTGCTGGTCTCCGCCCAGGCCCACGACCTGTCGCCCGACATCGCCGAGCCGGTCTGGCGCCTGCTGATCGACCGCTGCATCGCCCACGAATTCGCGACCTACGACCGCACGCGGTCCTAGCGCCTCAGTCCCGCCAGCATCAGTTCGTGCCGATAGGCCGCCACGTCGGCCAGCGCGGCGTCCAGGGCCGTCCTGACGCGATCCAGCGCGGGCGCGGCCAGCGCGGGGTCGGCGGCTTCCGCCTCGGCGCAGACCCGCGCCAGTTCGCCCGCGCCGACGCCCGCCGCCGCACCGCGGATCGTGTGCACCGCGTCGCGCCAGCCCTCGCCCCTTGGGTCCAGCATGGCGGACCACAGGCCGGCCTGTTCCACAAACAGGCCCAACACCTCCTCGGACACCGCCGCATCGCCGCCCGTCATCATTTCCAGCACGGCGAAATCGACCGCGCCGGACAGGTCCCGACGCGCCATCAGCCCGCCCCCGCTCTTTGGTGAATCATCCCCTGCGCCTTACGTCGCGTCGCGTCTCGGGCGCGACCATAGACCGGCGAAGAAAGTTTGCGAAAGCGCTTGCCAAGGTCGAACGGGCTGGGTAGTAGGAGCGCCCTTCGCCAAGGGCGCTCGCGCCCCTGACGAAGCCAAGACGACCGGTCGGGTGATTAGCTCAGTTGGTAGAGCAGCTGACTCTTAATCAGCGGGTCCACAGTTCGAACCTGTGATCACCCACCATCGTCTTTCCTTCTCTTCCTCGCGAATATTGACGCCTCAGTAGGCTGAGGCGTCCGTCAAATCGTCCAGGTCCTCCTTCGACAGCTGCAGCGTCGCCGCCTTCAGGGTGTCGTCCAGTTGCGATGTGGAGGTGGCGCTGACGATGGGCGCCGTCACGCCGGGCTGCGCCAGAAGCCAGGCCAGGGCGACCTGGGCAGGGGTCGCCTCGTTCTTCTGGGCCACCGCATCCAGCACCGCCAGGATCCGCACGCCCCGCTCGTCGAACTTGCCCTTCAGCATGCCCTCTCGCGCGGTTCCCGCGATCTGGTCTGCGTTCTTGTACTTGCCGGTCAGGAAGCCGCTTTCAAGGCTGAAGTAGGTGACGACGCCCAGCCCGCGTTCCACCGCCAGATCCTGCAGCGCGCCTTCGAACGTGTCGCGGCTGTAGAGGTTGTAGTGCGGCTGGATCGACGCATAGGCCGCCAGCCCCTCTCGAGCAGAGATGTCCAGCGCCTCGCGCACCTGCGCGGCGTCGTGGTTGGACACGCCGATGGCGCGCACCTTGCCCGCCTGCACCAGCCGATCCAGCGCGCGCAGCGTCTCTTCCTGCGGGGTCTCGGGGTCGGGCCAATGGGTCTGGTAGAGGTCGATATAGTCGGTCTGCAGCCGTCGCAGCGACGCCTCGACCGCCGTCTCGATCCAGGCGGGAGACAAGTCCTTGCGCCCCTGCCCCATGTCCGAGCCCACTTTGGTGAAGATCCTGACGTCGTCGCGCCGGCCGCGCGCCTTCAGCCACTCGCCGATCACCGTCTCGCTCTCACCGCCCTCATGGCCTTCGACCCAGCGTGAGTAGGCGTCCGCGGTGTCGATCGCGTCGAAGCCGGCCTCGACGAAGGCGTCGAGCAAGGCGAACGAGGTCGGCTGGTCGGCCGTCCATCCGAACACATTGCCGCCGAACACCAGAGGCGAGATTTCAAGGCCGCTGTCGCCCAGGGGGCGTTTGGTCAGGTCCTTCATGACAGGCTCCATTTCGGGGAGCCCTCGACATAGGCGCGTCCGGCGCCGCCGCAACCGCGCGGCGGACGATCAGCCGAACAGCTGGAGCCCCGGCGGCGCGTAGTCCACAGGCTCGCCCTGACGCCGACGCAGGGCGTAGTCCACGGCCGTCTGCACCGCGCGCTCGTCGGTGGGCTTGGACAGCACGCCGATGGTGCCGGCCACGCCCTCTCTCACCATGCCGGGATTTGCGGTCATGAACAGGACGCTGACGCCCATCTCCTGACCCAGGCGCCGACCCAGCTCGATACCGGTCGCGCCGTCAGACAGGTGAATATCCACCAGGGCTAGGTCGATTTCCGTTTCGCGAACCGTATTCAGCGCGGACTTGGCCGTCGCGCAGATGTCGACCACCTCGTACCCCAAATCCTCGAGCACGAAACGAAGCTCCATGGCGACCAGGGCTTCATCTTCAACGATCAGGATGCGCGGGCTCATGCAGGGGGCTTATGTTCGGGAACGCACACAACGCGAGGCGCCGCATTGGGTTTCAACCGCGCCACGAATTACCGCGACTTTTCGGCCGCGCGGCGTCGCGATAGCGCGGTTGCGGGCAAATTTGCAACAATCTTCAGCCCCTCGGAACGCCATTCCCGCGTCAGCCGCCCCCCAAGCTGGCCCTCCACCGACAACGTCGCCAGGGAGGAGCCGAACCCCGACCGCGTCGGCTCGCCCGTGATCTCGGGCCCCCCTCGCTCGGTCCAGGTCAGGAGGAAGCGGTCGCCGTCCTGATGCGTGGTCAGATCGATCGTCCCGTTATCTTGCGAAAGCGCGCCATACTTGGCGGCGTTCGTCGCCAACTCGTGGAACAGCAGGGCCACCGATGTCGCGGCCTGATCGTCGAACACAGCGTCGTCGCCGGAGACGATGACGCGGGGCGCGCCCTTTTCGTCCGCATAGGCGGTGAACAGGTCGTTGAGGAACGAATGCAGCGTCGTCGCTCCGACCGTGATGCGAGAGGTCTCGGTATGCGGCCTGACGAATTCATGCGCCCGCGCCAGGGCGTTGATCCGCGTCCGCAGCGAGGCGGCGAAGGCGCGCGCCTCGGGGTATTGCCGCGCCGACAGGGCGACTAGGGCGCTCACCACGGCAAAGATGTTCTTGATCCGGTGGCTCAGTTCCTGACTGACCAGCTCGCGACCCTGCTCCAGCTTCTTAAGCTCATCGATATCGGTGCAGGTCCCGAACCACCGCAAGATTCGACCATTCTCGTCGAAGATCGGCATGGCCCGGCCCAGGGTCCAGCGATAGACGCCCGAATGGTGCTTGAGGCGGTATTCGATTTCGTACGGATCGCCCGTGGCCAGCGAATGCCGCCAGCGCGACCAGGCGCGCTCCTGGTCTTCGGGGTGGAACATGTCGTTCCAGCCTTCCCCGTCGGTGGAGCCGAACGGCGCCCCGGTGAACTCGTACCAACGGGCGTTGTAGTAGTCATGCAGACCGTCGGGCTTGGTCGACCAGACCATCTGCGGCATGGCGTCGGCCAGGGCGCGGAACTGCGCCTCGCTTTCGCTGAGCCGGGCGGCGATGGCCGCCAGATCGTCGTCCTTCTGACGCCGCGCCGTGATGTCGACCGCCACCCCGGGGAACCTTACCGGCGCGCCATCCCGATCGAAATAGACCTGGCCTCTGGCCAGCATCCACCGCATCAGACCGTCAGAGCCGACGATCCGGTATTCGCTGGCGAAGTCGCCATCTCCCTCCATCGCGGCCGTGAGTTCGGCGTGGACGCGTCCGGCGTCGTCGGCGTGGATGTGGCGCATGAACTCCGCGATCGGCGCGCCTTCCGCCGCCGCGACGGGGTCCACGCCGTACATCGCCGCGAAGCGCTCGTCGGCGGTCACCCGGTCGGCGACGATGTCCCAGTCCCAGGCGCCGATGTAGTTGGAGGCGGCCAACGCGCGCCTAGCGGTGTCCTCGCTCTGGTCGCGCTGCTGCAGGGCCCGGCGCAATTCCAGCTGGCTCATGACCTGGCCCGCCAGCGTGTCCAGCGTCAGGGCCTGGAGTTCGCTCAGGCCTTCTTCGCGGGGCTGCGTGTCCAGCACGGCCAACGCCCCCAGCGGCAGCCCGTCCGGCGTCGTCAGCCGCCGTCCGGCATAGAATCGGATGTGCGGCTCGCCCGTCACCAACGGATTGCAGTCGAATCGGGGATCCCGTTGGGCGTCCGGCACGACCAGACCGTCGTTTTCCGCCATGGCGAGAGCGCAGAACGACGTGCTTAGCGGCGTTTCGGAAACGCCCAGCCCGATCCGAGCCTTGAACCATTGCCGCCTGCCGTCGACCAGACTGATGACGGCCATGGGCGCCTCGCACACCCGCGCCGCCAGCGCGACCAGCTCGTCGAAGGGCTTTTCCGGCTCTGTATCAAGGATGCCGTACGATCGCAGGGCGGCGATGCGGTCGGACTCGTCCCAGGCGGGAGAAACAACGTCTGGGGCGGTCGTCAAGCCGGGGTCTCCAGGATGGGCGTCGCCCACGATAAGGCGGTCAACGCGCCAGACCGATCAAGCGTCGCAACTAGGAGCCGGATCCGTTTGTCGGCTTGCCCACCTCTTCCACGGCCATGGCGGCGGCGCCGGGCACGGGAGCGCTGGCCGCAGCTGCCGATGCCGTGGACTTGGGCTGCTCGAACGCCTGCAGGCGGGCGTTGATCGCGGCGACTTCCTCGTGAGTGGGCAGACGACGCCCGCCCAGGCTGGCCACGCCCACAACCCGCTGCTGGCCGTCGATCTCGACCGTGCGCATGGGCGCCGATCCGCCCTGGGCCTTGTCCGGGTCCGGACCGCCCGTGGCCTCGCCGGCCGAGGCGGCGACGATCCTCGGACGGGCGAAGCGCGCCTCGTCGATCGTCGGCTCATGGCCGTTGTAAACGGCGCGGAAGGCTGCGGGCTCTCCGTAGACGCCCTTCCAGCGATAAAAGATGTGCGCGCCGATCTGGTTGACCTTGGCCACAGTCGGCGCCCACCAGGGGTGGACGTAGTCGGCGTGATAGTGGGTTGCGGTGCCGACGCTCTGCGCCACCTCGCCCGCCAGCGCCTTCTCCGCAACCTTGCGCGCGCGCTCCCACGCCCAGGCCACGGGCGCCTGCGACAGGGAGCCGTCGCAGGTGAAGCTGAACTGACAACCCGTGACGCGCTCGGCGCCTTCGAAAACCACGCCGCAGACGGTGTTTGCGTAGTTGGGATCGCGCACCCGGTTCAGCACCACCTGAGCGACCGCCGCCTGACCGGCGTCGGGTTCCAGGGCGGCCTCGTAATAGACGGCCTGAGTCAGGCAGCGCAGCGCGCGGCGGCGATCGTCGGCGTCGCCCTTGAAAACGAAGGGCCGGGCGGGCCGCAGCGCGCCCGACGCCACGGGAAGCGCCGCATTCATCTGCTGCGCCTCCAATCCCGTCGCGCCTTGCTCCAGACCAGGCTTGCCCGCCAAAGTCAGGGTCTCCCAACCCGGCGTCAGGCCGTAAAGAGCGGGTCCGACGCGCGTCGGGTCGTGTCGCTGGGCCTCAGCCAGTTGCGACGGCGTCAGCCGCGCCATCAGCGCCGCCAGCCCCTTGGCGGTCATGTCCCCGCCGGTGATGCGCGCAACCGCCTCGGCGGTCCGATCCGCATTGGGACGTGGCGCCGACCCCGCGGCCATGGCGACGCCCAGCACTGCGCCGGCGGCGGGCATCGCCGCCGCCGAGCGCCGCAGCGCCGTCCAGATCGCCTTCCAGTCCGGTTTCAGCATGGGTCCTCGCGTCGGCCCTCAGATGAGGACTGCGTCGTGCCATGGCAATGCCCGGACTTATGGGCGGTTTTCGGGCGTTCCGTAAATCGGCGTTATCGACCGCCCAGCGTCGAACGCAGCATCCAGGCGAATTTCTCGTGGGCGCCCAGCCGCTGGGTCAGCAGATCGACCGTCACGTCGTCGCCGTCATCGTCCGCCACTTCCAGCGCCGCGCGCATCGTGGCGATCAGCGTCTCGTGATCGCGCATCAGTTCGCGCAGCATGTCCGGCGCGTCCTTTTCGGGATCGCCGTCGCGGATGCCGGTCAGGTTCGCGAAGGTGCCATAGCCCTGCGGCGCCAGTTCGCCCAGCGCGCGGATACGCTCGGCGATCTCGTCCAGCGCTTCCCACTGGTCGCGGTATTGCTGCTCCAGAAGGTTGTGAAGGGCGAAGAACTCCGGCCCGCGGACGTTCCAATGATAGCCGTGCGTCTTCAGATACACAGCGTAGGCGTCGGCCAGGACACGGGTCAGTTGCTCGGCGACATCGCCTCGGTCGTCCGCGGATAGGCCGGTGTCGATGGTGGCGGTCATGCTTGCTCCATGCGTGCGAATAGGCTTACGCCGGCTGTCCGGCGCTTCGGGGCCTTACGGAACGCGAGGCGGACCGAAGCGTTGCAACAGCGCGCAGGGCGTGTCGACGCGCTTGGGGGATGACAGGGAATGAGCAGAGCGGCTTTCGCCAAGGCCCTCTCCGGCGTCGACGCTCTCCTGATGCGGCTTCCTCGCCAACGACAGAAATCGGCCTTGGGGGCGGTCCTGATCGGTTTGGGTTGCGCCGTCGCCGCCCTGGTCGTGCGCGCTGCGGCGGCCCGCTACTACGCGGAAATCTCGGGTTTCATCATCCTTTTGCCCGCGGTGATCATCGCGGCGGCGGCGGCCGGCCGCGCCGGCGGCTGGACGGCGCTCGCGACCTGCCTCGCGGGCGGATGGGCGGTCGTCATCCTCACCACGCCCGAGGGGCGGGCCATGCCGCCGAACTTGGGCCGCGTGGCCACGACCAACTTCCTTGTCGTGGGGCTGTTCTGCACCGAGATGGGCGCCTGGCTGAGGCGCAGCCTGCACCGGCTGGAGGATTCCCTGGCGGAACTCACGCGCAGCCGCGCCGAACTGCAGGCCCTGGTCGACCAGTCAGCCGCCGGCATCGTCCGGCTGGACCGCGAGGGTCGCATCACCGCGATCAACGCCCGCTACGCCGAGCTTCTCGGGCTTTCGCCGCAAGAGGCGGTCGGGCGGGCCACATTGGACGTGTCGCACCCCGAGGACGCCGAGGACACCCTGGCCTCCCTCAAGGCCATCGCCGATGGCCGCACCGGCGATCAGTTCATCAAGCGTTACGTTCATCCCGACGGCCGGGTGATCTGGGCGCTGGTCAGCGTGCGCGCCTTGCTGGGGCCGGACGGCGCGCCGATGGGATATGTCGCCGGCGGCGTCGACATCACCGCGACGCGCGAGGCCGAGGCGGCGATGCGGGAGAGCGAGGGCCGCTTCCGCATGCTGGCCGACATCGCGCCCGCGCCCATCTGGCTGACCGATGCGCGAGGGGGGATTCAATTCGCCAACGCCGCCCTGGTCGATTTCTGTGGGCCGGACAGCCCCGCCCTGTCCGGCCAGGGCTGGCGCGCCCTCATCCACGCCGAGGACGCCGACCGCGTCCTGGCCGGGCAGATACAGGCCCGTGACGACCGCGCCCCCCATGCCTTCGAGGCCCGTTTCCGTCGCCAGGACGACGCCTGGCGCTGGATGCGCGTCGTGGTCAAGCCGCGCCTGGACGATGCGGGCGGCCTTCTGGGTTACGCCGGAATGGCCTTCGACATCACCGAAAGCCGGCAGGCCCTGGACGCCGCAGCCCGTCAGCAGCGACGCCAGGCCTTCCTTCTGGCCCTGGTCGACCGTCTGCGCGACATGACGGAGCCGCTGGCCATCATGACCGAGGTCGAACGCGCGCTGGGCGATCTTCTGGAGGTCCACCGCGTCGGCTACGGCGAGGTGGACGAAGGCGCCGGCGAGGTCTCCATGACGCGCGATTGGACCGACGGCGTGGTCAGCGCCCGCGGCCGTTTCAGCCTGCAGGACCTCGGCGCTCCGCTGATCGCCGACCTCGCCGCCGGCGAGACCGTCCGTGTCGAGGACGTGCGCGAAGATCCCCGAACGGCGCAGGCGGCGGCGGCTTTCGAGGCCCTGCAGACGCGCGCCCTGATGCGTGCGCCCCTGATCCGCAGCGGCCGGCTGCGCGCCTTCCTGTATGTCCATTCCGCCCAGCCCCGGCGTTGGACGGATGCCGAAGCCGCCCTGTTGGAAGAAGTCGCCGCGCGCACCTGGGCCCAGATCGAACGCGCCCGCGCCGAGGCCGAGACCCGAGAGAGCGAGGCGCGCTTCCGCGCCGTCGCCGACACGGCCCCCGTGCTGATCTGGGTCACAGCCAAGGATCGAAGCCGAACCTTCGTGAACCAGGCCTATGTCGACTTCTATGGCTCGACCTACGAGGCGGCCCGAACCGCCGACTGGCGCGCCAGCCTGCATCCCGACGACCAGCAGCGCATCCTCGAGGAATCCTTGGCTGGAGAAGCGACCGGAGAGCCGTTCTCGATGGAGGCGCGCTATCGCCGCCATGACGGGACCTGGCGCTGGCTCAAGTCCTTCTCCCGCCCCCGGACGAGCGGATCGGAGGTCGTGGGCTTCGTGGGCGTGGCCTTCGACGTCACCGACATGCGCGACGCCCAGGCGCGATTGGAGGAATCCGAAAGCCGGTTCCGCACCGTCGCCGACAGCGCGCCGGTCCTGGTCTGGATGACCGACGACGCCGCCCAGATCGTCTTCGCCAACCGCCTCTATCGCACCTTCTTCGGCGTGCGGTCGGAACGGCAGTTGCGCGACAGCTGGCGGCGCCTGATCCATCCCGACGACGAGACCGTCTTCACCGGCGCCTTCATGCGCGCCTTCGAGGCCCGCGACCGTTTCGAAGCGCTCAGTCGGGTCAACCATCCGACGCTGGGCCAGCGCTGGCTGCGCACGGAGGGCGTGCCGCGCTTCGACGCCGAGGGCGTCTTTCAGGGCTATGTCGGCGCCAGTCTGGACGTCACCGAAGCCAAGCGCGCCGAGGACGATCTCAAGCGCATCAACGAGCTTCTGGAGGACCGCGTCGGCGAAGCCTTGGCCGAAAAGGCGCAAGCCGAGGCGCAACTGCTCCACGCCCAGCGCTTGGAGGCGGTCGGCCGCCTGACCGGCGGCGTCGCCCACGACTTCAACAATCTGCTCACAGTGGTGATCGGCGCTCTCGACATCATCCTGCGCAGCGACGACCCGGCCAAACGCAGAAAGCTGGGCGAAGCGGCCCTGTCGGCCGCGCGGCGCGGCGAAAGCCTGACCCATCAGTTGCTGGCCTTCTCGCGACGCCAGCCCCTTCGACCCGAGGCCGTCGACCTGAACGCCCTCATCCGGGAAGGCGAGCCCCTGATGCGTCGCGCCGTCGGGGAAGCAGTCGACTTCCAGGTCCGGCTGAAGCGTGGCGGCGCGCGGGTCAACGTGGACCCGGCCCAGTTCGAGGCCGCCCTGTTGAACCTGATAGTCAACGCCCGCGACGCCCTGGGCGATGTCACGGGAGATCACGACGACGATGCGCCGCGACGTCCCGCGCGCGTTTCCATCCGCACCCAGTCGTGCGAGATCGGCGCCGACGAAACGCCCGACCTTCCGGCCGGCCGATATGTCTGCGTGATCGTTTCAGACACCGGCGCCGGCATGACGCCCGAGGTCATCGACCGGGTGTTCGAGCCCTTCTTCACCACCAAGGCGGTCGGCAAGGGCACCGGCCTGGGACTGAGCCAGGTTTATGGATTCGCCCGTCAATCGGGGGGCGGCGTCCGGGTCTCCTCGACGGTCGGCCGCGGCACGGAAATCCGCCTCTATCTTCCTCCGCTCGCGAAAGCCGAGGCCCCGGCGCAAGGACTGAAGCGCTCGACGCCCATGTCCGAACCCGCCTTCGCTGGGGGGCGCCGCCTCCTGCTTGTCGAGGACGACGCCAATGTGGCGGCCGTCGCCGTCGATCTGCTCGAGGGCTTCGGGTTCAAGGTGCGTCTGGCCGAAACCGGAGAGGCCGCCCTGGCCGCCCTGGCCGAGACCCCTTTCGATCTCATGCTGACCGACGTGGTCATGCCGGGCGGGATGAGCGGCGTGGATCTGGCGCGACGGGCCGCGCGCGAATGGCCGGACATGCGTATCGCCCTGACCAGCGGTTATGTCGGCGACGACGTGGAGGGCGTTTTGGCCAACGCGCCGTGGCCCTTCCTGCGCAAGCCGTATTCCGCCGACCAGCTCCGCCGCCTGGTCGAAGGCCCCCCGGTCTAGCCATCACGATGGCGGACACGAAAAAGCGCGCCGCGGTAAACCGGGCGCGCCTTTCCTTCGGATATTGCGACGGCTGGCCTTAGCGGCGCGCCTTGCGGGCCGCGTAACGCGCATCGCGCCGGGCCTTCTGCTCTTCCTTGGTCAGTTGCTTGCGGGCCTTGCGGTCGGCCCGCTTCTCGGCGTCGATCGCTTCCTGAGCCTCGCGCTCAGCCGCCATGCGCGCGGCTTCCTTCTCGGCCTTTTCGCGGCGCACCTCGGCCTTGGCCAGTTCATGCTGCTGGCGCAGCGCCTCCTTTTCGGCGGCGCGCTTCTCGGCCAACCGCTCGAATTCGGGATCGGGTGCGGCGGGCTTGGGCTTGAACTTGGCGAGCAGGGCCTTCTTGGCTTCCTGCTGGGCGGTCAGGCGGTCGGTGAATCCGGTCTTGATGTCTCTCATGCGAGCGAGCGCTGTTTCCTTGTGAGCGGCCGCGTCGGCGGCCATCGAGGGTCAGGCGGCGAAAGGCGCACGGCCCGAAGCGGCCGCACAAAGCCTAAACCGGCGGCGAAATCAAGGTCCGAAGCGGTCGATGGCAGGCGTTCGGCGCGGGCCGCCTGAACAAGCCGCGCCATGTGTCGCAGATAGGTCGCGCCTCTCGGGATGCAAGGCGCGACCTTGTAACCAGCGTCAGTTCGGCTTCTGAACGTGGGCGGCGGCTGTGCCGGCGGCGCCGCCGACCGCGGCGCCGACGGGCCCGGCGACGACGGCGCCGGCCACGGCGCCGGTGGCCGCCTTCTGTTCTACGGTGGTCCCGCAGGCCGCGAGAGCGAGAGCGAGGGCGGCGGCGGTCAGGGTCAGGATGGCGGTGCGGGTCATGATGTCCTCCAATGGCTCCGCTTCAAACACCCGTGCGCCGCTCCAGTTCCCGAATCCGCGCGACAAAGCATCACAACATCAGTTTAGGCCGCCCCCTGCGCACAGGCCTCGCTCAACGTAAGCTTATGCCTCCCACCGCTGTCCAGTCGATGAAAGTATTCGAACTTTAACCCAAAGCATATTGCTTCCCATCTCATACCTATTCATCGATCAGCCGCCCAAGATCTCGCCTTATCGGCGCCTCAAACATGAAACTTCAGCGCCTAAACCGTCAGCTTGCGAATCGACCACATTAGGGTCACAAACAGCGCTATATAGGCCCGTCCTCGACGTCCGGGCCCGTGAGCCGAACGTCGTCTGCAGGCTGGAACGCGACCGTCAGAGTCGCCCGGCCGGCGAGACTACCCCCGGGGGCGGCGTTTCCAGCCCTGCTGACTAGGATACTACGTTGTCGCATTCCTCGCAGACGCGCGCCGTTTCGGCTGCCGATCGTGTGGCGAAGATCAAGCCTGTCCACGCGGCCGCCGCTTTCGGCGGTCTGGTGGGACTGGCGATCGGCGCCGCCTATCTGGGCGGCGTTGCGGCGCAGGCGACGACCGTGCGCGCTCAGGCCGAACGTATCCAGGGCGCCACCGCCGCCGGCTTCACCGAGGAAGCCCTTTCCGCCGCCGCCGGCGGCCTGGACGCCAGTGCGCTTGCGATCGCCCGACGTCATGATCCCTACACCAGCGCGGGCTCGGCCCAGCGCGACCGCCAGGCCGAACTCCTGGCCGCCCGCCTGGAGCAGCTCCGGGCCAACCCCGGCGATCCGAACCTTCGTCGCGCCAGCCTGTCCGCTCCCACGCCGGCCCAGCCCTTCCGCATGGATCACGCGCTGGACGCCAGCCGCGACCTCGATTGCCTGACCCAGGCCGTCTATTACGAAGCGCGCGGCGAGGGCCGCGACGGCATGAGCGCGGTGGCCCAGGTGGTCCTGAACCGCGTTCGCCACCCCGCCTTCCCCAAGAGCGTATGCGGCGTGGTCTATCAGGGCGCCGCGCGCCGCACCGGCTGCCAATTCTCCTTCACCTGCTCGGGCGTGATGCGCGGACGCGTCAATCAGGCCGCCTGGAACCGCGCCCGCGACGTCGCCTCGAAGGCGCTTTCGGGCGGCGTGTACGCCGCGGTCGGAAACGCCACTCACTTCCACACCACCGGCGTGTCGCCGGCGTGGCGCGGATCGCTGGTGCGGGTCAGCCAGGTCGGCAGTCATCTGTTCTATCGTTTCGGCGGTCGGTCGGGCTCGCGCGGCGCCTTCACCTACGCCCCCCGCCCCTCGACGGATGCTGATCAACCGCGCCTGATCCAAGCTGCGATCAACCCCGTGGAAGCCGCGCGTCAGGCCGGCGAGGCTGTCGCCTATTCTCTCGTCCTCGCCCAGGAAGGCCGGACCCTGCCCGAGACCGCGCCCACCGCGAACATGAATGCCGCCAAGCCCGCCCCGCAGCGCGGCGCCCAGACGCCCGCTTCGTCTTCGCCGCCCGCCTCCGCACCGCGCGCTCAGTCGACGGCGACCGCGCGCCCGGCCGGCCCCGCTGAATCCGACGCTGCCGCTTCCGCCAACGCCGTCTGATCTCGCGTTCATCGTTGCGCGACTACCGCTTGTCGGGTCGTCGAAATCCGGCTGTTGATCCCTCAAGCCCCATCCGGCGATGGAGCAGGATGCAGGGGGACGCGCTTGAGCCACAGCTTCAGCGCCTCCCAGTGGATCGCCGCCAAGACCTTGAGCGTCAGCAGGGGCATGGCCAAGGCGGCGCGCAGGATCGCGCCGTCCGTCAGGGCGTGGCGACGGCCTGTCATTGAGGCGGCGATCAGGAGACCGTCCTTGTCCGAGCCGTTGATTTTTAGCGCCATGTGGTCGTCCGGCGCACGGCCCTGAAACGCATAACGCATCTCCATGCCCATGAAGGGCGAGACGTGCAGCGCCTTTGTCGCCTGCTGGCGAAACATCCCCTTCCCCGTCACGCCGTCCACGGGCAGGACATAGGCGTGTCTCTCGCCGAATGTGCTTGAAACCTCATAGATCACGGCCGCCAGCCGCCCGTCGGCGGCGTGGCAGTAGTACAGGCTGATCGGATTGAAGACGTAGCCCAGGACGCGCGGCATGGTCAGCAGCCGCACGACGCCACCCTGGACGTCGACGCCTGCCCGTCTCAAGTGAAGCTGCACCTGGTCAAGGAGGGGCGTCGTCGATCCGTCGCCGTGATCCTGATCGTGAAATCCCAGCAGGTTGAAGCGATTGCGCGACAAAAGCCGCAACTTCGCATCGATTTCGTCCAGTTCAGCTAGATCCAGCAACAACCAAAAGACCCGATAGCGAAGCCTGTGCTCGCGGGGACGAAGACGCCTGTGCGTCACCTCGCCGCGATAAAGGGCGGATTTCACGCCACACGCTCCAGCCCCGCAGGGCTGGGGATGATGTTGATGCGTCCGCTCTCGTTGTCGACCGACCATGGACGGCGCACGCTGCCGAGCTGTTCGGCCACCGCCAGACCGGACTGAAGGCCATCCTCATGGAACCCTGCGCCGAAGTGGGCGCCGCAATACCAGACACCGCCCTGCCCCTGCAGCGTCCACAGCGCCTTCTGCGCGCGGATCGCGGCCGGGTCAAAGATCGGGTGCTCGTAGATTTCCGTCCTCAGCAGCGTCTCCGAGCGCGGCGGGCGCGGAGGATTCAGCGTGACGAAAAGGTCGGGGCCAGGCAGCCCCTGCAGCCGGTTCATCCAATAGCTGACGCACAGACCGCCCTCGACGCCGATGTAATTCCATGCGGCCCAAGCGCGTCGACGACGCGGCATCAGGCTGGCGTCCGAGTGCAGGACCGTCAGATTGCGGCTGTAGCGGAAGGCGCCGAGCAGCGCGCGCTCAGCGTCGGTCGGCTGGGCCAACATCGCCAGCGCCTGGTCGGCGTGGGCGCCGATCACGACGTGGTCGAAACGATCCGTGCGCCCTTGACTGTCCAGCACCTCGACCTGGCCATCGACACGCCGGACCTCGATCGCGCCGTTAGCCAACCGGACGCCCTCGCCCAGGTCTTGCACAAGACGGGACACATAGGCGCGGCTGCCGCCCTGGACTGTGCGCCAGACCGGGCGTCCGGTCAGCTTCAGCAGGCCATGATTGCCGCAAAAGCGGATGAAGGATTCGGCCGGATAGTCCATCAGGGTGTGCGCCGGAGACGACCAGATGGCCGCGGCCATGGGCAACAGATGGTCGTCCCGGAAGGCTTCGCTGAAGCCTTCGCGCTTGAGATAGTCGCCGAGCGTCAGATTGGGGTCCGACAGCGTCGCCAACTGCGCCGGAGCGTCCCGATAGAACCGCAGGATTTCCCGCAGCATGGTCCAGAAGCGAGGGCGGAAGGCGTTTCGCCTCTGCGCGAACAGGGCCGGCGCGGCGTATTCGAAGCGACCTTCGTCCAGCGACACCGCGAACGACATGTCGGTCGCACGGCTGGCGACGCCCAAGTGCTCGAACAGAGCCACCAGGTTTGGATAGGTGGCGTCATTGAAGACGATGAAGCCGGTGTCCACGGGCGTGGTCCCGGCCGGCCCCTGGACGTCGACCGTATTGGTGTGACCGCCCAGCCGGTCGGCCTGCTCATAGACCACCACCTTGTGACGACGGGCCAGCAGCCAGGCGCAGGACAGGGCCGATATGCCCGACCCCACGACCGCGATCCGCAACGGCCGGGTCGTGGTTTCGGAACGGTTGGCGATCGGCATGAAGACTCCGGCGTGACTTTAGGCTTCGATACGTCGCGTCGGCGCGTTCGGATGTTGTCATCCGCCGACGTCCACAGCGCGTATAAGGACCATGCATGATACGGTCGCCCTATCGCCGGTACGTCGCCCCATGAGCTCGAATTACGGTGCTCGGGACGAAAACGGCCAACTGATCCAGGCGGTCGCGATCCGCCGCGACCGAGAAGCCTTCGCCCGTCTGTTCGAATACTTCGCCCCCAGGCTGAAGGCCTACCTGATGCACGCCGGCGCCCCGGCCGGCGCAGCCGAGGATTTCGCCCAGGACGCGATGCTGACGGTCTGGAGAAAGGCGGATCTCTTCGATCCCACCCGCGCCAGCGCGGCGACGTGGATCTTCACCATCGCTCGCAATCGTCGACTGGACGTTCTGCGCAAGGAATCCCGCCCCTTGCCCGTCGCCGATCTCAGCCTTCTGCCGGACGAACCGGATCGCCCGGACGACCTGCTGTCGGGCGCCGAAGAGGCCGCCCGCCTGACCGAGGCCATGCGAAGCCTGTCGCCCGACCATGTCGAGGTGCTGCGCCTGGCCTTCTTCCAAGGCGCCGCCCATTCGGAAATCGCCCGTCATCTCGACCTTCCCCTGGGGACCGTGAAATCCCGCATCCGCAAGGCCATGATAAAGCTTCGTATCGCGCTTGAACCGCTGAGGGGGATAGAATGACCCCGATGCGCCATTCCGTTTCCGACGACCGCCTCCTGGCCTATGCGGCCGGAGCGCTGAGCTCGCCAGAGGCCCTGGTGGTCGCCACGCACCTGTGGATGCGTCCGCAGGCCGGCGCCTTCGCGCGCCGGCTCGAGGCCGTGGGCGGGCGCCTGCTGGAAGACATCCCGCCTGAACCCCTCCCCGCCGACGCCCTGGCCCGCGTCATGGCCCGAGCCGAGACCGATGCAGGGGCGGCGGTGCCCGCTTTGCCGCTGAACGACATGCCGCAACTGCCCGAGCCGCTTCGCCGCCATGCGCTCGGTCCCTGGCGATGGATGGGGCCGGGTGTGCGTGTGCGTGACGTGCTGGGCCCGCGCGCCGGCGACTGCCGTGTCATTCTGCTGGACATCCAGCCCGGCCGGGTGATGCCCCGCCATACGCACGGCGGCGTGGAGCTGACTTGCGTGTTGTCCGGCGCTTACGCCACCGACGACGAACGGTTCGACAAGGGCGACCTGGAAGAAGCGGATCAAGAGACCCTGCACCAGCCCCGGGTCGTTTCCGACGAGCCTTGCCTGTGCGTGGCCGCGTTGGACGGACAGATTCTGCTCGACGGCTGGCTGGGCCGCCTGATCCAACCGTTCATCCGCCTCTAGGGGCGCATCCGGGCGACGGCTTCGCTCGTAGAGTTCGTGAACGCTAGGAGGGATCATGCTGGTCATCGTCGTTTGCGCCGCCCTGGCCGTCATCGCCCTGTCGCTCGCTTGGGTGATCGTGCGCTTCGCTGGCGACGGCGGCTGGACCGATGTGGTGTGGACCCTGTCGATCGGCGCGATTGGCGCCTTGGCCGCGCTGTGGCCGGCGGAGGACGCCGTCGTCGCGCGTCAGCTTCTTGTGGCGGTGTTGATCGGGCTGTGGGCGCTACGTCTGGGCGGCTATATCGCGCTGCGCACCGCGCGCTCCGACACGCCGGATCCGCGGTATGAGCGCTTCAAAAAGGAATGGGGGGGCTGGGGCTTCAAGGCCTGGGCTTTCCTGATGATACAGGCCGCGACCGTCGCGGTGCTGACTGTTTCGCTTAGAGCCGCCGCCATCCGTCCCGAAGCTGATCTCGGGTGGCGCGACGCCCTGGCGGGTCTGATCGTTCTGGTCGCGGTTGGAGGGGAGACGCTTGCCGACCGACAGATGGCCGTCTTCCGCCGCGATCCGTCGAACAAGGGCAAGGTGGCCGACACGGGTCTTTGGGCCTGGTCCCGGCACCCGAACTATTTCTTCGAATGGACCGTCTGGCTGGCGTGGCTGGTGATGGCGCTGAGCGTGGACCATCCCTTCGGCTGGCTGTCTCTGATTGCTCCGGCGATGATGTGGTGGCTGCTCAACCACGTCAGCGGCGTGCCGATGCTGGAGGCGCAAATGCTGAAGTCCAGACCCCAGGCCTATCGCGCTTACCAGGACCGCGTATCCCGCTTCTTTCCCCTTCCACCCAAGGCCCGCTGACCGGAGGCGTCATGCCCTTATCCGCCCTGCTGCGCTCCGCCCAGGACGCGCCCGCGCCGGACTTCATCGTCCGCCCAGCCATCGCCGCCATGGTGGCGGGTGCGCGCAAGACGCTTCACGACGCGCCCGGCGCTGACGCCCGCTTCGCCCGGGAGATGGCCGAGCGCGTGATCGCCGAGCATGTGGAGGCCGCCAACGCTCAGCACTATGAGCTGCCGGCCGAGTTCTTCCGCATCTGCCTGGGTCCACGACTGAAATATTCCTGCTGCCTCTACCCCACCGGAACCGAAAGCCTGGCTCAGGCCGAGGAGGCGGCGCTGGCGGAGACCGCGATGCACGCCGGCCTCGCTGACGGCCAGACCGTTCTCGAACTGGGCTGCGGCTGGGGCTCGCTGTCGCTGTGGATGGCCGAGCGCTATCCCGCGTCGACCATCACCGCCGTGTCGAACTCGGCCGGTCAGCGCGCATTCATAGAGGCCCAAGCCCGCGAGCGCGGCCTGTCGAACCTGACCGTTCTCACGCGCGACATGAACGTCTTTGACACCGACCGGCGCTTTGACCGCATCGTCTCGGTCGAAATGTTCGAGCACATGGCGAACTGGCGCGCTTTGTTGACCCGCGCGCGGCGGTGGCTGGCGCCCGAGGGCCGAATGTTCATCCACGTCTTTTCACACCGGACGACCCCGTATCGCTTCGACTCATCGGACCGATCCGACTTCATCGCCCAGCACTTCTTCACCGGCGGCGTAATGCCCAGCCACGGCCTGATGCGGCAATACGCGGACCTGTTCGAGATCGAGCAGGACTGGCGCTGGAGCGGCGTCCATTACCAGCGGACGGCGCTGGATTGGCTCGCCAACATGGACGGCCAGCCCGAGGCTGTGGGGCGCATCATGCGCGACGTCTATGGCGATCAGGCGCAGCTGTGGACACGGCGCTGGCGGCGCTTCTACTTGGCCACCGCCGGCCTGTTCGGCGATAGCGACGGTCGCGAATGGGGCGTCAGCCATTATCGTCTTCGCGCTGTCTGAAGGGGGCTATCATGCGGTATCTGCTGGCTTATCTAGGAAGCGGACTGACCATGGGCGTATTGGACGCCATATGGCTTACGCTGATGGCCCCGCGTCTGTATCAGCCCGCGATCGGCGAACTGATGGCGGCCCGTCCCAACATGCGCGCCGCCATCGCCTTCTATCTGATCTATGTTTTCGGCGTGGTCTTCCTGGCGGTTATGCCGGCGCTGCGCGAGGGGTCCGCCCTACGCGCGGCGATCATGGGCGGTGTTCTGGGCCTTGTCGCCTACGCCACCTACGATCTGACCAACCAGGCCACCCTGCGGATCTGGCCGACCCACATCACCCTGATCGACCTCGCCTGGGGCGTCTTCCTGACGACGACGGCCGCGCTGGGCGGTTACTGGCTGGCGAATCGCTTTTCGTCCTGACGACGCGGATATCCCGCGCGTCGGATCAGTCGCCGGCGACGGCGATGCGCCCGCCGCCGCTTTCGATGGCGTCCAGCAGGTCCATTACGTCATCCAGCGTATTGGCCTCGCGCGCGGGCTTGTCCCAGCGGATTCGACTGATGCGGGGAAACCGCATGGCCACCCCGGACTTGTGCCGGCTGGAGCGTTGCAGGCCTTCGAAAGCGATCTCCAGCACCAGGCCGAAATCGCGCTCGGCCCGAACCGACCGCACAGGTCCAAAGCGATCGACGGTGTGATCGCGCACGAACTTGTCCAACTGCTTCAGTTCCTCGTCCGTGAAGCCGAAATAGGCCTTGCCCACGGGCGTCAGCGCCCCCTCTTCGGTCCAGACCCCGAAGGTGTAGTCGGAATAGAAACTAGACCGCTTGCCGTGGCCGCGCTGGGCGTACATCAGCACGGCGTCGATGACGTGCGGGTCGCGCTTCCACTTGAACCAAGGCCCCTTGGGCCGCCCGGCAAGATAGGGGCTGTCCCAACGCTTCAGCATCAGGCCCTCTGCGGCCGCGCCGACCGGAGGATCGGCCCTCAGACGACCCAGGGCGTCCCAGCTGGCGTAGTCGACCAGCGGCGACAGCCGAAGACGGTCGCCGGGATGGGTCTCCACCAGGGCTTCCAGCCTGACGCGTCGTTCCGTCAGCGGAAGCGCCCGAAGGTCCTCGCCATTCCAGGCCAGCAGATCGTAGGCCAGAACGCCGGCCGGATGAGCGGCCATCAGCTTGGCGTCCACGGTCTTGCGATTGAGCCGCTGCTGCAGATCGCCGAACGGCGCGGGCCGGCCGTCGCGCAGCACCAGAAGCTCGCCGTCGATGGCGCCGTCGAAGTCGAGGCTTTCCATTACATCGGGAAAGGCGCCGGAAATCTCGTCGCCAGTGCGGGAATAGAGCCGCGCGACGCCGCCTTCCCGCACAGCCTGGACCCGGATCCCGTCCCACTTCCATTCGGCGGCGTAGTCTGCGGGTGAAAGCTTCGGAAAATCGACCGCCTCATCGATAGCGACCGCCAGCATCACGGGCCGAAAACGTCCCGGTGCGTCGGGACTGGGGCGCTCGGCACGCCCCTCCAGCCAGGCGAACAGGTCGGCGTAGGGTGGATCGACGGCGTGCCAGACCTCCTCGATGTCCGAAACGTCCACCGCCGTCAGGGCCGTCTGCGCCTCGTCGCCATCGGGGTTGGGCGGTTGCGTGATCGCGGTCGGCCGGATCATGGCCGCCGCCGTCTTGGCCAGCCGCGCAGACAGACCGATGCGGAGCCCGCCGGTGACCAGTTTCAGAAGGGCCCAGCGCCCCTTGGGCTGCAACGCGTCCAGCCAGGCCTCGATCAGCGGCTGGACCTCGCCGCGCTTTGCGCGCATCAGCGCATCGACCACCTCGGCCAGTTCCGGCTCGCGATTGGGGCGATAGTCCGCCGGCGACGGCCAGAGCAGGGCCACCGTCTCGGCCAGGTCGCCGACATAGTCGTAGGACCAGCCGAACAGGACCGGATCGACCCGCCCCTCCACCGCCTTGCGGATCAGGGCCGGCTTGGCCGCCTTGAAACTGAGGTCCCCGGTCAGCGCCGCCAGCGCCCAGCCCCGATCCGGATCCGGGGTGGCCTTCAGATAGTCGCGCACGAGCACCAGCTTGGCGTTGCGCGACGCCGTCAGGGACAGGCGATCCAGAAGCTCGGCGAAAGCGCGCATGGTTATCCGTCAGGGGCGCCGAAAGCGTCGCCGAAGGGACAACGGAAAACGCCGCGCAGGTTTCCCCAGCAGCGCTCTTATTCGCCGGCGCCGCCGTCTCAGGCCGCGACCGACTGCGCCGCCGCCGAAGACAGGCCCGCCACGGCGTCTCGGCCGCCAGGGACGCGGCCGATCAGTTCGGCCAGGGCGGCGAAGTCGATCGGCTTGTTCAGATAGGCGTCGGCGCCGGCCTGAAGGCCCGCTTCGTGATCCTCGGTGCGAGCCGAGGCGGACAGGACCACGACCGGCGTATCGGCGTTGAGGCCGCCGCCCCGGATCATCCGCGTCGCCGTCAGCCCGTCCATCACCGGCATGTTCACATCCATGACGATCAGGTCGAACGGCTGTTCCGCAGCCGCCTTGACAGCCAGTTCGCCGTTTTCAGCCGTCACGGTGACGTGCGCGGCGGAACTCATCCACGCTTCCAGGATCATGCGGTTCACGGGATGGTCCTCGACAACCAGCACCCGCAGCGAGGCGACGCCTTCGATCTCCGCATGGATTTCCTCGGCCGGCGCGGGGCGCGCCCATTCGACCACCTCGGCCTCCACGGCGAAGGTGAAGGCCGAGCCCTGCCCCAGCTTTGAGGTCACGTTGATGTCGCCGCCCATGATGTTGGCCATGCGGCGCGAAATGGTCAGGCCCAGGCCTGTGCCGCCGAAGCGCCGCGTCGAGGAAGCGTCCACCTGGGTGAAAGGCTGGAACAATCGCTCCAGATCGGACGGCGCGATGCCGGCGCCGCTGTCGGTCACGCGAAACTCGAACCGGACCCGCTGGTCGGAAATGCGCTCGCCGTGCACGACATAGCGGATTTCGCCCGCATCGGTGAACTTGACGGCGTTGGACAGCAGGTTCTGCACCACCTGGCAGACGCGCAAGGGATCGCCGCGCACCACCGTCGGCACTTCGCCCTCGAAGGTCGATACGAAGCTCAGCCCCTTGGCCTTGGCCTGGGCCTCGAAGGGGCCGGTGATGCGCTTATGCAGTTCCTCGATGACGACATCGACGACCTCGAACGTCATCTTGCCGGCCTCGATCTTGGTCATGTCGAGGATGTCGTTGAGCAGGCTCAGCAGGTTGTCGCCCGAATTGCGGATGATCGACAGATATTCGCGCTGGGTCGTCTCCAGTCGCGTCGCGCTGAGCAGCTGGGCGGCGCCCAACACGCCGTTCATCGGCGTGCGCAGTTCGTGGGAGATGACGCCCAGGAAGTTGGACTTGGCGTCATTGGCGGCGTTGGCCTTGTCACGGGCGCTTTCCAGCTCCTCGATCAGATGGGCCTGGTGCGCCTGGAAGGCGCGGATGCGCTCCTCGCGCAACATCGTCATGGTGACCAGCACGAACAGGCCCGCGGCCGTGAAGGGCAGGACCAGCAGCAACGACCAGAACTCCGGCTGGCCGACCAGGCTCAGCAGCATGATGGTCGAGGCCGCGCCATAGGGCGAAGAGATGATCACGGCCTGGCGCGGCGAGCTGCGAAGTTGGGTGAAGACCAGCACATAGCCGGAAATCACCAGCGCCACGGCCAGGGGCTGGCCGAACGGCGCCCCGGAGAACCACGCCAGCAAGGGCGCGACGGCCCAGGCGCCGGTGGTGACGGTGGCCACGGTCGGGAAGACGAAGCCCCAGCCGCCGGTGACCCGATCGGCCATGCGTCGCTCGAACGCGCCGCGAACGGCGCCGGCGCCGACGGTGGCGCCAAACCACAGCATGGCCTGCCACCAAGGCACGACGCCCAGCAGGCCCAGCGCCCAGCTGGCGATGATCAGGTAGCGCAGATATTGCGTCTGCAGAATCGCCGTCAGGGCCTGGGCTGCATCGCCCGCGCGTTGATCGGAGGCCATCGGTTTCGCGACGCCGTCGGATTCCACCATGCAGCCGTCCCCCACGTTCTGTTTGGTGACGTGACGCTAAAACGAAGGTTCTAAGACGAAGTGAACGCTGGTCTTTTGCGCAATCACGCGCTGTGCGGCGCTTCCGAGGGCGTCAGGGCCTTGATCGACAAGGCGTGAACGGGTCCGGCCATCTCGTCCTTCAGCAGAGCGTTGACCATCCGCTGGCGCTCCACGCGCGATCGCCCCTCGAAATCCGCCGACACGATCACCAGATTGAAGTGGCTCTCGCCGCCCGGCCTGGCGTCCATGCCGCCTTCATGATGGTGGCCGGCGTGCCGCCAGCTGTCGTCCTCCAGCTCCAGCCGCTGCGGCGACAGGGCCGCCTGCAGCTTTTCCCGGATTTTCGCGGCGACGGGGCCGTCCGACATGATCGTTTCCTTGATGGCGTCCAATTCAGGACTAAACTTCGGGTGATGTCCGCTTCCTTTCAATACAAGCCGCGCTTCACCGACATCCGCGTGAAGCCGCCCAAGCCCGAGGAAGAGGCTGCCCAGGCCGACGTCCTGCACCTGAAGCCGGGGGAAAAACCGTGCCAATGGCCCGACTGCCGCAAGGCCGCGACCGCCAGGGCCCCCAAGTCGCGCGAGCGGTTGAACGACTTCTACGAATTCTGCCAGACCCACGCGGGTGAATACAACAAGGGCTGGAACTTCTACGCCGGGATGAGCGAGGGCGAGATTCGCGCCGCCCAGGAGAACGAGGCCATGACCGGCGGCCGTCCGACCTGGGAGATGAAGGCGGGCAAGTTCAGCCGCGAGGCCGCCGCCTTCGCCGCCAAGATGGGGACCGGCAACACCGCCGGCGCCGGGTCATGGCGCGACAGCTTCGGCCTGTTCGGACGTCGCGGCGAACAGGCGACGGCCGCCCCGGTCGAGGATCGGCGCATCGGCAAGCTGGAGCGGACAGCCCTGGCGGACCTGGACCTGGAGCCCGGCGCCGACAAGGCGGCGGTCAAGGCGCGCTACCACGAGATGCTGAAGCGGTTTCACCCCGACACCAACGGCGGCGATCGTGGCGCGGAGGCCAAGCTGCAGCGGGTCATCAAGGCCTGGAAGACGTTGAAGAAGGCCGGTCTGGGGTGATGCGCAACAAAAAGGCCAGCTTCCACCAACGTCGATGGCGTTCGTTGCGTCGCTCGTCCCATCCTCGGTTGATCCTTTCCGCCTTAACGCCTATGCCGCCGCGCAAACGCTCTCCCCATCAAGGATTTCGTCATGGCTGAAGCCAAAGAGACGCCGCAACTGCTCCACCTCGTCATCGGCGGCGAAATGCGCCATCTGCACGAGCCGGTGTTCCGCGATCTGTCGCAGGTCGAGTTCGTCGGCGCCTACGGCAGCTACGACGAGGCCAAGAAGGCCTGGAAGGCGCGCGCCCAGGCGACGGTCGACAACGCCCACATGCGCTACTTCATCCTGCACGCCCACAAGCTGATCGACCCGCGCGGCGAGGGCTGATGGTCGCGGGGCGGAACGCCCGACCCGCCCTGCGCGCTTCTTCCCTTGCATCCAGCGCTGGCCGACCGCCGGCGGCGATAAGGGCGTTGCACATGAACCTCGACGGCCAACAGATCTTCCAGCTGGTCAGCCTGCTGTGCGTCCTGGCGCTGTTCATGATCAATCTGCGGGGCCAGATCCGCTACCGGCGCTGGTTCAAGCGCTGGGAAGCCGATCGCAAGGCCCGGCGCGACGCCGAGCAGGCGCGCGCCGGCGGAACCGACAACCCGCCGTCATCGGGCCCATGGGGCTGACGCCCTATTCGCGGCGCAGCAGCCGTTCCGTCAGCAGTGTGCCCCACCATCCGGCCTTGAACTCGGCCCGGATCGCCTTCGGATCATAGGCGTCGCTGTCCACCCAATCGATGAAGGACACCCCCTGGGGCTCCACCTCGCGGACGTATTTCTCCAGCGTGAAGTCCAGCACGCCGGTCAGCCCCTCTCGGTGGTGCAGGTATTTCTTCGACAGTTCCCGCATGGCCAGCGAGATCGGCTCTCCCAGATGGAAGTGCCGATACAACACCGCCATCATCCCCGCCCGGTCCGCGCCGGACTTGCAGTGGATAAGCGCCGGGTACTCGATCGTGCGAAACAGCTCGCGCGCGCGGTGAATGCGGTCGCGGCCCGGCGCGTCACGCGAATCCAGCGGCGCGTCGATCAGGGTCAGACCCAGCCGTTCGCAGGCCTCCCGCTCCAGCCAATAATAGCCTTCATCGCGCCGGCCCCGCAGGTTGATGACCGTGCGGACGCCCTTCTTCTTCCAGTGGGCCAACTGGCGGGGCGAAGGCTGGTTCGTGCGCACCAGATCCGGCCCCAGCCAATGCGCGTTGGAGAAGGCGACGCGCAGGAAGGCGTGGTCGGCCCAGAAATAATGCCACCGCGCCTGAAAACGCCCCATGGTGGTGGAAAGATCGAAACGCCCCATATCCGCGCCCATAGCGAACCCCAGCGCCCGCGTCATCACCCGCGGGTTGACTTGGACCGCCAGCCGTCCGACCGAGAGCCGATGACCGTCCCCGCCGCCCCCCAGTCCCTGCCGCTGCGCGCCCTGCTGGGTCGCATCTGGCGCGACTATCTGTCCCGAAACAAGCTGGCGCTCGTCACGGCCATGATCTGCGCGGGCGTGGCCGGCGCCCTTTCGGCGGTGCTGCTGGGTCTGCTGGAGCCGGCGGTCAACGGCCTGTTCGTGCCCGGCGGAGGGCCCGTACGGCTGTTGAACATGGTCAGTCTGAACGACGCTCAGGCGCTGTTATGGATTCCGATCACCATCGTCGCGGTGGCCATGGTTCGGACCTTCGCCTCGGCCGGGCAGTCGGCCCTGATCAACCGACTGGGCCACGGCATCGTCGGCGACATCCAGGTTCGGTTGTTCGCGGCCATGATCCGGGCGGACCTGGCGCGTCTGCGCGCCCAGCATTCGGGCGCCTTCGTCTCGACGGTTCTCTACGACGCCAATCTGGTGCGCGAGGCCTTCACCTCGGGCGTGGTCAACTACACCCAGCACGGCCTGACGCTGATCGCGGTCATCCTCTACATGTTCTGGATCGACTGGAAGCTGGCGATGGTGGTGATGCTGGGCATCCCGGCCGTCGCCCTGATCCTGCGTCGCTTCGGCCGAAAGACGCGCAAGGCCGCCAAGGGAGCGATGGCCGAAAGCGAGGCCCTGTCCACCGCCCTGATGGAGAACCTGGACGGCGTCCGCCTGATCAAGATCGAAAACCGCGAGGCCGCCGAGGAGGCGCGCGTGGCCGAGGTCGTCGCTCGCCGCCAGCGCCACGTCATCAAAGGCGCCAACGCCCGCGCCTTCGCCGGCCCCGCCAGCGACCTGGTGGCCTATTCCGTGGTCGCCGCGGTGATGGCTTACGCCGGTTGGCAGGCCCAGCAGGGCGTGATGGACGTGGGCGAGTTCGCAGCCTTCATCGGCATGTTGCTGGCCGCCGGCCAGTCGCTGCGCCAGGTCACCAACCTGGCCACGGTGATGAGCGAGGGTCTGACGGCGGCGCGGCGGCTGTTCACCGCCTTGGACATCCAGCCCGAGATTCGGGAGGCCAGCCACGCCGCCGCCCTGCCCGCGGGGCCGGTCGAGGTGGTGCTGGACGACGTGTCTTTCGCCTATGCGCCGTCGCGCGAGGGCGTCGCCCCGACGCTGGACCATGTCGCCATCCACATCGCGCCGGGCGAGACCGTGGCGCTGGTCGGCCCGTCAGGCGGCGGCAAGAGCACCATCCTCAGCCTGCTGCCGCGCTTCTACGACGTCACCGGCGGCGCGGTCCGCCTGAACGGCGTGGACATCCGCGACTTGCAACTGCCCGACCTGCGCGACCACATCGCCCTGGTGACGCAGGAGCCCTTCCTGTTCGACGACACCGTCGCCGCCAACATCGCCTACGGCCGCGCGGACGCCTCCCGGGACCAGATCGAGACGGCGGCCCGCGCCGCCGCGGCCCACGACTTCATCATCGGCCTGCCCGACGGCTACGAGACCCGCGCGGGCGAGGCGGGGGTGCGCCTGTCGGGCGGCCAGCGCCAGCGCATCGCCATCGCCCGCGCCTTCCTGAAGGACGCCCCCGTCCTGTTGCTGGACGAGGCCACCAGCGCGCTGGACACCGAGAGCGAGGCCCTGGTGCAGGCGGCGCTGGAGCGGCTGATGCAGGGCCGCGCCACCCTGATGATCGCCCACCGCCTGTCGACGGTCAGAAACGCCGACCGCATCTATGTGCTGGACGCCGGCCGCGTGGTCGAACAGGGCGCCCATGACGACCTGGTGGCGCAGGGCGGGCTCTACGCCCGCCTCGCCCGGCAGCAATCGCTGGACGGCGCCCCGACGGTGGAGACCGTGGCGTGAGGCCTCTGCGCAATCCGGCGGTCCAGTCCGCCCTGGCGTGGATCCTGGCGCAGTGGATGCGGTTCTGTTTCGCCACCATCCGCTGGACGCACGAGAACCAGGCCGCCGCCGAGCAGGTCTGGGGCCAGGGCGGCGGGGTGCTGTGCGTCTTCTGGCATTCGCGCATCGGCCTGTCGCCGTCGTGCTGGCCGCTGGACCGGGCCCAGCCGGCCAAGGCGCTGATCTCGCTTTCCGCCGATGGAGAGTTCATCGCCAAGGCCGTGGCGCGCCAGGGTTTTCCGGCCGTGCGAGGATCGTCGGCCAACAAGGACAAGGCCGACCGCGCCAAGGGCGGGTCGCAGGCCCTGCGCGACGGGTTGAAGCAACTGAAGGTGGGCGCCTTGGCGATCACCCCCGACGGCCCGCGCGGCCCGGCCAATATCATGGCGGAGGGCACCACCCTGCTGGCCAAGCTGTCGGGCGCGCCCGTGCTGCTGATCGGCATGAGTTGCCATCCTGCCATACGCCTGGACAGTTGGGACCGCGCCGTCCTGCCCCTGCCGTTCGGCAAGGGCGCCATAGTCTGGGATCGGGTCGACTATCCGACCGACGCCGAGCCCGCGGCGGTCGTGGCCGACTGGACCGCGCGGCTCAATGCGGTGGAGGCCCGCGCCGACGCCCTGACCGGCTTGGGCGGGTGAGGCCGCCCCGGTGACGCCGCTTCCCCTGCTTTTCTATCGCCTGGCGACCCGGTTGCTGGAGCCGCTGGCCCCGCGCCTGCTGGACGCCCGCGCCGCCCGCGGCAAGGAAGATCCCGTCCGAGTCGATGAACGCCTGGGCGTCGCCGGCATGGCCCGCCCGAACGGCCCGCTGGCCTGGCTGCACGGGGTCAGCGTGGGCGAGACCCTGTCCCTGCTGCCTCTGGTGGCGCGGATTCGCGCGGCGCGCCCGGATGTGACCGTCCTGGTCACTTCGGGCACCGTGACCTCGGCGGGCATCCTGGCGGACCGTCTGCCGCCCGGCGTCATCCACCAGTACGCCCCGGTCGACGGTCCGGGCGTGGTCGCCGCCTTCCTGGATCACTGGCGGCCCGACCTGGCCGTCTTCGTCGAAAGCGAGCTGTGGCCCAACCTGCTGGTGGAGGCGCACCGGCGCGGCGTCGCCCTGGCGCTGGTCAGCGCGCGGCTGACCCAGGCGACCGCCGACCGATGGGCGCGCTTCCCCGCCTCGGCGCGGCGCGTAACCGCCGCCTTCGACCTGATCATGCCCCAGGATGCGGCCTCCGCCGCGCGGCTGGAGGCGATGGGCGCCCGCGTCGACGGCCTGGTCAATCTGAAGCTGGCGGGCGATCCCCTGCCTTTCGACAAGGCCGCCTTCAGCCGCCTCAGCGCCGCGGTGGGCGATCGCCCGGTGATCGTCGCGGCCAGCACCCACGAGGCCGAGGAGGCCGCCATCGTCCGCGCGCTGGACGCCCTGCCCGGCCGCAACTGCCTGATCCTGGCGCCCCGTCATCCCGAGCGCGGTCCCGCGATCGAGGCGGCCCTGCGGCGTGACGGCTATCGCCTGGCCGTCCGCTCGCGCGGAGAACAGCCGGACGGCGAGACCGACCTCTATCTGGCCGACACCCTGAACGAGATGGGCCTGTTCCTGCGCCTGGCCGATGTGGTGGTGATGGGCGGCTCCTTCGCCCCGGCCCTGGGCCTGCCCGCCGTCGGCGGTCACAATCCGCTGGAGCCGGCCCGCTTGGCCAAACCGGCCGTGACCGGGCCGGACGCCTCCAACTGGGCCAGCGTGACCGAGGCGCTGGTTCGCGCCGGCGGCCTGGCGGTCGTCGCCGCGCCCTCCAACCTGCCCGACGTGATCGGCCCGCTCCTGGCCTCGTCGGAGACGGCCAAGGCGATGGGCGAGCGCGCCCGCCGCGCCGCCGCCGAGGCCAACGGCGGGCTGGACCTGCTGTGGAGCCGCCTGTCCGCCCTGCTGCCGCCTGCCGAGGCCAGAGTGCGATGAAGCTGAACACGCCTCGCTGGTGGTATCGCCGCCAGCCCGACCACGCGCGCATCACCCGCAGCTTGCTGCGTCCGCTGGGCTGGATCTGGGCCAGCGTCACCGCCCGCCGGATCGCCCGCGCCGCGCCGGTCGATCCCGGATGCCCGGTGATCTCGGTCGGCAATCTGACGGTCGGCGGATCAGGCAAGACGCCGGTGGCGCGCGAGATCCTGCGCCTGCTGCGGAGCCAGGGCGTGGACGCCCAGGCTCTTTCGCGTGGCTATGGGGGATCGTTGGACGGCCCGGTTCGCGTCGACCCGGCCCTGCATCAGGCCGACCAGGTCGGTGACGAACCGCTGATGCTGGCGCAAGGCGCGCCGGCCTGGATCGCGCGCGACCGCGTCGCCGGCGCCCGCGCCGCCGTGGCGGCGGGCGCTCAGACGCTGGTGCTTGACGACGGGCACCAAAACCCGGCGCTGAAGAAGACAGTCAGCCTGATCGTCGTCGATGGCGAGACGCGCGACGACGAATGGCCCTTCGGCGACGGCGCCGTCTTCCCGGCTGGTCCGATGCGTGAGCCGCTGGGCGCCGGACTGGCTCGGGCCGACGCCGTGGTGATCATGCTGCCGACGGATGTCGACACGGCCGATCCCGAACTGCTTGCCTTGTTCGGCGGCCTGCCGGTCTTCACCGCGCGGCTGACGCCCCAGGGGCCGCCGCCGCCCGGTCCGCAGGTCGGCTTCGCGGGCATCGCCAAGCCGTGGAAGGTGGAACGTTCGCTGACCGCGGCAGGCTGCGACCTGGCCGACTTCGTCCCCTTCCCCGATCACGCCGCCTACCGGCCCGAGCAACTCCGTTTCCTGCAGGACCGCGCGGCGACGTTCAACGCGGGCATGGTGACCACCGAGAAGGACTGGGTCCGGCTGCCAGCCGACTGGCGCGCTAGGGTCGCGGCCTGGCCGGTCGTCGCCCGCTTCGACGACGCCCCGGCCTTCGCCGCCTTCCTGACCGGGCGGCTTCAATCGGCGCGGTAGATCACGCCGCCCTTCATCACGAAGCGCATCCGCTCCAGTTCGGTCACATCCGTCAGCGGATCCCCCGACACCGCCACGATGTCGGCGGGCATGCCGGGCGCGATCTTCCCCGCCTCGCCGGCGATGCGCAGATGCTCGGCGGCGCCGACGGTGGCGGCCTGGACGGCCTCCAGCGGGGTTAAGCCGGCGCGGACCAGGAGCGCGAACTCCTGGGCGTTGTCGCCGTGGGCCGAGACGCCGCTGTCGGTGCCGAAGGCGATCCTGACCCCGCCCTCATGCGCGCGCCGCGCCATGTCCAGCATCTTCGGCCCCGCCTCCAGCGCCTTGGCGGTCTGGGCCGGGGTGAAGAAGTTGTCCGGGCCCGATGCGATGCGGGCGACGAAATCTCCGGCCAGCAGCGTCGGTACAAGCCAGGCGTCATGTTGCTTGAACAGGCGGATCGACTGGTCGTCCAGATAGGTGCCGTGCTCGATGGAATCGCCGCCGGCGCGCAGGAAGGCGTTGATGCCGTCGACCCCGTGGGCGTGGGCCGTCACCTGGCGACCCATGCGGTGCGCGCTCTCGACGATGGCGGCCAGTTCCGGGTCGCTGAACTGCTGCGCCAGGCCAGCCGCGGTGTTGGACAGGACGCCGCCCGTGGCGGTGATCTTGATGATGTCGGCCCCGGCGCGCACCTGGGTGCGGACCGCGCGCATGCAGTCCTCCGGCCCCGAGCAGATGCTCTCGGACGACAGCAGGTGCATGACGTCCTCGCGATAGCCGTTGACGTCGCCGTGACCGCCGTGGATCGATACGGCCGAGCCGGCGGCGATGATGCGCGGTCCCGGCACATCGCCGCGCCGCACCGCCTCACGCAGGGCGAAGATGGCCTCATTGCTCGCGCCCATGTCCGCCACGGTGGTGAAGCCCGCCATAAGCGTGCGCCGGGCGTAGCGGGCGCCGATCATGGCCTGGTCGGCGTCCGACTGCGTCACGTTCTCCAACCGCGTATTCGGATTTTGCTGTCCGGTCAGGTGGACGTGGCTGTCGATCAGGCCGGGCAGGACGAAGGCCCCGCGCAGGTCGACCACACGGCCCTGCGCGGCGTCGCCGACGAAGCCGTCGCGTGTTTCGACGACTTGGTTCCCGCGGATCACGAGAGTTTTATCGCGCTGCACAACGCCGGTTTGCGGATCGGCCAAAAGCCGCCCTACTTGCAGGAACGTCGTCGTCTGATCGCCGGAAATCACTGGCTGCGCCGGGGTTTGGCGGGCAAAGGCGGGCGTCGCCGCCGCCACAATCATCGCCGCAAACAAGCCAAGCCGTTTCATGAATCCCCTCCGAATCAATAGCTTCACCGGGGCCCTGGCGATCTAACGTCCAAGGCTCAGGTTGCCTCCCAAGAAACCTTTTGAAACAAATGCGGCCCAAGAACAAACCGCAACGAGGGCGTCGCATGCGGCTATCGAGACGAGGGCTGATCCTTGGCGGATCGGCGATGCTGGCGGGATGCGCCAGCGCCAGAGCCACCCCGATCGTGACCGCGCAGGCCGCGGCCGTGGTCCCGACCGCAGCGCAGAGCGCAGCGCCGGCTCCGGCCATCCAGACCGCCAACCTGACCCCGCCCCCGCTCGATCCGCGCGGCCGCGTGCGCAAGGACCTGATGGAGCGCGCCATGGCCGCGCTGGACGTCCATCACCGTCGCCTGCCGCTGCGTGACCGCATGTATCTGGTCGACTTCCAGAAGTTCTCGGGCGACGAGCGGCTTTACGAGGTCGATCTGGAAGGCGGTCAGGTGACGGTTCTGCGCACCTGCCACGGCCGAGGCTCGGACCCATCGCACACCGGCTACGCCCAGCGCTTCTCGAACACGCCCGATTCCAACATGTCGTCGGTCGGCGCCTACGCCACCGCCGGCGCCAGCTGGGGATCGCAGCAGGGGCCGAACGTGCTGCTGGACGGGTTGGAGTACACCAACGACAAGGCCCGCGAGCGCGCCATCATCATCCACGGGGCCGACTACGCCGATCCCGACTTCCTGGCGCGCGAAGGCAAGCTGGGCCGCAGCTACGGTTGTTTCTCGGTCGCCCACGCCGATCTGCCGGACCTGCGCGAGCGCATGGGTCAGGGCCGCCTGCTGTTCGCCTGGGCCTGATCGGGTCGCATGGCGGGAGCGCCGAGATGCGTCCCGCCGCGTGACCGCGCGATCTCGACCTGGCGCTGCCGCTCGGCGTAGCCCTGCCTCTGTTCCTGGCCGCGCGTGTCGTGGCACCGGTCGCAGCAGACTCCTTCGACATAGTTCGCGGATGCGCGGCCCGCTGGACTGACCGGCATCCGGCAACCTCGGCACAGGCTGTGGTCTCCTTGCGCCAGGCCGTGCTTCACCGCCACCCGCTCGTCGAAGACGAAACACTCCCCACGCCAAAGGCTGTCGTCCTCGGCCGTCGTCTCCAGATAGCGCAGGATCCCGCCTTCCAGGTGATGCACCTGGTCGACCCCTTCGGCCTTGAGGAAGGCCGTCGCCTTTTCGCAGCGGATGCCGCCGGTGCAGTACATGGCCACCCGATGCGCGCCGCTCTGTTCCAGAAGCGCCCGCCCCTCGCCCCGGAACCAGTCGGGAAAATCGCGAAAGCTGCGCGTGTTGGGCTGGACCGCCCCCTCGAAGGCGCCGACGTCGCCTTCGTAGTCGTTGCGGGTGTCGATCACGAAGGTCGCTGGGTCGGCGATCAGGGCGTTCCAGTCCGCAGGCGAAACATAGGCTCCCGCCTCGCGCGCCGGGTCCAGATCGGGCTGGCCCATGGTCACGATCTCGCGCTTGATCCGGACCTTCAGCCGCAGGAAAGGCGCCGCGTCCGCCCAGGCGTATTTCACGTCCAGATCGGCGAAGCCCGGCAGGGCGCGGATGACGGACAGCACGGCCTCCACGCCCGACGCCGGGCCGGCGATGGTTCCATTCAGCCCCTCATGGGCGACCAGCAGCGTGCCTCTCACCTCTCCCGACTCGCAGGCGGCGAGCAGGCGACCGCGCACCGCCTCCCGGTCCTCGATCGCGGCGAATCGATAGAGGGCGGCGACGCGGAAACCGCCGTCCGGCGAACCGGCGCCCTGCAACTCAGCCCCGCTCCAGCGCGCGCCAGCCGATATCGGTGCGGTTGAAGCCGCCCGGCCAGTCGATCTGGCGGAGGGCGGCATAGGCCCGCTCGCGCGCCTGGGCGATGTCGTCGCCCTCGGCGCAGATGTTCAGCACCCGCCCGCCAGCGGCGCACAACTGGCCGTCGTCGCGCCGCTTCGTCCCGGCGTGGAAAACCTGGACATGCGGACCAAAGTCCTGCTCGGCGCCGCGAATGATCGAGCCCTCCAGCGGGCTGTCGGGATAGCCTTTCGCCGCCATGACGACGCAGATCACGGTCTGAGGCTTGAAGCTCGGCGCCGGCAGCCCCGAGACGTCGCCCCGCGCGCACGCCAGCAGATACGGTACGATGTCGCCGGCGAAGCGCATCATCAGCACCTGACATTCCGGATCGCCAAAGCGGGCGTTGAACTCCACCACCTTGGGTCCGTCCTCGGTCGCCATCAGCCCGGCGTACAGCACGCCCCGATAGGGCGCGCCCTCTTCGGCCATGCGGGCGACGGTCGGCTGGACGATGAGATCATTCGCCTGTCGCACCAGGTCAGGCGTGAAGACCGGAGCCGGCGAATAGGCCCCCATGCCGCCGGTGTTGGGGCCCAGATCGCCGTCGAAGGCGCGCTTGTGGTCCTGGGCGCCGCCGAACAGCACGGCCTGTCGACCGTCGCACAGGGCGAACAGCGAGCCTTCCTCGCCGTCCATGAACTCTTCGATCACAACCCGGGCGCCGGCCGCGCCGAACCGGCCGCCCAGCATCCGCTCGATCTCGGCCTCGGCGTCGGAGCGGTCGGGACTGATCGCCACCCCTTTGCCGGCCGCCAGGCCGTCCGCCTTGATGACATACGGCGGCTTGAAGACATCCAGCGCCGCCTTGGCGTCCTTCACCGTGTCATAGACGCCGTAACCGGCGGTCGGGATCTCGTGCCGTTCCAGGAACGCCTTGGAAAAGGCCTTGGAGGTCTCAAGCTGCGCCGCCTTGGCCGTGGGTCCGAAACAGGGGATGCCCAGCGCCGCCAGGCGGTCGGCCAGGCCGGCGGCCAGAGCGACCTCCGGCCCGACCACGACCAGTTCGGCCTTGATCTCGCGCGCCAGCGCGGCCAGCGCCTCGGCGTCGTCGGCCTTCACCGCGCGCAGCTCGCACAGCTTCTCCATGCCGGGATTGCCCGGGGCGGCGACGAGCCGCGTGGTCAGCGGCGACTGGGCGATCTTCCAGGCCAGGGCGTGTTCGCGCCCGCCCGATCCGACGAGGAGGATGTTCATGCCCCGGACATGACCGGCCCGGATGGGCCGGTCAAGCGTCGGAAACGCTTAACGTGCGGGGGCCTGGGCGGCGCCGGTGGGCGTCATCCCCGGCGTCCAGGCCGGCAGCGCTTGCAACTGGGCCAGCGTCAACTGCGTGGTCAGGTCCTTCTCGCCGTTCCGGTCGACGGAAGACAGGTCGCCGACGGGGACCAACACCTCCAGATCGCCCGGCCCTTCCAGATCGATCACGATGTGGGTCAACCGGCCCTGGGCGTTCAGCACCAGCGTCTCGACGTCACCCAGATCGGTGTTGTCCGCCGACAGCAGATCCGCATCCTCCAGCTGCTCACGCGTCATGCCGAACGCCAAGGCGGCGCTTGTCGTGGCGGCGTCCGCGCGCGTCTCCGAAACGGGTTCGGGCGCGGCGTTGGGAGCGGGCGCCTGCACCACGTCGTCGTCACGGTCGGAACAGGCCGCGGCGCCGACAAGGCACAGGACGGCGGCGAGGGAAATGAGGCGCTTCATGACAGGTTCTTTCTGTAGGTTCAGAGCACGGCCGAAACGACATAGACGACCACCCCCAACAGGATGACGCCGAAGATCAGCAGCCACGGGCTCATGGCTCCGCCCGCGCCGCTTCGGCGTTGAAGACCACGCTCGCGCGGCGAACGGTTCTCCGGGTCTGTGCCTTGCGGGTCGACGGGCATGAAGGGCGAACGGCGAGGCGGCCAAGCCGTTCCCGCGCGGATCGACGCAGGCTAGAGTGCGCGCATGAGCGATGACTCCTATGTGTTCGAAGGGCCGGCCGATTCGCCCGCCCCGCGCGACAACAATCCGCCCCTGTCGATCTCGGATTTGTCCTTCGCCCTCAAGCGCACGCTGGAGGAGCGCTTCGGCCACGTCCGCCTGCGCGGCGAGATATCCAAGGTCAATCGCCACGCCTCGGGCCACGTCTATCTGACGCTCAAGGACGACAAGGCGGCGATCGACGGCGTCGTGTGGAAGGGCGCCGTGCGCGGCCTGGGCGTTCAGCCCGAGACGGGCCTGGAGGTCATCGTCACCGGCAAGATCACCTCCTACCCGGCCCGATCATCCTACCAGATCGTGATCGAGAGCATGGAGGCCGCCGGGGCCGGCGCCCTGCTGGCCCAGCTGGAACGACTGAAGGTCCGGCTGCGCGAGGAAGGCCTGTTCGACCCGGCGCGCAAGAAGCCGCTTCCCGCCTTTCCCCGCACCATCGGCGTCATCACCAGCCCCACCGGCGCGGTCATCCGTGACATTCTGCACCGGATCGCCGAGCGCTGGCCCTGCCGGGTCATCGTCTGGCCCGTTGTGGTTCAGGGCGACGCCGCGTGCGGGCAGGTGTCCAACGCCATCCGCGGCTTCGACGCGATGCGGCCGGGCGGCCCCGTCCCCCGCCCCGATCTGCTGATCGTCGCGCGCGGCGGCGGCTCGGTCGAGGATCTGTGGTGCTTCAACGACGAGGGGCTGGCGCGCACCGTCGCGGCCGCCTCCATCCCCATCATCTCGGCGGTGGGGCACGAGACGGACACCACCCTGATCGACTTCGTGTCGGACCGGCGCGCGCCGACGCCGACGGGGGCGGCGGAACTGGCCACGCCCGTCTTGAACGATCTGCGCTACGCCGTGGCGGACCTGGACCGTCGTCTGGTCCAGACGGGCGGGCGGCTTATCGAGGATCGCCGCACCCGGCTGCGCGCCGTCGCGCGGGGCCTTCCCGCGCGGCCGGAAGACCTGCTGGCCCTGGCCCAGCAACGACTCGACCACGCCGGCAGCCGGCTGGAGTCCGCCCTGACCCACCATGCCGCCGAAAAACGTCACCGGCTGGTCGGCGTCGCCGCGCGCCTCGGGCCGGGACTGCTGGATCGCGTCATCGAGCGCCGGCGCGACCGGCTGATCGCGCTGGAGCCGCGTTTCCACCCCGCCGTCGATCGCCGCCTGGTTCGCGACCGCGACCGCCTGACCGCCCTGTCCCGCGCCCTGACGAGCCTGGACCCGGCCCGCCCCAAGCCCGGCTTCGCCCGTGTCGAGGATGGCGAAGGGCGCTGGGTGACGGCGGCCGCCCAGCTGTCGTCGGGCCAGGCCGTGTCCCTGGTGTTCGGCGACGGCGCCCGCGCGGCCGTGATCGAAGGCGAGCCACCCCCCGCGCTGTCTTCTCCGGCGCCCCGCCCTGCCCCGCCGCGCGCGCCCCGGCCACGCGCCGCACCGCCCGGACAGGGCGATCTGTTCTGATCGACGTCGATTTCGCCCCTCCCCCGTGCGGCCGCTTCCTGCTAAGCGCGCCTCTTCCGTCGCCTGTCGAAAGCGCAGAATGAAGATTTCCCGCCTCGCCCTGGCCGCCTACGGCTTCGCCCTTGCGGTCATCGTCCTGGACCAGCTGACCAAGGCCTGGATCATCAGCGGCGTCTCGCTGCACGAGGTCGGGCAGATCCCGGTCCTGCCGCCGATCCTGAACTTCAGCTGGGTGGAGAACACCGGCGTCAGCTTCGGCCTGTTCGGCGGCGGCGAGGCGCGCTGGGGGCTGACGATCTTCTCGCTCGTCGTCTCGGCCGGTCTGGCCTGGTGGGCGCTGAGGGCCGACCGTCGGCTGCAGGTCACGGCCATCGGCCTGGTCATGGGCGGCGCGCTGGGCAATGTCATCGACCGCGTGCGGTTCGGCTATGTCGTGGACTTCATCGACTTCTCCGGCACCGGCGTGTTTCCCTGGGTTTTCAACATCGCCGACAGCGCCATCACCATCGGCGTCGTGCTGCTGATCATCGACAGCCTGAAGTCCGAACGCGCGGCTCCGGTTGGCGCAGCCCCTGAAAAGTCGTAATCACCCCGTCTTCACTATTGCGAACCGCGCCCGCCGGGCGCCCGCGCAAGCCGAGTCGAGCCTGAATCCATGCGTCATCGCAGCGTCGCCGTCCTGACCCTCGCCGCCTCCGCCCTGGCCCTTTCGGCCTGCGGCAGCATTCGCCAGGGCGTCGGCCTGTCGAAGGTCGTGCCGGACGAGTTCGTCACCGTCTCCACCGCGCCCCTGACCGTGCCGCCCGAATACGGCCTGCGTCCGCCGGCTCCCGGCCAGCCGCGTCCGCAGGAGCTGGCGCCCGAAAGCGCCGCGCGCCAGATCCTGCTGGGTCAGCGTCAGGCCATCACCCGCACCCCCGGCGAACAGGTTCTGGTCGCTCAGGCGGGCGCCGACCAGGCCGACCCGCTGGCCCGCTACGTCATCGACGACGAGTTCGGCGACATCGCCCACAAGGACGAAAGCTGGGCCAATCGCGTGATGTTCTGGCGCAAGGACGACGCTTCGACCCAGGCCGCCACGGTCCGTCAGACCACCGACGGCCAGCAGACCATCGATCCGGCCAGCGAGGCCGCGCGCCTGCAGGCTCTGACCGGCGGTCGCGACGGCATCACCATCACGCCGCGCCGCGAAGGCGGTTTCAAACTGCCGGGTCTGTGATTCCACCCCGGCGGGGCCGTCGCCCCTCCGGTCGTTTGCCGCGCCTCGCTTTAGCCGCTATCAGCGGAGAGCGTTGCACGGTCGGGCGCCGATCGTCGCGCGCCGCCCTGTTCGCTGTCGGAAAAATAAGCTGATGCGTCGCGCCCTTACCGCCCTGGCCGCCTTGTCTGTCGCTGCCGCCGTCCTTCCCGTCGCCGCCCAGGCTCAGACCACCCCGCGCGACCGCCAGTCGGGACAGCAGGCGGAACCGGAGCAGCGTTCCCGGACGCCGCGCATCGCGCCTCTGCGCCGTCGCGCCAACGCCGGTCCGTGCCCCTATGTGAAGGTGCTTTACGACGCCGCCCGCTACGTCGAGCTGGCCGACGACCGGGCGACCATCGCCAATGTCGGCTACACCGGCGAGATCGAGGGCGTCAGCGCCGATTGCGAGTACCGCGAGGCCGACCCGATCCGTCTGGACATGCAGATCCTGTTCGACCTCGGCCGCGGCGCCCAGGCGACCGATGACCGAAAGACCTACCGCTACTGGGTCGCGGTCACCGAACGGAACAGCGCCATCCTGGCCAAGGAATATTTCGACCTCCCGGTCAATTTCGAAGGTCAGCGCGAAACGTCGGTGCGCGAAGAGCGCACCATCGTCATCCCCCGCGCCGACGTCTCCACCAGCGGATCGAACTTCGAGATCCTGGTCGGTTTCGACGTCACGCCTCAGATGGCCGAGTTCAACCGCTCGGGCAGCCGCTTCCGCGTGAACGCCGGCGCGGCCCAGACGCAGACGCCGCCGAGCCAGTAAGATGCCCGACCTGAAGACCGTCCTCGGCGAAGCGGTGGGCGCCGCCTTCGCCGCCGAAGGCGTGGACACGGCCCTGGCGCGCGTCACCCCGTCGGACCGCCCGGATCTGGCCGATTTCCAGTCGAACGGCGCGCTGGCCGCCGCGAAGGCGCTTAAAGCCAATCCGCGCGAACTGGCCG
>NZ_DLMO01000135.1 GCF_002479325.1 Brevundimonas sp. UBA7534
AGGCCGACCAGGGCCAGGGCGCCGGCGATGATCCAGAAGCGGATGACGACGGTCGATTCCGGCCAGCCCATCTTCTCGAAATGATGGTGGACCGGGGCCATCAGGAAGATGCGCTTCTTGGTCAGCTTGTAGTAGCCGACCTGGATCATGACCGAGGCCGCCTCGGCCACGAACAGGCCGCCGACGATGCCCAGGACCAGCTCGTGCTTGGTCGTCACGGCGATGGCGCCCAGGGCGCCGCCCAGGGCCAGCGAGCCGGTGTCGCCCATGAAGATCTTGGCCGGCGGGGCGTTGTACCAGAGAAAGCCCGCCCCGGCGCCGATCATGGCGGCGCAGAAGATGGCGAGCTCGCCCGAGCCGGGGACGTGGTGGATCTGAAGATACTCGGAAAAGACGAAGTTGCCGGCCAGGTAAGAGATGACCCCGAAGGCGGCGGCGGCCATCATCACCGGCACGGTGGCCAGGCCGTCCAGCCCGTCGGTCAGGTTCACGGCGTTGGAGAAGCCGACGATGGTGAAGGCGGCGAAGGCCACATAGAACCAGCCGATGTTCAGCAGCACCGCCTTGAAGAACGGGAAGGCGATCGAGGTCTCCAGCCCCGGCGAGGTCGGCGAGCGGGTCATCCACAGCACGGTCAGGACGCCGGCGATCACCGCCACCAGGGTCTGGGCGGCCAGCTTCTGCTTCGACGTCAGCCCGGCCGAGGTCTGTTTGGTCACCTTGGCGTAGTCGTCGATGAAGCCCAGCACGCCGAAGGCCGCCGTCACGCCGGACACGATCCAGATGTAGGGATTGGTCAGGTCGCCCCAGAGCAGCACCGACACGCCGATGCCCGCCAGGATCATCAGGCCGCCCATGGTGGGGGTGCCGACCTTGGACAGGTGGCTGACGGGACCGTCGTCACGGATCGGCTGGCCCCGGCCCTGCTTGGCGCGAATCCAGTTGATGAAGCGGCTGCCCATCGCCACCGCCACGATCATCGCCGTGGCCAGCGCCAGGGCGACGCGCACGGTCTGATACTGGATCAGGTTCAGCAGCGGATACTGGTGCGCGACGTCCGCGTAGTAGAGGTACAGAAGATAGAACATCTTGTTTTCCCTATCGCGTCGCGCGCGGCGCGCCGCTGCTTGAGGGGGCGCCTTCGGCGCTTTGCAGGTCGGCGAGGGCCTGGGCGACCAGCGACGCCTTCGACCCGTTCGAACCCTTGACCATGACGATGTCGCCGGGGCCGACCAGCATCGCCGCCTCGGCCGCCAGCTCGGCGGCGGTCTCGCGCCACAGGCCCTGGCGCGAGGCCGGCAGGGCGTCGTAGAGCCAGCGCATCTCCGGCCCCGCGGCATGGACCAGGTCCAGGCCCGCCGCCTCGATGGGTCCGGCCAGACCCTCGTGCAGGGCGCGGCTCTGGTCGCCCAACTCCAGCATGTCGGTCAGCACGACGACGCGGCGGCCGGGCGCGGGGCGCGCGCCCAGAGTCCGGAAGCCGGCGGTCATCGACAGGGGATTGGCGTTGTAGCTTTCGTCGATCAGGGTGAAGGCGCCGCCGGGCACGGCGACGTTGCGGGTCTGTCCGCGCCCGGCCAGGGGCTGAAAGCCGGCCAGGGCCTGCAGACCCGTCTCCAGCGGCACGTCCAGAGCGTCCAGCATCAAGAGAACGCACAGGCTGTTCAGGCCCCAGTGCGCGCCGGACTGGGCCAGGCGGTACTCCAGCGGCCGGCCGAACAGTTCCGCCGACACGGTCGCCCCTTCGGGATCGGGACGGAAGTCAAGCAGGCGGGCGTCGCAGCCGGGGTCGGCGCCGAACACGACAAGGCGCGCGCCGACCGCCTTGGCGCGGTCGCACAACACGCCGGAGAAGGCGACGTCGCCGTTGGCCACGGCGGTTCCGCCGGGGACCAGGCCGTCGAAGATCGAGGCCTTTTCGCGCGCCACGCCGGCCTCGCCATCGGCGAAGGCCTCGATATGAACCGGGCCGACGGTGGTGACGCAGGCGGCGTGGGGGGCGACGAAGCGCGACAGGGGCGCGATCTCGCCCGGCGCGTTCATGCCGATCTCGAACACGGCGCGCTGGGTTTCGACCGGCATCCGCGCCAGGGTCAGGGGCACGCCGATATGGTTGTTGTAGCTCTTGATCGAAGCGTGGGCCGGACCGGCCAGATCGAGGCCCGCCTTGATCGCCTGGGTCACGCTGGTCTTGCCGACGCTGCCGGTGACGGCGCCGCGCTTCACATGGGGCGCGCGGTCGCGGGCGGCGACGCCCAGCCGTTCAAGCCCCCGAAGCGTGTCGTCGACCGTGACCGTGGTCCCGCCTGGGATCGGGCGGTCGACCAGGGCGGCGGCGGCGCCCGCGGCGAAGGCGGCGGCGGCGAACTCATGCCCGTCGCGCGCGCCGTGCAGGGCCAGGAACAGGTCGCCGGGCGCGATCTCACGGCTGTTGTAGGTCAGGCCGTTGATGGGGGCGTCGTCTCCGCCCAGCACCCCGTTCACGGCGGCGGCGACTTCGGCGGCCGTCCAGAGCGGGCGGGGAGCGGATTCAGGCCCAGATTCAGGCATGGATGGACAGGGCCTCGGACGCGACGGACACGTCGTCGAACGGGTAGGTCACGCCGCCGACGATCTGACCCTGCTCATGCCCTTTTCCGGCGATCACCACCACATCCCCGTCACGCATAATTTCGACGGCGGCGGCGATGGCGGCG
>NZ_DLMO01000137.1:0-1538 GCF_002479325.1 Brevundimonas sp. UBA7534
ATGTGGTTCTCGCTGAGCCAGCAGATCGTCGGCGACGGCATCCAGGCCAACCTGCTGCCCAAGGTGTCGGACTATCTCAGCCTGGTCACGGCGCTGTTGCTGGCCTTCGGCCTGTGCTTCCAACTGCCGGTCGTGATGACCCTTCTGGGCATGGCCGGGCTGATCAACTCCAAGCTGATGTCGGCCGGGCGGCGCTACGCTATAGTCGCCGTGGTCGTGGTGGCCGCCGTGGTGACGCCACCCGACCCGATCAGCCAGCTGATGCTCGCCGTGCCGCTGGTCATTCTTTACGAGATCTCGATCTGGTGCGTGCGCATCATCGAGATGCGGCGCGACAAGGCCGATGCGCTGGAGGCCGAGGCGGCCTGACGCGCTTCGTCGCAGGCGGCAACGAAACGGGCGCGACGCCAGTTGAACCGCCGATGCATCGACGTACGCTTCTTGCCGCCGGCCTGACCCTTCCCTTCGTGCACGGCTGCAGCCAGGCGGCGGACGTCCTGCCGCCCTCGGCGCCGACGCAAGGCCTGAACGCGGCCGTGATGGACCGCGTCGCCGCCCGTGCGGCGGCGCTGCCCAAGCTGCACGCGATGATCGTCGCCCGCGACGGCCGACGGCTGTTTGAACGCGTCTGGCGCGGACCGTCGCTGGAGACCCCGGTCAACGTCAAGTCGGCCTCCAAGTCGGTGATCGCCGCCATGGGCGGCATCGCGATCAGGCAGGGCGTGTTCGACGGTGTCGAACAGCCGATGTCCGCATTCCTGGCCGATCGGTTTCCCGCGACGCCGGACCCGCGTCTGGCGGAGGTGACCATCGGCGACCTGCTGTCGATGCAGGCTGGCCTGGGCTCCACCTCGGGGGCGAACTACGGCGCCTGGGTCTCCAGTCGTGACTGGGTCCGATACGCCCTGGCGCGACCGTTCGAGGCGGAGCCGGGCGGGCGCATGGTCTATTCCACCGGCACGTCCCACCTGACCTCGGCCTGCCTGACGCGCGCCTCCGGTCGCTCGACGTTGGCGCTCGCGCGGGACTGGCTGGGCGAGCCCTTGGGGATCGACATACCGCCTTGGCCCGCCGATCCGCAGGGGATCTATTTCGGCGGCAACGACATGCGCCTTTCGCCAATGACGCTGCTGAGCTTTGGCGAACTCTATCGCAACGACGGCCTGCACCAGGGGCGCCGCATCCTGCCGGAGGGCTGGGTCGAGGCGTCGTGGCGGGGCAGAGGGACGTCGCGCTGGAGCGGCAATCCCTATGGCTATGGCTGGTGGATACGCCGGTCCGGGCGCCACGAGGTCTTCTTCGCTTGGGGCTATGGCGGACAGATGGTGTTCGTCGTGCCGGACCTGCGGCTGACGGTCGTGATGACGTCCGATCCGGCGCCGGTCCAGAGCCGCGACGGTCATGTCGACGCCCTGCACGCCCTGCTGGACCAAGGCGTCATTCCTGCGGCGGAGCAGGGCGCCGTCGCCTGAAACGACGAAGGCGCCGGTCGGTGTCCGCCCGGCGCCTCCGCGTTCAGCCCCAGCTGTCGATCAGCA
>NZ_DLMO01000137.1:1690-2608 GCF_002479325.1 Brevundimonas sp. UBA7534
GTCGTCCATGACGCCGCCCTTCTTGAGGAAGGCGCGGTCCTTGTCGAGGTTCTCCAGCGCCTCGCGCAGCGAGCCGCAGACCTCGGGGATCGAGCCGCGTTCTTCCGGCGGCAGGTCGTACAGGTTCTTGTCGGCCGGCGCGCCCGGATCGATTCGGTTCTCGATGCCGTCCAGGCCCGCCATCAGCAGCGCCACGAAGGTCAGATAGGGGTTGCCCATCGGATCGGGGAAGCGGGCTTCCAGGCGCTTGGCCTTGGGCGACGAGACGTGCGGGATGCGGATGGAGGCCGAACGGTTGCGAGCCGAATAGGCCAGCTTCACCGGCGCCTCATAACCCGGCACAAGGCGCTTGTAGCTGTTGGTGGTCGAGTTGGAGAAGGCGTTGATGGCCTTGGCGTGCTTGATGATGCCGCCGATGTACCAAAGGCATTCCTGCGACAGACCGGCGTATTTGTCGCCGGCGAACATGGGCTTGCCGTCCTTCCAGATCGACTGGTGCACGTGCATGCCCGAGCCGTTGTCGGCGAACATCGGCTTGGCCATGAAGGTCGCCGACTTGCCGTAGGCGGCCGCGACGTTGTGGATCACGTACTTGTAGAGCTGCAGCCGGTCGGCCATCGTCAGCAGGTCCGAGAACTTCAGACCCAGCTCGTGCTGCGCCGGCGCCACCTCGTGGTGGTGCTTCTCGGGCTGCAGGCCCAGGTCGCGCATGACGCCGAGCATCTCGCCGCGCAGGTCCTGGCCGCTGTCGACCGGATTGACCGGGAAGTAGCCGCCCTTGGGTCCCGGGCGGTGGCCCATGTTGCCCTCGGTGTACTCGGCGCCGGTGTTTGCCGGAAGCTCCGTCGAATCATAGGCGTAGCCGGTGTCGTGCGGCTGGGTCGACCAACGCACGTCGTCGAAGATGAAGAACTCGGC
>NZ_DLMO01000137.1:2823-3053 GCF_002479325.1 Brevundimonas sp. UBA7534
TCGAAGATGAAGAACTCGGCTTCCGGGCCGAAATAGACCACGTCGCCCACGCCGGACGACTGGACATAGGCCAGCGCCTTCTTGGCCATCGAGCGGCTGTCGCGGTTGTAGGGTTCGCCCGTGTCCGGGTTCAGCACGTCGCAGAACAGGAACATCGTCGTTTGCTGATAGAACGGGTCGATGTAGGCCGTCGTCAGGTCCGGCTTCAGCAGCATGTCGGACTCGTTGAT
>NZ_DLMO01000096.1 GCF_002479325.1 Brevundimonas sp. UBA7534
CAGCCGCCGCCACTGATCGTCGAACTTGACCAGGGTGGTGTGCCGATGGTCCCGCGGCGCCTCGCCGCCCCGGCCGTCGTAGTTGGCGAACATGGCCCACCAGGCCCCGTCGTGGCGATCCACCCAGGTCAGCGATCCGGTCCCCAGTCCCAGGGCGACGCTGCGCTTGTGATGCAGGTCCGTCGGATCGAACACCTCGACGGAGCTGACGTGCGGCGTGCCGGGGAAGTTCGAACTGGCGCAAACCAGCTCGGCCATGATCAGGGCGCAGGAATTGATGTGCGGATAGCGCACGGGATCGCCGGACCACTCCGCCCGCTTCTCACCGCTGGCCTTGTCATAGCGGACGATCGACCAGTTGGAGACCGCATAGAGGTCGTCCGGTCCCACGGCGACGCCCTGGCGCGCCTCCGAGGCGTAGCGGCGGACAGTCTCGGCCCGCCCGGCCGTCGAAATCGACGGCGGGGCGGCGTGGGCGTCATGGCCTGCGAGCAGGGCGCCGGCCAGCAAGAGGGCGTTCAACATGACAAGACCTTTCCGGCGGCTCTCGATCGTCGCCTCAGAAGCTGGCGCTCAGACCCACCCAGAAGGTGCGGCCGTAGCGCGCCGATTCCTGCAGATAGGTGCGGCCCGGCCCGGTCACCTCCCGACGGCCCGAGTCCGACAGGTTCTGCCCCTCGGCGAAGACGGTGATCCCGTTGTCGAACCGCCAGCTGATCGAGGCGTCATAGACGTGACGGCCCTTCCAGTACTGGTCGGCGTTCGGGATGGTGTCGTTGATCGTCTCCAGGAAGCCGCCGATGTAGTTGTGCGACACCCGCGCCTCCAGCGGACCGCGCTGGTACCAGATCGATTCATTGGTGGTGGTGTCGGGTTGCTGGAACAGGCCGGTGTGGCGTTCGCCCACGCTGGTCAGGAAGGTGAACTCGGTGTCCAGGAAGGTGGCGTTGGCGCTGACGCCGAAGCCGTCGAACGGCGCGGGCAGCATGGTCAGGGCCTGCTGGAACGCGATCTCGACGCCGCGGATCTTGGCGGTCTCGGCGTTCATCGGCGTAGTCACCAGCACGTCCTCCACGCCCCGACCGACGTCCAGCCGCTGATTGGCGGTCAGGGTGAAGATCTCGTTGTCGATCGACTTGGTGAACAGGGCCGCCGAGATCAGGCCGTCCTGTGCCGGATAGTATTCCAGCGACAGGTCCAGCCCCTCGCTCTCGCGCGGCTTCAGATCGGGGTTGCCCCGCGAAACGGTCGGAACCGCGTCCGCGAAGCTGACGCTCTCGGTCGCGGCCAGGGAGCCGAAGTCGGGGCGGCCGATGGTGTTGGTCCAGGCGGCCCGCACCACCACATCCTCGCGCACGTTCCAGCGCAGGTGCACGCTGGGCATCCAGCTGTCGTAGTCGCCGCTGTTCGAGATCGTGTCGGTCCCGTTGCGCAGGGCGTCGGAGGCCACCTCGGTGTGTTCGTATCGGACGCCCGCCAGCAGCGTCAGGTCGTTCCAGCGATAGGACCCCTGGGCGTAGGCGGCCGAGACGTCCTCGGTCACGTCATAGTCGCCGTTGGTGTTCGACACCGCCGAGGTGAAGCGGCTGCGATTGGCCTCGAAGAAGTCGGCGGCCTTGTCCACGTCGATGCGCGGGGTCAGCAGATAGCGGCCCTCGATCAGCTCGGACGGCCCCTGCGCGGCGACCTCGGCCAGGGTGTAGGCGAAGCCGCTGGCGGTCCTGTAGGTCGTGCGGATGTTGCTGTAGTCGCGCTCGGTCGCGCGATAGACGCCGCCGAACTTCAGCTTCAGGTTCCGCTCGTAGCCGCCGTCGTCGAACGCCAGGTTCAGCCGCGCCTGGGTGGTCGATTCATCGCTTTCGAGCCGGTCCTCGCGCTGCTGCTGGAAGACATAGTTGGCCGGGTCGCGGACGTAGGCCTGGTTCGGCTGGTCGAAGATCGGGAAGAAGTCCGAGCTGTCGTAGGCGAAGCCGAAGCTCGCGCCCTGACCCCGGAATTCCAGCGAGGTGTTGGGCGTCTCCAGCGCGGCGTGCGAATAGACCAGGTCGCCGTCCAGGGTCCACCGGTCGTCCACGTCCCAGCGGAAGCCCGTGCGGCCCAGGCCGATCTCGCGCCGGGTGATCGGCTGGTTGACGTGGATGGTGTTGCGGCCGCTGGCGAAGGCGCCGCTGGTCTGGGTCTGGTCCGAGACGTCGCCGATCGGCTCGATGCGGTATTCGATCCGCTCCTCGTCGTCCTCCATCTTGGCGAACAGGCCGGACGCCTCCCAGCGGAAGGCGTCGCCGGGGCGCCATTCCAGCTTGCCGTTCACGCCCGAGCGCTGCTTGGTGTTGTTGTACCAGAACAGGCGCACCTGGGTCGGGACCTGGATGCCGTTGCCCGCGGCCGAGCCGGAATCGACCGGCGCGCCGGCGTCGGTGTATTCGCGCACCGAGGGCGAGGCCGACTCCACCTGCGGGATATCGTAGTCCAGCTGCTCGTGCGAGGCGCCGACCACCACGCCCCATTCGTCGGCCGCGCCGAAGCGGCGTCCGGCGGCGAAGGACAGGCGATAGGACGGCTTGTCGTTGCGCACGTCGCCGTGCTGCTCATACACCCCGTACGACCCCATGCCGTTGAAGAAGGGGCCGTCGGCGTCGAAGGCGCTGCGGGTGGCGATGTTGATGACCCCGCCGATGGCGTTGCCGTCATTCTCGGGCGTCACCGTCTTGATCACCTCGACCCGGCCGGCCATCACAGACGGCACGATATCCAGCGGCACGGTGCGCGCGCTATCGTCGACCGAGCCGACATGGGCGCCGTCGATCGTGGTGCGGTTATAGGTCGAGGCCAGGCCGCGCAGGATCGGCCAGCGGGGCTCGCCCTGGTCCTCCATCACCGAGACGCCGGGAATGCGGCGCAGGGCGGCGGCGGTGTTGTGGTCCGGCAGCTTGCCGATGTCGTCGGCCGACACCGCGTCCATCACCTCGAACTCGGCGCGCTTGACGGCGATGGCGGCGCGCTGGGCCTCGCGCTGGCCGGTCACGACGATCTCGTCGATCTCGGAGGGCGGGGCCTCCTGGGCGCGGGCGGAGGCGGCGAAGGCGGCCGTGGCCAGCGCCGTGGTGGCGAGCAGAAGCGGGCCGCGCGCACGCGGCGATATACGAATGAACACAGGCATCCCCCTAGGTCTCGACGACGTCGGGCGATTAGGGGGCGGGTGCGACGGGCGCGTTTCGCTTGATTGTCGGCGTCGTGAACTCTCGGCGACGGTTCGTCGTCGCTTGGGTCGTCACGCGGAGGGCTCGCCGCCCGCGTGTGCGGCCCTGATGCGGGCCATGCGCCCCGGCCTCAGCCCGGCCGCCACTCGCTGAGCACGGCGCCGGCGGCGTCCTCGAAGGCGACGCGGTCGATCTGGGCGGCGGCGATGCACACGGGCCTCTGGTCCGGGCTGGAGGCGCGGCACCGGAACGCACGGCCGTCGGCGAAGGCGGTCAGGCGCCCTTCCAGCACCAGACGGTAACCGCCCGCCGGGGCGACGGCCGGCTGGTCGCCCTCGCCGCGCACCACGAAGCTGTAGGCGCGGCCGTTGCGGCGGCCCAGGCGCGAGCTGTCCTGCTCGTGCACCGCCGCCAGTCCCACCGTCTGCGGCGAAGGCGCGACGGGGCCGCTGGCCAGGGGGTCGCCCTGTCCGGCCGGGCAGCCCTCGACGCGCAGCCAGGGCCGGTTCAGCCAGAATCCCTCGACCGCTTCCCAGTCGGCCGACCCGCCCGAGATCAGCGCCGACTGCGTCCAGTCGCCGGGGGTCAGGCTGAGGCGCAGGGTCTTGCGCTCGGCGCCCCACGACCACCGGCCCAGCCCGTCGCCGGGCGCGTCCTCGGCCGCGACGGGGGCGGGTCCCTGGCAGCCGAAAGCCTGACGCACCGAGAACCGGCGCCCCGACAGGCTGTCGCGGTCCGGCCCGCCCCCCGCGGCGTAGGCCGAGGCCGCGGCCTCGGCGGCCTGGATCAGGTCGGCGCGGCTCAGCACCGGCGGCGGCGCGGCGGGAGCCGCGTCCGGTTCGGTCGCGGGCGGCGGCGGCGGCGTTGTCTTCTCCGACTCCCCCTGGCAGGCGGTCATGATCAGGCCGGACGCGGCGAGCGCGACGACCGGCAGGCGACGGATCGCGATCGGTTCGAGCATGGAACCACCCTAGCATGCTGATCGCTGGTTGGGGGGCAGGCGCGGAAAAAAGGTTGACCTGACCCGCGCGGGGGAGTCTCCAAGGGCCAATGACTTTCGATCAGATCGCCGCCCTGGTCGTGCTCGTCGCCGTCGTCGGCGCGCTGATCCACGGCAAGGCCCGCGCCGACATCGTCGCCCTGACGGGGGCCGCCGTCCTGCTGCTGCTGGGCGTGGTGCGCCCGGTCGAGGTGCAGGGCGCCTTCGCCAGCCCGGCCATCATCGCCCTGGCCGGACTGTTCGTCATCGCCTACGCCATCGAGCTGTCGGGCCTGCTGGGCCTGCTGATCCGACAGGCCACGCGGCTGGCGTCGCGCATCGGCGCGCGAGGCATCTGGATCGTCATCGGCCTGTGCGGCGCGGTCGGAGGCTTTCTGAACAACACCCCCGTGGTGGTTCTGGCCGCGCCGGTGATCCGCGACGTGGCCAAGTCGCTGAAGCTGTCGCCCAAGCGGTTCCTGATGCCTCTCAGCCACGTCACGGTCCTGGGCGGCCTGCTGACGTTGATCGGGACCTCGACCAACCTGCTGGTCAACGACATGGCCCGCAACGCCGGCCAGCCGGTGTTCAGCCTGTTCGAGATCACCCCGGTCGGCCTGGTCATCGCCGCCGTGGGCGGGCTGTGGCTCTATTTCGTCGGCGCGCGCCAGCTGGGGCGGACGGTCGCCCGCGACGAAGCCGAGGCCGCGCGGCTGGAGGCCGAGGCGCTGGAACGCGCCCGCGCCGAACGGCGCCGGCGCCTGCCCTTCAACCTCCCGCGCCTGGGCGAATCGCGAAACCAGTCCGACGGCTCGGGCGACGCCCATCTGGGCGACGTGGAACTGTACGGCGCGGCGGACCGCCCGTTCCAGCTGCGCCCGGCCCTGACCGCCCTGGCGGTCTTCGTCGTGGTGATCGCGGCGGCGGCCCTGGGCTGGGTCCCCATCGCGGCGGCCGCCTTCGCCGGGGCGGTGGCCCTGATCCTGATGCGGACCATCACCCCGGAAGAGGCCTACGCCGGCCTGCGTCCCGAGATTTTGCTGCTGATCGCCGGCATGGTCGTGGTCGGCACGGCCATCGAGGTGACGGGCCTGGCCGCGGCCGGGGCCGCCCGCCTGATCGACGTGATCCGGCCGCTGGGGCCGCTGGGGGCGCTGATCGTGCTCTACGGCGTGACCCTGTTCGCCACCGAACTGCTGTCCAACGCCACCGTGGCGGTGCTGATCACGCCCATCGCCGTGGCCCTGGCCGAGAGCCTGGGGGTCGATCCGCGGCCGTTCCTGGTGGCGGTGATGATGTCCGCCTCGGCCGCCTTCGCCACGCCGTTCGGCTACCAGACCAATGTGCTGGTCTATAACATGGCCGGCTACAGCTACATGGACTTCGTGAAGGTCGGCCTGCCGCTGAACCTGATCACCTGGGCCACAGGCATGGCGGCGATCCCGATCTTCTTCCCGTTCTGAGGCGGGTTCAGACGTCCAGATCCATCACGACCGGGGCATGGTCGCTAGGCCGTTCCCATTCGCGCACCGTGTCGAGGATGCGGGCGCTGCTCTTGACCACGGCGGGCGTCAGGCCGGGCGAGGTCCACAGATGGTCCAGCCGCAGGCCCCGGTTCGACTTGCGGAAATCCTTGGCGCGATAGCTCCACCAGCTGGCCAGTTTGACCGGATCGGGGATCTGGTCGCGCAGCACGTCGGTGAAGCCGCCCGCATCCTGAAGCCGATACAGGGTCTCGACCTCGCCGGGCGTGTGGCTGACCACCTTGGACATGAAGCGGTGGTTCCAGACGTCG
>NZ_DLMO01000130.1:0-2108 GCF_002479325.1 Brevundimonas sp. UBA7534
TGATTGAGTACGAACCCTAGGGCGCGCAGGAAAAAGGCCCCGGCGTTTCCGCCGAGGCCCCTTGGTTCAGGCTATTATCCCGCCCCTAGTTCCGGTTGCCGCCCATGAAGGCCAGCAGGAACTGGAACAGGTTGATGAAGTTGATGAACAGGCTCAGCGCGCCGAAGCCGGTGGCCACGCCCATCGCGTTCTGGTCGCCGCCCAGGGCGTAGTAGGTCATCTTCAGACGCTGGGTGTCATAGGCGATCAGGCCCGAGAAGATCAGCACGCCCAGGGCGCTGATGATCAGGTAGAAGGTCCCGGACTGCAGGAACATGTTCACGATCGAGGCCAGGATCAGGCCGATCACGCCCATGATCAGGAAGGTGCCCATGCCCGACAGGTCCTTCTTGGTGGTGTAACCCACCAGCGACAGGCCGCCGAAGGCCGCCGCCGTGACCAGGAAGGTCGAGACCAGGCTGCCGCCCGTATAGCGCAGGAACAGGATGCCCAGGCCCGCGCCAATGGTGGCGACCACGGCCCAGTACAGCATGTTCACGCCGCGCGCGGTCGGGTTCTTCATGAAGAACATCGAGCCGAACAGCATGACCAGCGGCGAGAACTGGACGATCATGCCCAGCACCGTCAGGCCGATGCGGCCATCGGGTCCGACGGCGAACAGCATCTGCTGCACCGCCGGCACATTGCCGGTGACATAGGACAGGGCCGCCGCGACCAGCAGGCCCAGCGCCAGCTTGTTATAGACGCCCAGCATGAAGGACCGCAGGCCGGCGTCGACCGACATGTCGGCCGTCTGCGGCAGCGGGCGGGCGTAGCCGTTGTTGAAATCGCTCATGGCGACGAACTTTCTCCCATAGGCCGGGGAAGGCTTTCCCCGGTCGTATGTCGCGAATATCGGGATGCGGGGGCGTCCCTGCAAGGAAAACCGGACTTGGAGCCGGGCGTTCCGGCCGCTACCAACCGTCGCATGCTGCGCCTGTTCACCGCCCTGTCGATCCCCGAGGACGTCGCCGAGACGCTGCAACGGCGCCAATCCGGCCTGCCCGGCGCGCGCTGGCGGCCGCTGGAGGCGCTGCACGTCACCCTGGCCTTTCACGGCGAGATGGACGAGCGCCGGGCCGACGACCTGGCCTCGGAGCTGTCGCGCGTGGGCGGCGCGCCGTTCGAGATCGTGCTGAAGGGCGTGGGCGCCTTCGGCGACGCGCACCGCAGCCACACCATCTGGGCCGGCGTCGAGACGCCAAACGAGACCCTGTCGGTCCTGGCCGGCCGCTGCCGCGCGGCGGCGGGGCGCGCGGGTGTGACGACCGAGGCGCGCGAATACCGGCCGCACGTCACCTTGGCCTATCTGAAGCCCCAGACCGACCCGGCCCGCGTCGGGGCCTGGATCACCGGCCACAACCTGCTGCATTCGCCGCCGATCCGCATCGACCGTTTCGGCCTCTATTCCAGCGTCCTGACCGACGCGGGCAGCCATTATCAGCTGGAACGGGAGTATCTGCTGTGACCGGCCCCGTGATCGAGACCGAGCGCCTGATCCTGCGCCCGCCGACCATGGCGGACTTTCCCCGCTGGGCCGAATTCCAGGCCGACGCCGAGACGACCCGCTTCATCGGCGGCCCCAAAACGCCGCCGGAGACCTGGCGCATCCTGATGACCGTGGCCGGGGCGTGGAGCCTGACGGGGGTCAGTTTCTTCTCGGTGATCGAAAAGGCGTCGGGCCAATGGGTCGGGCGGATCGGACCGTGGCGGCCCGAGGGCTGGCCGGGACCCGAGGTCGGCTGGAGCCTGCACCCCCACGCCGTCGGAAAGGGCTACGCCCATGAAGCGGCCGCCGCCAGCCTGGACTACGCCTTCGACGTGCTGAGCTGGGACGAGGCGATCCACACCATCGACGCCGACAACGCCGCCTCCATCCGCCTGGCCGAGCGGTTGGGCTCGCGGTATCGCGGACCGGGCCGCCTGCCGCCGCCGTTCGAGGCCCTGCCGGTCGGCGTCTGGGGCCAGACCCGCGACGAATGGCGCGCGCGGACGCGCTGAAAGGGGCAACCGAACCCGTCGTCGCCACGTATCGGACCAAAACGGAACGAGGATACGCCTGATGACGC
>NZ_DLMO01000130.1:2126-19006 GCF_002479325.1 Brevundimonas sp. UBA7534
AGCCGCCCCCATAGCCGCGGTGGCGGCGCTATTCCTGCCCGCCGCCGCCCAAGCCCAGGCCCGGGCGGTGGACCTGGACCGTTTCGACGGCCGCTGGTTCGAGATCGAGCGCAGCCACAACAACGTCCAGAAGGACTGCAGCCGGGCCCAGATCGACTTCACACCGCAGAACACGCCGGGTCGCTACGGTCTGACGGTGACCTGCACCCGGCGCGCGGACGGCCAGGTGGAGACCCTGCGCGCCAACGCCCGCATCACCGACCCGGAGACCAACGCCAAGTTCCGCTTCACCCTGACCGGCCTGCTCAGCTTCGGCGGCCTGGCGGGGCAGAACTACTGGGTGTGGGATCACGATCCGGCCTACAACTGGGCCATCCTGGCGCTTCCGAACAAGTCGGACTGGTGGATCTGGCACCGCAATCAGGCGGCCGGGCCCGCCGAACGCCAGCGGCTTCTGGCCCGCGCCCGCGCGCTCGGCATGGGCATGAGCCGGGTCGTCTCCACCGGCGGCTGACGGCGCCGCTTGCAGGCGGAACGGAGCCGGAACATAAGGGCGGATGCCCGCCGCCGCCGTTCATCTGGAGCTGGTCTTCAGCCGCCCCGAGACCACCCTGTCGGTCACGCGCGGCGCCGCGCGACTGCTGATGGACATGGGCTATGCGCCGCTCCTGGAGGTGTGCCTGCCCAATGGGCGCCGGGCCGACGTCATGGCCGTGGGGCGCAAGGGCGACATCGTCATCTGCGAGGTGAAGTCGGGGATCGAGGACTATCGCGTCGATCGCAAATGGCCGGAATACGCGCCCTTCTGCGACGCCTTCTTCTTCGCCGTCGCGCCGGAGTTTCCGCAAGACATTCTGCCGGACGAGCCGGGCCTGATCGTGGCCGACGGCTTCGGCGGAGCGGTGGTCAGGGATGCGCCGGTAGCGGCCCTGGCGCCCGCGCGGCGGAAAGCTCTCACCCTCGCCTTTGCTCGCCTGGGCGCCCTGCGGACGATGCGGGAGTGAAGCCTAGCGCGGCGCGCGCTTTGCCAAAATCCGCTGCAGGGTGCGGCGGTGCATGCCCAGGCGTCGCGCGGTCTCGGAGACGTTGTGGTCGCACAGTTCATAGACGCGCTGGATATGCTCCCAGCGCACGCGGTCGGCGCTCATGGGGTTCTCGGGCGGCTCGGGCGCGTCGCCGGCGGCCAGCAGGGCCTTGACCACGTCGTCGGCGTCGGCCGGCTTGGACAGGTAGTCGACGGCCCCGGCCTTGACCGCCGCCACGGCCGTGGCGATGGCGCCGTAGCCGGTCAGCATGACGATGCGGGCGTCGGCGCGGCGGTCGCGCACGGCCTCGACCACCTTAAGGCCGTTGCCGTCCTCCAGACGCATGTCCAGCACCGCGAAGGCCGGGGCGTGGTCCCTCAGCGCCGCCGTGGCGGCCGCGACCGATTCCGCCGTGGTGACCTGGAAGCCGCGCGCCTCCAGGGCGCGGCCCATGCGGGTGCGCAGGGCCTGGTCGTCGTCCAGCAGCAGCAGGGACTTGTCGGGCAGGGCGGCGATGCGCGTCTCTAGGTCGGACATTCTCGAAGGTTCTCCTGCCGCATGAAGTCGGGGCCGATAGCGCGCGGGTCAAGACCGGGGTTCCCCCTGCGACGCTTCGACCCAAGAGCCGGCGAACGTTCAGTCCGCCACTTCCAGCGCCGGTCGCGCCCAGCGCACGGCCACGCGCGCGCCGCGCGGCGCGCCCTTCTGCTCGGACTGGGGCAGACCCTGGCCGACGCTGACCTGGCCCCCCGTCCGCTCCAGCAGGGTTCGGGCGATGAAGAAGCCCAGGCCCATGCCGCCCTGGCTGGGGGCGATCTGCGGCGCGGCCGGCGCGCGCCGGCGCGCGGCGTCGGCGATCTGGGCGGCCAGGGCGCGGCGCGCCTTGCCCTGGGGCCGGCTGGTCACATAGGGCTCGCCCAGGCGGGGCAGGATGTCGCTGGGGAAGCCCGGCCCGTCGTCCAGGATTTCGATCTCGATCCAGCCGGCGTCGACCAGGGCCTGCACCCGCACGGTGGAGCGGGCGAAATCGGCGGCGTTCTCGACCAGGGTGGACAGGCCGTGCACCACCTCGGGCATCCGGCGCACCCGGGGCGCGGGCTGGCCCGGCGGGGTGCGGACATTGACTTCGAACGCCAGGTCGAAGCCCCGGTGCGGCTCCACCACCTCTTCCAGCAGCGCCTTCAGCGCCACGTCGGCGTACAGCGCGTCGTCGCCTTCGGGCTCGCGCGACAGTTGGGCCAGGATGCCGCGACAGCGCTCGGCCTGCTGCAGGATCAGGTCGGCGTCCTCGGCCAGGTCTCCGCCGGGCGGGGCGGCGCGCTGCATCTCCTTGGCCACGACCTGGATGGTGGCCAGCGGCGTGCCCAGCTCGTGGGCGGCGGCCGCCGCCAGCCCGCCCAGCGCCGCCAGACGCTGCTCGCGCTGCAGCACGTCCTGGGTCGTGGCCAGGGCCAGCTCCAGCTTCTCGGCGTCGGCGGCCACCCGCCAGGCGTAGCCGGCGGTGAAGACCACCCCCGTCACCAGGGCCAGGGCCATGCCGAAGCGGTAGAGGGTCGGCAGGGCGAAATGCTCGTAGGGCCGCCAAGGCAGGGGCTCTGACCAGAAGAACAGGATCGCCACCGCCAACAGGGCCAGCAGCCCCAGCAGGAGCGCCTGGCGCGCCGGCAGGGCCGCCGCCGCGATCGTCACCGGCGCGACCAGCAGCAGGCAGAACGGGTTCTCCAGCCCGCCCGTCAGGCCCAGCAGGACGCCCAGTTGGAAGATGTCGAACCCCAGGTGCATAGCGGTCAGCCGCCCGTCGGGCAGGCTGGCCTCCAGCCGCCGCACCCGCGCCATCGCGCCCAGGTTCACCGCCGCGCTGACGGCGATGACGGTCAGGCAGGGCCACAGCGGCAGCGGAAAGTGCAGGGCGACATAGGCCGTCAGGATCGCCGAACTCTGGCCCAGGATCGTCAGCCAGCGCAGCACGATCAGGGTGCGCAGCGAGAATCCCCGTCCCCGGCGCGGCGCGTCGCGCCAGCCCTCCAGCATGTCGGCGTGCGGCGCCTGCGGCGCGATGCGGGCTTCTGTCGAGGTCACGCCCCCTCTATAGACCGGACCCGTCCCCAGCGTGAGAGGTCGTCATGCCGCGTCGTTCCGTCCTGCTGTTCGCAGGCGCCTGCATCGTCTTCGCCGCCGTGCTGGCGCTCGTCACCATGGTGGTCGTCTCGGGTCGCGGGGGCGCGGGCGCCGACGAGGCGACCTCCACCGGCCAGCCGCTGGTGGGCGGGGAATTCCATCTGGTCGATCAGGACGGGCGTCCGGTCGATCAGACGATGCTGGACGGCAAGTGGAGCCTGGTCTTCTTCGGCTTCACCTACTGCCCCGAGTTCTGCCCCACGACCCTGGCCGAGCTGGCGGCGGTGCAGCAGCGCCTGGGCGCCCAGGCGGACGACCTGCAGATCGTCTTCATCAGCATCGACCCCCAGCGCGACACGCCCCCGGCGCTGAAGGACTATCTGTCTTCGGACGGCTTTCCCCAGGGGACCATCGGCCTGACGGGCACGCCGGAGCAGGTCGCCCAGGCGGCCAAGGCCTACCGCGCCTATTACGAGAAGGTCGGCGAGGGCGACGGCTACACCATGAACCACAGCCTGACCGTCTATCTGATGGGGCCGGACGGCAAGTTCCGCACGGCCGTCGCCTATGGGCTGGGACCGGAAAAGTCGACAAAGATCATCCAGGACGCCATGGCGCGCGGATGAGCGGGCGCCCATAATCCTTTTGCAGGGCGGCGCGTTCTATGCTGCGCTGCGATAGCGGCCTTCGCCGCCGGGACGCCCATGCTCTACGCCCTTCACGAACTCGCCTATCAGTCCGCCCTGCCCTGGCGCATCGGCGCGCAGGCGGCGCGCCGCTTCTGGAGCTCGCCGTTCAATCCGGCCGCCGACACGGCCGTCGGCCGCACGGCCTACGCCTCGGCCGAACTGTTCGAGAGCGTCACCCGCCGCTACGGCAAGCCCGATTGGCGGCTTGAGACGATCGACGTCGACGGCAAGCCGGTGCGCACCGTCGAGCAGGTCATCTGGCAGAGCCCCTGGTGCCGCCTGGTTCGGTTCGCGCGCAACATCGGCGACCTGAAGCGGACGGGAAAGCCGGCCTCGGGTCCGGCGGTGCTGATCGTGGCGCCGCTGTCTGGCCACTACGCCACCCTGCTGCGCGGGACGGTCGAGGCCTTCCTGCAGGACCACGACGTCTATGTCACCGACTGGATCAACGCCCGCCAGGTCCCGGTGCTGGAGGGCCGCTTCGACTTCTTCGACTACATCGACCACGTCCGCCTGATGCTGGCCGAGATCGGCGGCCGGCCCCACGTCGTCGGCGTGTGCCAGCCGGGGCCGCCGGTGCTGGCGGCCGGGGCGATCATGGCCGAGGACGACGATCCGAACCGGCCCGCCTCCATGACCTTCATGGGCTCGCCCATCGACGCGCGCCTGTCGCCGACCGTGACCAACCAGCTGGCGGAGGAAAAGCCCTTCACCTGGTTCAAGTCGAACATGATCCACACCGTGCCCCTGCCCTATCCGGGGTTCGGGCGACGCGTCTATCCGGGGTTCGTGCAGCTCTACAGCTTCATGTCGATGAACGAGGAACGCCACCGCGACGCCCACTGGGACTATTTCAACAGCCTGATCGACGGCGACGGCGACGGGGTCGAAAAGCACGAGGAATTCTACGACGAGTATCTGTCGGTTCTGGACCTGACCGAGGAATTCTATCTCCAGACCATCGACATCGTCTTCCAGCAGCACCTGCTGCCGCGCGGCCTGCTGGAGCATCGCGGGCGCAAGGTGGATCTGACGAAGATCGTCGACATCGGCCTGATGACGGTGGAGGGCGAGAAGGACGACATCTCCGGCGTCGGCCAGACCCAGGCGGCGCATGGCCTGTGCCCCAACGTGCCCGACGACCGCCGCCAGCTGTACGTCCAGCCCCGGGTCGGCCACTACGGCGTGTTCAACGGCCGCCGCTTCCGAGACGAAATCTATCCCCGCGTGCGCGACTTCATCGCCAGCAACGAGAAGACCCTTGGCGTACCGCGACGGCCAGCGACTGCCGCTTGACGAGGGGGGCGGCGCCGGCCCCGTCCTGAGGCTGTCGGTCAATCCGCGCGCCCGGCGCCTGTCGGTGCGGATCGACGCGCGCGCCGGCGAGGCGGTGGTGATCGCGCCCAGCGAGCGCGGCCTGGCCCAGGCCGTGGCCTTCGCCCGGACCAAGGGCGTGTGGATTTCCGAACGTCTTGCGACGCGGCCCCCTGGCCGACCGCTGGAGCCGGGGCAGGTGATCTCCCTCAAAGGCCGGCCGGTGCGGCTGGAGGCCACGCCCGGCGCGGGGGCCGCACGCCTGGTCGAGGACGGAACGGTCATCCGATCGGGCGGCGAGGGCGAGGCCTACGCCCGGCGCGTCGAGAACCTGCTGAAACGACTGGCGCGCGACGTTCTGGTCGAACGCACCGAGCATCACCTGCGCGCGCTGGGACAGGGGCCGGTCAAGGTGTCGATCGCCGACACCCGCTCGCGCTGGGGCTCGTGCAGCCCGCACAACCGCACCATCCGCTATTCCTGGCGGGTGGTGATGGCCCCGCCGCCGGTGATCGACTATCTGGCCGCGCACGAGGTCGGCCATCTGGTCCACGCCGACCACAGCCCGGCCTATTGGGCGGTGGTGGAACGACTGGTCGGCGATCACCGCCCCTTGCGCCGCTGGCTGCGCGACCACGGCGCCGCGCTTCACGCCGTGGGGCGCTAGGACGCCAGGCCGCCGATCCAGCCCAGATGCTCGGCCAGGATCAGCAGGCCGATGCCGATCAGGGCCACGCCGCCCAGCAGCTCCGCCGTCTTGCCGAAGCGCACGCCGACCGCCTTGCCGATCAGCATCCCGGTGGTCGTCAGAACGAAGGTGGTGAAGCCGATCGAGGCGGCGATGATCCAGATGTCGGCCCCGATGAAGGCCAGGCCCACGCCCACGGCGGCGGCGTCGATGCTGGTGCCCACGGCGGTGGCGACCAGGGCCAGCAGGCCGCCGCGGCGGGACGGCGCGCCCTCGTCCTCCGCGTCCGGCTTGGACAAGCCTTCCTTGATCATATGCGCGCCGACGACGGCCAGCAGGGCGAAGGCGATCCAGTGGTCGATCTGCTGGATCAGGCCGGCGGCGATCAGCCCCAGGCTCCAGCCGATGATCGGCGTGATGGCTTCGATGACGCCGAACACCAGACCGGCGCGCAGCGCCTGGCCCAGCGCCGGGCGATGCGCGGCCCCCCGACCGACCGCCGCGGCGAAGGCGTCGGTGGACATGCTGAGCGACAGGACCGCGATGGCGCCTGGGGTCATCGAAACACTCCGCCGGACACGAGACTCAACGCCCCCGCTCCGGCCGGCGCGGCCGCGGGAAGCGCTGGTCTCGCTAGGCGGAAACGGTGTTCCGCTGGTCGCACCACGCCGACGTCGGAGAGGACGGCGGCGAATGTGTTGATACGACCCCGGCTTCGGACGCCGGAAGCTACTCCCCAACAGGAGCGGGCCGTCTACAGCCGATGCCTTGTCGATGCAAGGCGGCGGCCGGTCTCAGTAGAACAGCGGCTCCTGGCGGCGTTCGGGCGGCAGGCGGCCGTCGACCTGTTGCTCGGGCTCGCGCGGCTGGGCCGGCTGGGGCGAGGTCGGGCGCACGATGGGCGGCTGGCCGGGCGTCGGCTGCGGCGGGGTCTGCGCCGGTTGCGGGGCGTAGGGATCGCCCTGGCCGGGATCGACCGGCTCGACCGGCTGGCCGTCGCCCAGGTTGGACAGCAGGTCGCCGACCGGGTCGGGCGCCTGCCAGCCCTCGGGCATGGCGGGACCGTCGGGAATGCGCGGGGCGTTCAGGCGCGGCAGGGCCGCCTCCATGAAGCCCTTCCAGATGGCGGCGGGCGACGAGCCGCCGGTCACGCCGCGCATCGCGGTGTTGTCGTCCTTGCCGACCCAGACGGCGGCGACGAAGCCGCCGGTGTAGCCGACGAACCAGGCGTCCTTGTAGTCCGAGGTCGTGCCGGTCTTGCCCGCCAGATCGCGCCCCGCGATGGCCGCGCCGCGCCCGCTGCCCGAGGTGACCACCCCGCGCAGCATCTCGTTCAGATAATAGAGCGGCGGGTTGTTGATCGCCTGGCCCGTCTCGGGATTGGAGCGCTGGTAGATGACCCGGCCTTGCGGCGTGCGGATGCGGCTGACCCCATAGGGTTCGACCCGGCGCCCGCCGTTGGCGAAGGCGTCATAGGCCCCCGCCATCTCCAGCGGAGAGACCTCGACCGCGCCCAGGGCCATGGCCGGCTCCAGGCCGATGCGGCTCTCGATGCCCAGGCGGCGCGCGGCGCGGGCCACGCTGTCGCGGCCGATCTGGTCGGCCACCGAGGCGGCCACGGTATTGGTCGACTGGGCCACGGCCTGGGCCAGGGTCATGGGGCCAGAGAAGGTCCCCGAATAGTTGCGCGGCGACCAGTTGCCGATGGTGATCGGTTCGTCCACCACCGGGGTCTGGGGCGTGTAGCCCGCCTCCAGCGCGGCCAAGTAGACGAACGGCTTCCAGGCCGAGCCGGCCTGGCGGCGGGCGTCCACCGCACGGTTGAACTGGCTGTCGGCGTAGGAGGCGCCGCCGATCATGGCCCGCACCCGGCCGTCGCCGTCCAGCGCCACCAGGGCCGCCTGCTCCACGCCCCGTCCCTCGTCCCGGTCCAGGATGCGGCGCACCGAACGTTCGGCGGCGGTCTGCAGGGTCAGGTCCAGGGTGGTCTCGACGATCATGTCCTCGGTCGGCTCGCCGACCAGGCCGCGGATCGACTTGTCCAGCCAGTCGATGAAATACTGGGCGTGCTGGGTCGCCAGGGTGCGCGAGACGATGACCGGCTGGGTCACGGCCTGTTCGCGCTGGGCCGCGGTGATGACGCCGGCCTCCTCCATCTCGTTCAGCACGACGGTGGCGCGCGTGGCCGCCCGCTCGCTTTCGGACAGGGGCGAATAGCGCGACGGCGCCTTCAGCAGCCCCGCCAGCAGGGCGGCCTCGCCGATGGTCAGGTCGTTGGCGGACTTGTCGAAATAGCGCTGCGACGCCGCCTCGATGCCATAGGCGCCGGCGCCGAAATAGACCCGGTTCAGATAGAGGGCCAGGATCTCTTTCTTGGTGAACTTCATCTCCAGCCAGACGGCCAGCATCAGTTCCTGCACCTTGCGGCGCATGTTCTGGTCCGGCGTCAGGAACAGGTTCTTGGCCAGCTGCTGCGTCAGGGTCGAGCCGCCCTGCACCACGCGGCCCGCGCGCATGTTGGCCGCCGCCGCGCGCATCATGCCGACGGGGTCGAAGCCGGGGTGATGGTAGAAGCGCCGGTCCTCGATGGCGATGAAGGCCGCCGGCACATAGTCCGGCAGGGCGTCCAGGTCCGCCGGCGGCGCCATCTGGGTGCCGCGCGTGGCGATCAGCGCGCCGTTGCGATCCAGATAGGTGATCGAGGGCTGGCGATCGACGTCGTAGAGGCTGGAGGTGTCGGGCAGGCCGCGCGCGAACACGGCGAAGAAGACCACCAGGAAGATCAGCCCCCACACCGCCAGGACCGCGCCCCAGTAGATCAGACGCTGGAGCACCGAGCGCCTGGGCCTGCCGTCGCCCTGTCCTTGACCCGCCCCTGGACCCGCCATGTTTATCCTCAGATGCCGCGCTCAGGCGGGTTTAGCTCCACGGGTATGTATCCCGTATGAAGCGCCGCCGAAACGGCCCCGCCGACATCACGCGACCGTGAGGCGTTATTCGGCCGAAAGAAAGGCGCGCCGCGCCAGCCAGACGCCGTCGCTTGTCTCGCCGTCGATCTCCACCGTCAGGCCGGCAAGCCTCAGCAGCGTGCGATAGGCCTCGGGGTCGAGGCTGGCGTGATACAGCGGCTCGTTCCTCCACTGGCCGATGGTCTCGCCATGCGCCCGCCCGGAGGTGAACATCAGCCGGCCCCCGGGGGCGACGCGACGAGCGAGCTCGGGCAAGGTCCGGCCCTGCGCGGCCGGAGTCAGGTGGAAGAGGCTGTGCCAGGCCAGAACGCCCTCGAAGTCGCCCTCGGGCAGGCCGCCGCGCATGTCGCCGACTTCCCAGACGCCCCGTGGCAGGGTCTCTCTGGCGTGGGCGATCAGCGCGGGTGACGCGTCCAGCCCCGTCACCCGGTGCCCCCGCGCGAGCAGGGCGGCGCCGATCGGCCAGCCGGACCCGCAGCCGACGTCCAGGATCGAGGCGCTCTCACCCAATCCATGGAGGAAGCGATCCAGCCAGACCGTTTCGCCCGGGCCTCCGTGGCCGCGGTAGAGACGGTCGCCTCTGTCGAGGATCCACTCGGCCGCCCTGTCCTGATACAGGCCGACGATCCGATCCGCCGCCGGATGGGTCATCGCGCCAAGAAAGCGTCCAGCTCGGTGTAGAAGGCCTCGGGCTGGTCGAACATGATGAAGTGGGCGCTGTCGTCGATGCGCTTCAGCTGGGCGCCGGACAGGTCGGCGAAGGACATGCGGTAGATGGTGTCCGTCAGCTCCGGCGTCATGCGCGGGTCGTTGAACTTGACGTAAAGCACCTCGGTCGGCGCCGTGATCTTCGACAGTTCGGGCCGCAGGTCGGTGACGATCAGTTCGCGGAAGGCGGCGGCGGACACCTTCTGGTCGCTCTCGCGCATGTCCTCCAGCGCCTCTTCGCGGCGGGATTCGGTGTTGATCATGCCGTTGATGGCGGTCGTGGCCTGCGGGATGTAGGCCTCGCGCGGGCTGTTCGCCTGGGCCGCCCAGATCTGGTCCGCGACCGGGGTCACGCTCTCGGCCGTCGTCCCCGGAGGGCCGAACATCGCCCCCATGAAGGGCACCATGTCCACGACCATCAGCCGCCCGACCAGGTCCGGATGGCGCGCGGCCAGCATCAGGCCGATGGTCCCGCCCATGGAATGACCGACGACGGCGGGGCGGGACAGATTGTTCTCGCGGATGTAGCGGGCGATCTCCTCGGCGACCGGGGCGGCGACCAGGCCGGGCGCGTCCCCCGTCTGGGCGTTGCCCTCGGCCGGCGCCCCGGCGAAGCCCTGGACGTGGATGCGGTGGACGCGCCAGCCCACGCCGTCCTGGGCCGTCAGATGATCGACCGTCTCCTGCCAGATCTCGGGCGAGGAGCTGAGGCCGGGGATCAGGATGATGTCGCGCCCGTCCAGGTCGCCGTCGACCCGGACATGGATCCGGTCGGAGGCGAAGGCGGCGTGCTGATGGCCGTGGGCGGCGGTCGCGTCCTGAGCCAAGGCGGCGGGCGCGGCGCCCAGCATCAGGACGGCGAGAATGGCGGATCGGATCATGGTGTTGCTCCCCTTTTGACGGCGCCAACATGGCTCGCCAACTTTGCGATGTAAAGCGCTTTATACGAGGCGGGCGACAGATCCCGCATCCCTCTGTTAGACAGGCTGCATGAAGACCGACGCCGCCGATCCCGTCCAGCCGTCCCGGGCCGAGGCCCCCGCCGCCAAGGCCCCGCCGGCCGCCTTCGGCAAGGGGTTCGTGACCGACGCCTGGTATTTCGTCGCCCTGGCCCGCGACGTCGCCCCCGCCTCCTTGAAGCGCCACGAGATCATGGGCGAGCCGGTGCTGATCGGCCGCACCCGCGCGGGCCAGGTCTATGCGATGCGCGACATCTGTCCGCACCGCGCCGCGCCCCTGTCGGCCGGTCGGCTGGTGGACAAGCCCGGCGAGGGCGAGACGGTCGAATGCCCCTATCACGGCTGGCGCTTCCGCCCCGACGGCGTCTGCGCGGCCATTCCGTCTTTGGTCGAGGAGCAGGCGTTCGACACCGACCGCATCCGCGTGCGGTCCTATCCGGTGCGCGAACAGCAGGGCCTGGTCTTCGTCTGGATGGCCTCGGACGCGCGCAATCCGATGGCCCCGGACCACGAGCCGCCGGTCTTCCCCGGCGCGGTCGGCGAGGCCCGTCTGGTCGAGGCGATGGATTTCGACAGCCACATCGACCACGCCGTCGTCGGCCTGATGGACCCCGCCCACGGCCCCTATGTCCACCAGCAATGGTGGTGGCGGTCCGAGCATTCGATGCACGAGAAGGCCAAGGCCTTCGCCCCGGTCGAGCACGGCTGGGCCATGACGCGCCACGCCCCGTCGTCGAACAGCCGCCTCTACAAGATCCTGGGCGGCGCCCCGGCGACCGAGATCACCTTCCGCCTGCCAGGCTTCCGCTGGGAGCACATCCAGGTGGGCGAAAAGCAGGTGCTGGCCCTGACCTGCCTGACCCCGATCACCGAGACCCGGACGCGCATCACCCAGATCTTCTGGTCCGACCACTGGGTGTTCGGCCTTGCCAAGCCCTTCCTGCGGATGGGCGTGGTCGCCTTCCTGAAGCAGGACGGCGGCATGGTGAACCTGCAGAACGAGGGCCTGCGCTACGACCCGGCGCTGATCTGGATCGACGACGCCGACAAACAGGCCAAGTGGTACCAGCAGCTGAAGCGCGAATGGATCCGCAGCCGGGCCGAGGACCGCGCCTTCGTCAATCCGATCCAGCCCACCACCCTGCGGTGGAAGAGCTGAGGCTCTAGACGGCCGGCGGCGGGCCGAACTTCCCGGCCTGATAGTCCTGGATCGCGGCGATGATCTCCTCGCGGGTGTTCATCACGAACGGACCGTGGCTGAAGACCGGCTCGCCGATCGGCCGGGCGTGGCCCAGCAGGACCACGGCGTCGGAGACGGCCGCGATCTCCACGGCCGTTCCGTCGCCCAGCGCCGCGAGATTCCATTGCGGAACCGCCGTCCCGGCCACCTCGACCTGGCCCTTGACCACATAGAGAAAGACGTTGCGGTCGGCCGCCGCCGGCTCGACGAAGCGCGATCCGGCCGGCAGGCGCAGCACCGCCAGGTTCACGTCGATCAGCGACTGGATCGGCGCGGGCCGCCCCTGCCACTGGCCAGAGACCGGCTCGACCGTCACGCCGGCGTCGGTCACGAAGGTCGGAATGTCCGCGGCCTGCAGGCCCACGTAGTTCGGCCGCGTCATCTTCAGCCGCGACGGCAGATTGACCCACAGCTGCAGGATCTCCATCGGCCCGCCGTCGCGCTTGAAGGCGGCCGGCGACAGTTCGGCGTGGATCAGGCCCGAGCCGGCGGTCATCCACTGGACGCCGCCCGCCTTGATGATGCTCTCCCCGCCGCCGGAATCGTTGTGCGCCAGCTCGCCGTCCAGGATGAAGGTGACGGTCTCGAACCCACGATGCGGATGCGGCCCGAACGGCAGGCCGCGGTTGTTCGGCGGATAGGTCTGGGGTCCGTGGTGGTTCAGGAACAGGAAGGGATCGACCTGTTCCAGGCCCGGCCCCGGCACCGGGCGGCGCGTCGTCAGGTCGCCGATGTCGTCGCGCTGGGCGGGATGCAGTCGAAGGACGGGACGGGGGGTCAGGTCTGTCATTCGTCACATATAGGGTGGCGGATCGGCGGAGGCGAGCGTCAGCCCGGCCGCGCCACCGTCACGGGCCGGCGGTGCGCGCCCTGGACCAGAACCCCGGTCCAGCCCCTGTCCGACGCGTGCAGGCGAAGCGTGCCGGTCCCGACCGGAACCACCGTGGTCGCTCCGTCGGTCCGCGCCGGCCCGGCCACGCCGCCGTCGTCCTTGGCGAGGCGCGGGTCCAGTCGCCGCCAGGCCCCCTCGACCCGGCGCCCGCCGCCCAGGTCCGTCAGGGCCAGCGACATCAGCGGCCGCCCTTCGGCGTCCAGCACCCGCCAGCGTCCGTCCAGAGGCCCCGCGCGGCTGTCCATGGTGATCTCGGCCTGGGCCACGCCCTGGTCGTAGGCGGCCTCGGCGTCGCTGGGGCTGGTCTCGTAGCTGCCGACATAGGCGCCGACCACGACCGGCTGGGTCAGGGGACGGCGATGGGCCGCGTCGCCGGAATCGCCCTCGGCCTGTTCGCGACCAAAGTCGGAGGGCGGCTCGAACGGCCGCACCACCGGCGGCTGATAGGTTTCCGGCGTCGCCTCCAGGGCGCCGTAAGGGGTCTGGAGGGTCAGGCCGGCGGCGAGGGCGGGGGCGAAGGCGAACCAGATCATGGACTTACCCTGCCAAAGCCGCCCCGCCCGCCGCAACCCCCGGCGGCGGATGCGCGCAAACGTGATCGCCGCCGCGACGGGCCGTCTCCGCAACACTTGTTGAAGCCGTTTGTTGACACCGCCGCGCGCGGATCACTAAAGCCTTCGCAACCGCACACGGCGATTGAATTCATTCGCTTTTGAGAACGATTCGCATGACTCATCCCAACCCGACGTCGGGGGATGCGCGCGACGACCAGACCGGCCGTTTCGTCACCCAGCCGAACGGTCACGTTCGACCCCTCTCCCCCCACATCAGCGTCTGGCGCTGGCACATCACCATGGCCGCGTCGATCCTGTTCCGCGTGACCATCGGCGCCATGACGGTCGCCGCGCTGATCGCCCTGGCCTGGCTGGCCGCGGCCGCCGCCGGGCCGGACGCCTACGCCGGGGCGCTGGCCTTCGCCGGATCGCCGCTGGGCCTGTTCATCGGCTTCGGCCTGACCGTGGTGCTGTTCTCCTTCATCCTCAACGGCCTGCGCCACCTGATCAACGACACGGGCGCGGCCTTGACGATCAAGCCGGCCAATCTTCTGTCCACCATCGCTGTCTGGGGGCCGATCCCGCTGGCGGTGCTGTTCTGGATCGCCTTGTTCGCCACGGGGAGGGTCTCGCTGTGAGCAGCCCGGCCAAATTCAGGAACCGCGTCAAGATTTCCGAGCGCCACGGCGCCGGCGAGTGGACCATCGAGAAACTGCTGCTGGCGGCGCTGATGCCGCTCAGCCTGTGGGTCGCCTCCAGCGCCGTCACCCTGGCCGGCGCCGACTACGGCGTCGTGGCCGCCTGGTTCGCCAACGGACTGAACGCCACGCTGGCGGTCCTTGCCGCCGTGGCCTTCTGCGGCTTCGCCGCCCTGGCCTGGAAGGTCATCGTGGAGGACTACATCCACCGGCCGGGCAACAAGGCCCTGCTGCTGGCCGTGGTGAACATCGCCTGCTTCCTGCTGGCGGCCGCCAGCGTCTTCTTCATCGTGCGTCTGGCGCTGGGCTCGGCCCCGCTGCCGGCCGGAGTCTGATCCCGTCATGGCTGCATACGAGCTTATCGATCACGAATACGACGTCGTCGTCGTCGGCGCCGGCGGTTCGGGCCTGCGCGCGGCCCTGGGCGCCGCCCAGCAGGGGCTGAAGGTCGCCTGCGTCACCAAGGTTTTTCCGACACGGAGCCACACGGTGGCGGCCCAGGGCGGCATCTCCGCCAGCCTCGGCAACATGGGCGAGGACAGCTGGCAGTGGCACATGTACGACACCGTCAAGGGGTCGGACTGGCTGGGCGACCAAGACGCCATCGAATATCTGGTCCGCAACGCCCCCAAGGCCGTCTATGAGCTGGAACACTGGGGCGTGCCCTTCAGCCGGACGGACGAGGGCAAGATCTATCAGCGCGCCTTCGGCGGCATGACCCGCAACTTCGGCGAAGGCCCGGTGCAGCGCACCTGCGCCGCCGCCGACCGCACCGGCCACGCCATCCTGCACACCCTGTACGGCCAATCCGTGCGCCGCGAGGTGAAGTTCTTCATCGAATATTTCGCGCTGGACCTGATCATGCAGGACGGCGCCTGCACCGGCGTCACCGCGCTGCAGCTCGACACCGGCCAGCTGCACCAGTTCCGCGCCAAGATGGTGGTGCTGGCGACCGGCGGTTACGGCCGCGCCTACTTCTCGGCCACCAGCGCCCACACCTGCACCGGCGACGGCAACGCCATGGTGCTGCGCGCCGGCCTGCCGCTGCAGGACATGGAGTTCGTCCAGTTCCACCCGACCGGCATCTACGGCGCCGGTTGCCTGATCACCGAGGGCGCGCGCGGCGAGGGCGGCTATCTGACCAACTCGGAAGGCGAGCGCTTCATGGAGCGCTATGCGCCGACCGTGAAGGACCTGGCCCCGCGCGACATGGTTTCGCGATCCATGACCATCGAGATCCGCGAAGGCCGCGGCGTGGGTCCGAACAAGGACCACATCTTCCTGCACCTGGACCACCTGGATCCCAAGATCCTGCACCAGCGCCTGCCGGGCATCTCGGAATCGGCCAAGATCTTCGCCGGCGTCGACGTGACCAAGGAGCCGATCCCGGTCCTGCCGACCGTCCACTACAACATGGGCGGCATCCCCACGAACTATCACGGCGAGGTGCTGACCCTGCGCGACGGCAACCCCGACAGCGTGGTTCCGGGCCTGATGGCGGTGGGCGAAGCGGCCTGCGTCTCGGTGCACGGCGCCAACCGCCTGGGCTCGAACTCCCTGACCGACCTGGTGGTGTTCGGCCGCGCCGTCGGCCTGCGCTGCGGCGAGGTGGTGGACAAGGCCTCGGCCGTGCCGACGGCCTCGAAGGCCCAGACCGACGAACACCTGGCCCGTCTGGACCGCTTCCGCAACGCGAACGGCTCGACCCCGACCGCCGAGCTGCGCCTGTCGATGCAGCGCGCCATGCAGGCCGACGCGGCCGTGTTCCGCACCGGCGAGACCCTGCAGCAGGGCGTCGACAAGCTACGCGCGATCGACGCCGCCGGCGCCGACATCAAGACCACGGATCGCGGCCTGATCTGGAACACCGACCTGGTCGAGACCCTGGAGTACGACAACCTGATCGCCCAGGCCCTGGTCACCATCGAGGGGGGCCTGAACCGCACGGAATCGCGCGGCGCCCACGCCCGCGAGGACTACCCCGACCGCGACGACGAGAACTTCATGGCGCACACCATGATCTACCGTGACGAGACCGCGGAGATGGAGGGCGTCAAGGGCATCCGCTTCGAGACCAAGCCCGTCGTCGTGACCCGTTACCAGCCGATGGAGCGTAAGTACTGATGAGCCACTCAGCAACCGAGACCGAGGCCCCCGTGGCCCAGGCGCAGACCCAGTCCGCCGGCGGCGGCGCAGGCGAGGTCGAGAGCTTCGACATCGTGCTCAAGGTCCGCCGCTACCTCCCGGAGTCCTCCGAGGAGTCCTACTGGGACGAGTGGCGCCTGACCATGTACGGCACCGACCGCGTGCTGGACGCCCTGCACAAGGTCAAGTGGGACCACGACGGCACCCTGTCGTTCCGCCGCTCCTGCGCCCACGGCGTGTGCGGCTCCGACGCCATGCGCATCAACGGCCGCAACCGCCTGGCCTGCAAGACGCTCCTGAAGGACCTCGACCTGTCCAAGCCCATCCTGGTGGAGCCCATCAAGGGCCTGCCGGTGGAGAAGGACCTGATCGTGGACATGGACCCGTTCTTCCAGTCCTACCGCGAGATCATGCCGTTCCTGGTCGCCGAGGGCCACGCGCCCACCAAGGAGCGCTACCAGTCCCAGGCCGACCGGGCGATCTACGACGACACCACGAAGTGCATCCTGTGCGCCGCGTGCACCTCGTCCTGCCCGGTGTTCTGGACGGATGGCCAGTACTTCGGCCCGGCCGCCATCGTCAACGCGCACCGGTTCATCTTCGACTCGCGTGACGAGGCCGGCGACATGCGCCTGGAGATCCTGAACGACAAGGAGGGCGTGTGGCGCTGCCGCACGACCTTCAACTGCACCGACGCGTGCCCCCGCGGCATCCAGGTGACCAAGGCGATCTCCGAGGTGAAGGAGGCCATCCTGGCCCGCCAGTTCTGATCCCCCGCACCACGACGGCGGCCCGTCTCCTCACCTCGAGGAGGCGGGCCGCCGTCGTCGTGCGTGGTGCCCCTCCCGCCGAGGCCCGCAGACGCGCCGTCACCGGCCCGG
>NZ_DLMO01000130.1:19297-19486 GCF_002479325.1 Brevundimonas sp. UBA7534
GCGAGCTCAGACGTCGAAGGCGTCGCGCGGCTCCCGCCGGTGTGCCACACGCAGCCACACCGCGCTGGACACGAGCATCCCGACGACGGCGCCCAGCACGACCGGACCCCCTCCCCCGGCCTGCACCATCCGCCCGCCGTCGACCATCCAGAAGGCCGCCGTGAGCATCCCCAGCACCACGAACACGCT